>CBHTUE010000261.1:0-6775 GCA_966096115.1 uncultured Phenylobacterium sp.
CGGCCGGAGAGGTTCAGCACGACGATGCCGTCCTTGCCGACCTCTTTCGTGATCTCGGGCAGGCGGGCCAGGGCATGGGCGCTCTCGATGGCCGGCAGGATGCCCTCCAGCCGCGACAGCAGCATAAAGGCGTCCAGCGCCTCGGAGTCGGTCGCGCTCAGGTAGGTCGCGCGGCCCACGTCGTGCAGCCACGCATGCTCGGGGCCGATGCCGGGATAGTCGAGGCCGGCGGAGATCGAATGCGCCTCCTCGATCTGGCCTTCGCGGTCCTGCAGCAGGTAGGTCATGTTGCCGTGCAGCACGCCCGGGCGGCCGCCGTTGATGGCCGCGGCGTGCCTGCCCGAGTCCAGACCCGAGCCCGCCGCCTCGACGCCAATGATCTTCACGGCCTCGTCGTTCAGGAACGGATGGAACAGGCCGATGGCGTTCGACCCGCCGCCGACGCAGGCCACGACCGCGTCCGGAAGGCGGCCTTCCATCTCCAGGATCTGCTCGCGGGTCTCGCGACCGATGATCGCCTGGAAGTCGCGGACCATGGCCGGATAGGGGTGCATGCCCGCCGCCGAGCCGATCAGGTAGTAGGTGTCGTGGACGTTGGTGACCCAGTCGCGCAGGGCCTCGTTCATGGCGTCCTTCAGGGTCGCCGAGCCGCTCGTCACCGGCCGGACTTCCGCGCCCAGCAGGTTCATGCGGAACACGTTGGGCTTCTGACGCTCCACGTCGACCGAGCCCATGTACACCACGCACGGCAGGCCGAAACGCGCGCACACCGTCGCCGTCGCCACGCCGTGCTGGCCGGCGCCGGTCTCGGCGATGATCCGGGTCTTGCCCATCCGCTGGGCCAGCAGGATCTGGCCCATGCAGTTGTTGATCTTGTGCGAGCCGGTGTGGTTCAGCTCCTCGCGCTTCAGGTAGACCTTCGCGCCGCCGAAATGCTCGGTGAGCCGCGCCGCGAAATAGAGCGGGCTGGGCCGACCGACGTAATGGGTGAGGTAGCCGGCCAGCTCGGCCTGGAAGCCCGCGTCCGCCTTGGCCGCCGAATAGGCCGCGTCCAGGTCGTGGACCAGCGGCATCAGCGTCTCGGGCACGTACTGGCCGCCATAGTCGCCGAACCGCCCGTGGGCGTCCGGATAGGCGGCGTAATCGTTGGGTCGTGAGGGCGCGGTCATGGATCTCAGGCGCGGCGGACAGCGTCGAGAAACGCCGTGATCAAGGCCGGGTCCTTTAGTCCGGGACCGCGCTCCACGCCAGAGGAAACGTCCAGGATGGGGGCGCCCGTGGCGGCGATCGCCTCGGCGACGTTCCAGGGGTTCAGCCCGCCGGCCAGCAGCCAGGGCCGCTGGAACCGCCGGCCGGCCAGCAGGCTCCAGTCGAACGGCGCGCCCAGGCCGCCGGGCCGGTCGGCGTCTTTCGGCGGCTTGGCGTCGAACATCAGGTGCTCGACCAGCCCGTCGTAGGCGGCCGCGGGCGCCAGGTCGGACGCCTCGCTCACCGACAGCACCTTGATCGCGCCGCGCCCGCTGCGGGCCACGATCTCGCGCAGGCGCGCCGGGCTCTCCTTGCCGTGCAGCTGGATCAGGTCGGGGGCCAGGCCCGCCACGATCGCATCCACCTCGGCATCGCTTGGGTCGACGGTGACCGCCACGACCTTGACCCCCGCCGCCCGCGCCGGCGGCGCCAGCCGGCCCGCCGCGTCCGGCGCGATGTTGCGCGGGCTCTTGGCGAAGAACATGAAGCCGATATGGCTCGCACGCCCGTCCACCGCGGCGCGCACGGCCTCGGGGGTGGAAAGCCCGCAGATCTTGGCTGTCACCGTCATCTTCCCTCCCTTAACGGGGAGGGACAGGCCGCGATAGCGGCCAGGGTGGGGAAGTGTGGTCCGAAGCGCCGCGTCGCAGGACCAGCCGGGCCACTTTCAGCACCACGCTCCAGCCTACACTTCCCCACCCTGCTCGCCTGTCGGCGAGCTGTCCCTCCCCATTAAGGGAGGGAAGGTCAGCCGCCGCGCGTCAGGACCACGGAGCCTTCCAGCATCAGGAGCCGCTTCGCGGCCGGCGGCAGGGCGGTGTCGAAACTGTCCAGGATGTCGATCGCCCACGCCGGCAACACCTGGTCCTCGCCGGTCGCCAGGCGCAGCTGCGTATGCGTGATGTCGCGATAGAGCGTCTCGTGGTCGTGGTGCGGCACGAAATGGACGGCCTCGAACCCGTTCGTGCGCGCCTCGGCCTCCAGGACCTCGCGCGCGAACAGCCACTTGTCGTCCAGTTTCGCGAAGTCCGGGCTCAGCGGATCGGGCCGGGCGCGGGCCGCGAAGTCGGCGACCATGCCGCGCAGATGGGCGGCGACGTGCGGCGGCAGGGGATCGCGGCGCAGCTCCGCCTCCGCCAGGATCCGCTCATAGGCCAGACGGACCACACCATAGCCGTCGAACGGCTCCAGGAAGATCGCGTGGCCGCCGGGCTTCAGGGCGTTGAACGCCCCCTCCAGCGCCTCGCTGGGCCGCTCCAGGTGGTGCAGGACCGAGGCGCCCGTCACCAGGTCGAAACGGCGGTTGCGGACCCGCAGCTGCATGGCGTCCATCACCACGCCGACCACCTGCCGGGACAGCCCCCGCGCCTGCGCCTCGCGCGCCAGCACGGCCAGCAATTCGACGGAGAGGTCGGTCGCCACCTGCCGGGCGCCCGGGAAGAGGTTGAAGCTGGGCAGCACCGAATTCACCCCGGACCCCGACCCCAGGTCCAGGATCAGCGGCGCCTCGGCGACTTCGATGCCCGCAGCGGTGATCGCCGCGGCGACCAGGCCCTGGAAGTGGGCGCTGGCCGAATAGCGCGCGTGGTAGGTGTCGGCCTGCGAGGTGAACTGGCTGGAGATGCGGGCCGTGGACGCCGCGCCCTGCAGGGCCCAGACGCCATGCGCCACCGCCTCCAGCTCGGCCTGGAACAGCGGCGGCGCCCAGTCCGGCGGGGTCATCTCGCTTTGAAGGCCGGCCGGAGGCATCGGGCGTCTGTAGCAGACGCCGACGCCTCTCGCGACGCGCCTACCGCGCCTTCAAGAGGTCGCGGATCTCCATCAGCAGCGCCTCCTGCGGCGGCGGGGGCGGCGCCTCGGCGGCGGCCGGCGGCGGGGCCCGGCGCATCGCGTTCACGCCCTTGACGATGAGGAACACCACCCAGGCCACGATCAGGAACTTGATGCCGGCGTTGATCAGGGCGCCGTACTGGATCGCCACCTGCTCATTGGCCTTGGTCAGCGGATCGTCCGCCTTCAGCACCCATTCCAGCTTGGCGAAGTCGACGCCCGACAGCAGCATCCCGATCGGCGGCATCACCACCTGGTCGACCAGCACCTTGACGATGTCGTTGAACGCCGCCCCGATGATCACGCCGACGGCGAGGTCGACCACGTTGCCGCGTGCGATGAACTCACGGAATTCCGAGAACATTCCCATGACGCGCTCTCTCCCTGCGGAGGCCAAGCGCGACAGGCGCCTCGAGCCTCGCAGCCGTCAGGAGGAACCGGGTTCGCCGAACCCGTCAACGGCGCAGGCGCAGCGCGGCCCGCGTCAGCCCTGGCGCTCGGTCTTCAGCAGGTCGCGGATTTCGATGAGCAGCGCTTCCTGCGCCGAGGGGGGCGGCGGCGGCACCGGGGCCGGCTGGGCGGCCTCCCAGCGGCGGATCGCGTTCACGCCCTTGACCATCAGGAACACCACCCAGGCGACGATCAGGAACTTGATCGAGGTGTTGATGAACAGGCCGTACTTGATCGCCACCAGCTCGTCGGCCTTGGTGGCCGGGTTGTCCGGCTTCAGCACCCATTCCAGGTGGCTGAAGTCGATCCCCGACAGCAGCAGGCCGATGGGCGGCATCACCACCTGGTCCACCAGCGACTTGACGATGTCGTTGAAGGCCGCGCCGATGATCACGCCGACCGCGAGGTCGATGACGTTACCCCGCGCGATGAACTCGCGGAATTCCGTGAAGATGCTCATGGCCTAGACCATTCGTTGCTTGGGTGGATCGGCCCCGGGGAGGACTACTCGTCGTCGGCGTTCAGCCGCTCGCGCAGTTCCTTACCACTCTTGAAAAAGGGCACATGTTTGGCGCGCACGTCGACCGGCTCGCCGGTGCGCGGGTTCCGGCCCGCCCGCGCCTCGCGGGAGCGCACGGACAGGGCGCCGAAGCCGCGCAGCTCGACCCGGCCGCCGTCCTCGAGCGCCTCGATCATCCGCTCCAGGATCACGCCCACGACGCGCTCGATGTCGCGCTGGGTGAGATGTGGATTCTCCTCCGCGAGTTTCGCGATGAGTTCGGACTTGATCATGGGGCCCCTCGAACCGCCGCGACCATGAGCGAACGCCGCATCCTGATCAAGGCGCAAAGCTTCATTCTCCGCGCTATGGTGAAGCTTGATCACCAATGTGGCGCCGCAACCTCAGCGCGTGCGAACCGGTTCGGCAAGCGCAACCGGGTTTACGGTCCCGCCGGCTACAGCGGCGCGCGGATCAGGCTGTCTTCCGAGGCGATCCGGCGCAGCGCGCGGCTGGCCGCCTCGGCCTCCGCGGCCGGGATCTCGGGTGTGAGGGCGCGGACGTCCTGCACGAAGCGCGCGACGCCGCCGGTGATCCCGGAGCTGCGCTTCAGCTCCATGCCGCCGACGGTCTCCTCGCCGGAGGGGCCGCGCACGGTGAAGCCCTTGCCGTCGCTCGGCAGCACGAACTCGGTGATCGCGCGCACATAGTACGGGAACGGAATGGCGTAGGGCGCGTCGCGGTTGGGGCCCGGCTCGCGGCGCGCGAAGCCCGGCGTCGAGTTGTTGGCGCTGGACACCCGGTACTCGCGCATCCCCAGGTCGGGGTTCTTGCGCCAGTCCAGGTCCGCGGACCCCAGGAACGTCACCTCGAAGGCGTCGTTGGCCGCATCGTCGCGCCATTCGATCTTGTCCAGCTGGGCGAAACTCAGGCCGGCGGAGAACTGCTGGCGGAAATTGCGTTCCAGGTCGGCGCGGGGCGCGGCGGCGACCATCTGGCGCAGCGCGTTGGCGGCGTCGCCCTTCCACAGCGTGGTCATCTTCAGGCCGGCCGGGGCGTCCAGGCCCTTCGAGGCGTCATAACGCAGCGTGGCCTCGACCTGCGGCGCGTCCAGCGGCGGCACGACGATCGGCTCCAGGTCGGCGCCGGCGGCGCGGATCGGCAGGGCCCAGCGGTGCGGCGGCGGACGCAGCGCGTCCAGCCCGCTCTTGTCCCCGGTGCGGGTGCCGTCCAGCCAGTAGACCTTGCCGCCGATCTCGCTGCGCACGATCACGTGGTTGAACGCCGCCAGCGACGGCAGCCGCTCGTTCATCCCGTCGCCGCCGCCCAGGCTGACCAGGGCGGGCTCGGCCGGCACGTCCAGTTCCTTCAGGATGGCCAGCAGCAGCGCGGTCTTGCCCTTGCAGTCGCCGAACTTGCGCGACCAGGTGTCGTCGGCGCGGGCCGGCACATAGCCGCCGTCGCCGATGCCGATGAAGAAGTAGCGGGTCTTGTCCTCCACCAGCCGCAGCGCCGCGAAGGCGCGCGCCTTGCGGTCGGTGGTGCTCTGGGCGATGGCCGCGATCTCGGCGCGCAGGTCCGAGGCCGGGTCGATCGTCGCCGACCGCGCGTACAGCGGCGTCATCATGCGGCTGATCTCGTTCCAGCTCTCGAAGCCGCTGGTCTCCATGAAGCCCAGGCGGCGGAACCGCGGCGGCGCGCCCACCGGGGGCTTGGGGGCCTGGGCGTGGGCCACGTCCAGGTTCACCACCGTCCAGCCGTCCTGGTGGGTAATCGTCGGCTCGCCGAACCCCGCGGTGGTGCGGAAGCGGATCGGATCGTTGTCCGGCCAGGTCAGGCGCACGCGGTAGCGCCCGGCCACGCCCGGGAAGCCCAGGCCTTCCATGTCGTACGAGCGGTTGCCGGCGACCGGGTCGCGGCCCGTGTGGGTCCAGGAGACGTCGAGGATGTCGCCCACCTGCAGGCCCTCGATCTGCTGGGTGGCGCTCATGCGGCCGTCCAGCATGGCCCGCTCCAGGTCCTGCTCGCGGCGCAGGACCAGCATCTTCTTGCCCTTGCCCAGCAGGTCGATGGTCTGGCCGCCCCGGATCAGCCGGATGGCGTGGACGGCGACCTGCTCGTCCTCCGGATCCCAGGTGACGCCGAAGGTGGTCAGCGCAGAGAGGCCCTCGGGCCGCAGCACCTTCTGGACGCGGCGGTTGTAGAAACTGTCGCCGGCCTGGCTGAGGCGGCTCTGGTTGTCGTCCAGCAGGGTCTGGATGGCCGGCGCGCCCTCGGCCGGCGGCGCCTCGGGCACCGGCAGCACCTCCACCCACTTGGGCGGCCCCTCGAACTTCGGCTTCGGCGCCGCCAGGGCGGGCGCGGCGATCAGCAGGGCGGCGACGAGACCGACGGCCAGGGACCGAAAGCAAGACCGGGCGAGACGCGACACGTGGGACGACCTCGTGGGAGGGGCGGACACGATAATGCGCCGCCGCAGAAACGAAAACGGCGGACCGGTCTCCCGATCCGCCGTTCGACGCTTAGACCAATACGTCTAAACTATTCCTTGGACGCCTTCTCGCGAAGCGCCGCGCCCAGGATGTCACCCAGCGAGGCGCCGGAGTCCGACGAGCCGAACTGCTCGATGGCTTCCTTTTCCTCGGCCATCTCCAGGGCCTTCACCGACAGCGAGATGCGGCGGGCGGCCTTGTCGATGTTGGTCACCTGGGCGTCCATGCGGTCGCCGACGGCGAACCGCTCCGGGCG
>CBHTUE010000262.1:0-6765 GCA_966096115.1 uncultured Phenylobacterium sp.
TGGCGATCCGCGGGGTCGAGATCATCAAGTTCCTGATGCGTCAGGGCGTGATGCTGAAGATCAACGACGTCATCGACAACGACACCGCCGAGCTGGTGGCCACCGAGTTCGGCCACACCGTGAAGCGCGTCTCGGAAGCCGACGTCGAAGAGGGCTTCATCGGCGCCGAGGACGTGGACGATCACCTGGAGCCGCGGCCCCCGGTGGTGACCGTCATGGGCCACGTCGACCACGGCAAGACCTCGCTGCTCGACGCGCTGCGCTCCACCGACGTGGTGGCCGGCGAACATGGCGGGATCACTCAGCACATCGGCGCCTATCAGGTGCGGCTGGAGAGCGGCCAGAAGGTCACCTTCCTGGACACCCCCGGTCACGCCGCGTTCTCCGCTATGCGGATGCGCGGCGCCAACGTCACCGACATCGTGATCCTGGTGGTGGCGGCCGACGACGGCGTGATGCCGCAGACGATCGAGGCCATCCACCACGCCAAGGCGGCCGGCGCCCCGATCATCGTGGCGATCAACAAGATCGATAAGCCCGACGCGGACCCGACGCGGGTGATCAACGAGCTGCTGCAGCACGAGATCGTGGTCGAAAGCCTGGGCGGCGACACCCAGGCCGTCGAGGTCTCCGCGACTCAGAAGATGGGCCTGGACGACCTGATCGAGGCGATCCTGCTGCAGGCCGAAGTGCTGGACCTGAAGGCCAACCCGGACCGCACGTCCGACGGCATGGTCATCGAGTCCAAGCTCGACAAGGGACGCGGTGCGGTGGCGACCGTTCTGGTCAAGCGCGGCACCCTGAAGCGCGGCGACATCGTCGTGGCCGGCGCCAATTTCGGCCGCGTCCGCGCGCTGCTGAACGAGCGCGGCGAGCAGCTGGACGAAGCCGGTCCCTCGGTACCGGTGGAAATCCTCGGCCTGGACGGCACGCCCGACCCGGGCGAGCCCTTCGCCGTGGTGGAAAACGACGCCCGCGCCCGCGAGCTGGTCGACTACCGCACCCGGCTGAAGCGTGAGAAGGCCGGCGCCCCGGTCCAGGGCGCGTCCCTGGCCGAGATGATGGCCAAGATCACCGACAAGAAGGTCTCGGAGCTGCCGCTGGTCATCAAGGCCGACGTGCAGGGTTCGACCGAAGCCATCGTCGGTTCGCTGGACAAGATCGGCACCGACGAGGTCCGCGCGCGGATCATCCTGTCGGGCGCCGGCGCGATCAGCGAGAGCGACGTGATGCTGGCCAAGGGCGCCGGCGCGGCCATCCTGGGCTTCAACGTCCGCGCCTCGAAGCAGGCGCAGGCGCTGGCCGAGCGCGAAGGCGTGGAGATCCGCTACTACGCGATCATCTACGACCTGCTGGACGACATCAAAGGCGTGCTCTCGGGCATGCTGGCGCCGATCCAACGGGAAACCTTCCTGGGCAACGCCGAGGTCCTGCAGGCCTTCGACATCTCGAAGATCGGCCGGGTCGCCGGGTGCCGCGTCACCGACGGCATGGTCCGCAAGGGCGCCCGCGTCCGGATCATCCGCGCCGACATCGTGGTGCTGGAATTGGGCGTCCTGCAGACGCTCAAGCGCTTCAAGGACGAGGTCAACGAAGTCCCGTCCGGCCAGGAGTGCGGCATGGCCTTCCAGGGCTTCCAGGACATCAAGGCCGGCGACGTCATCGAGTGCTTCAACCTCGAGGAAGTGAAGCGGTCGCTCTAGACCGCGCGCGAGGCGGCGGATGGGACCTGTCGAGACCGTCCGCGCCTGTGGCCTGACCTTCCGCGTCCCGGCCCTGGATACCGGGGTCGGGCGCGGCCTGCGCGAGGCGGGTGAGTTCGCCCGCGCGGAGCAGGACCTGATCGTCGAGACCTGCGACGGCGACCTGCTGGACGTCGGCGCCAACATCGGGGCGATCAGCCTGCCGGTGGCGGCGCGGCGACCGGCTGCGAACGTCGTGGCGATCGAGGCGCATTCCGGCCTGTTCCAGTTGCTCGAGGCGAACCGCGCGGCCAACGGCCTTGCGAACCTGACGGCCGTGCACGCCGTCGCCGGCGAGACCCAGGGCTCGGTCGTGGCCCCCGTCGCCAGCCTGGACGTCCCTGGCAACTTCGGCGCCTCGTCGCTCTATGCCAAAGGTCAGCCGATGGAGCGGCTGCGGATGATGCGGGCCGATGACGTCGCGCCCGCCAACTGCCGGTTCGTCAAGATCGACGTGGAGGGGTTCGAGCCGCGGGTGCTGCAGGGCGCGCGGCGCCTGCTGGACCAGGTGCGCCCCGCCTGGCTGGTCGAGGCAAGCCGCGACCGGCCGAACGCGACGGCCCTGGTCCGCGATGCGCTGAACGCGGCGGGCTACCGCCTGCACTGGTTCTTCTCGCCCTGGACCACCGGCGACCTCTCGGGCGACGTGATGGGCGATACGGCCATCTACGCCTGTGACGGCGAGCCCCCCTGGCCAATGACGCCGATCGGCGACGACTGGCCGTCGACGCTCGCGGCCTATCCCTACCTCGACCGCTATCGGAACGGGCTCTAGGCCGTCTGGCGTCCCGTCCGGGAACATGGAACCGTGCGCCTGGGCGAGGGGGTTGGCGCATGACGATCCGCAAGGGCGTGGTTCCCTCCGTACTGGCAGGTGGGCTGCTCGGGGCCGCGGGCGACCTGGGGGTCGCCTGCACGCTGTCCGGACTGCCGCTGCTGACGGTCGGCAAGGCGGTGGCGCGCGGCTGGTTCGGGCGCGCGCGGGCGATGGCCGGCGGGACCGACGTGGCGCTCATCGGCCTCGGGTCGCATGTCGCCATCGTGTTGGTGTTCGCGGCGGTGTTCGTGGCGGCCTCACTGCGCCAGCCGGTGCTGCGCCGGCTGTGGTTCGTGGCCGGGCCGCTCTATGGGGCGGCGATCTTCTGCGTGATGCGGTTCGTGGTGCTTCCCCTGTCGGCTGCGGGCTATTCGATGCCGAAGCCGCCGGCGCTTTACTGGGAAATCGCCGGCCATCTGTTTCTGGTCGGGTTGCCGATCGCGCTCGCCGCGCGTTGGTTCATCGGCAGGTCATCCGACACGCCGTGATATCGCCATTCGGCTGCGCTAGAGCTTGAGGCCATGATGTTCCGAACCTTCCGCATCGCCGCCGCCTGCGTCCTCGGCGCCCTGGCGCTCTCCGCCTGCGCCACCGTCCAGAAGCTGCCGGCCGCAGGCGACGTCCACGCCCTGCTGATCTCCATCCGCGACGAGGACGAGGCCACCTTCGACAGCCTGGTCGACCGCAAGGCCCTGAAGAAGGAGATCCAGCGGCGGATGATGGCCGAGGTCGAGCGGCGCGGCGACGCGCGCGTCTCGGCCGTGGCGGCGCTGCTGGGGCCGCAGCTGGCCGACATCGCCGGCGAGTCCCTGGTCAAGCCGCAGGTCTTCAAGGCGGTGGCCGAGTACTACGGCTACAAGCCGGAGACCAAGATCCCCAACGTGCTGGTGATCTCTCAGGCCCTGCGCCAGCTGCCCGACGGCCGCATCTGCGCGATCTCCAAGAAGGACGGCCCCTGCCTGCTGGACTTCACCAAGGCCCAGGACGGGCATTGGAAGCTGTCTGGCTTCGAAGGCGACAATTCCATGCTGCGCCTCAAACGCTGATCGGCTTAAGCTTCCCCGATAAGAAGACCGGGGATGGGCATGGGCTACGAGGCGGCGCTGGCCGACTACACGAAGTTCGACTTCGAGCACGACGGGCGGCGTTACCCGGTCTACCGGCGCGGCTCCGGCCCGGCCGTCATCATCATGCACGAGATGCCCGGGCTGCACCCGCTGGTCGTGCGCTTCGCGGACCGCGTGGCGGCGGCGGGAATGACGGTGTTCTGTCCCAGCCTGTTCGGTACGCCCGGCAAGCCGGCGAGCCGGTCCTACGCCCTGGGCACGGCGCTGGGCGTGCTGTGCGTGCGGCGCGAGTTCTATGTCTGGCGCGGCGACAAATCGAGCCCGGTGGCCGACTGGCTGCGGGCGTTGTCGCGCAAGGCCCACGCGGAGTGCGGGGGCAAGGGCGTGGGCGCGGTCGGCATGTGCTTCACCGGCGGCTTCGCGCTGGCGATGATGACCGATCCGTCGGTGGTGGCGCCGGTGCTGTCGCAGCCCTCGCTGCCGATCACCCGCAACCAGCCGAAGCCCTCGGCGGAGATCGGGCTCTCGCCCCAGGAGCTCGCCTGCGTGAAGGGGCGGCTGCAGGACGAGGACCTGTCGGTGATCGGCCTGCGGTTCAAGAGCGACACCCTGGTGCCCGACGCCCGCTTCGAGACCTACCGCCGCGAGTTCGGCGACCGGTTCGAGGCCTACGAGCTGGAGGACGAGGACGCCCAGCCAGCGTTCATCCCGCCGCACTCGGTGCTGACCCTGCACCTGAAGGAAGAGGGCCCGACCAAGGCCGCCGAGCAGCGCGTGATCCAGTTCTTCCGCGAGCGGACCGGGGCGGTTTAGGACCCCGCCGTCCCGTTTCACAGGGGTGAGCGGATGATCTGAGGTCGCCGGTCAGGCCGTCTACTCGAAGATCATGCCGGTCGCGGTCACGTCCGGGAATTTCGGCGACGGCCCGAACCTGTTCGGCCCCATCGTGCCGTCCAGGCAGCCCATCACGACGATCGACAGCAGCCCGCCGACGAACGGGATGAACACCATCAGGTACGCCCAGCCGGTGATCCCGGTGTCGTGCAGGCGCTTGATGCAGCTGGCGACGTCGAACCACAGCACCACCGGGAACAACAGCATCGCGGGACTGGTGATCAGCCGAAGCGCCGCGGCGTCCGACGCCGGCCCCTGGTCGAAGATGGCCCACGCCCCGGACAGCAGCACGATCAGGACCATGCCGCCCCAGCCGATGAGCCGGGTCAGCCACCATTGCCGGCGGCGCATGCGGCCGTGGAACGAAAACCAGAAACGCCAGTCCACGGCGCGACCCCCATCAAGCCTCGCCCGATAGTGTGGGCCGGTCGCGACCCTGTCCAGGCGACAGGGCTGGACCTGACTGGACTCCGGCGTCCCGCGCGACTAGAAGCCCGCCCTTCCCTGCCGGCGCGTCCGATCCGCGCCCCAGGATTGCGAAGGTTTCCACGTCCATGCCCCACTCCCCCGGCCGCTCCCGCCCGGCGCCAAAAGGTCCGTCCCAGCGCCAGCTGCGCGCCGGCGAACTGGTCCGCCACGCCTTGGTCGACATCTTCCGCGAGGAGGATATCAACGACCCGGTCCTGGCCGGCGTCTCGGTGACGGTGACCGAGGTGCGCGTGGGGCCGGACCTGCGCCACGCCCAGGTGTTCGTCGAGCCGCTGGGCGGCGAGAACGCCGGCGAGGTGGTCAAGGCGCTGAACAAGCACGGCAAGTTCATCCGCGGCCACCTGGGCCGGATGATCGACATGCGCTTCACGCCGGACCTGCACTTCCGCCACGACGAGAGCTTCGACGAGGCCGCGCGCATGCAGCGGCTGTTCGACGACCCGAAGGTGCGGCGCGACCTGACGCCCGACGAACCCAGCGACAGCTGGAAGGACGAGGACTAGTGGCCCGCCGCAAGAAGGGCCAGGCGATCTCGGGCTGGATCAATCTCGACAAGCCGTACGACCTGGGCTCGACCAGCGCGGTCAGCCGCGTGCGCCGCCTGTTCGACGCCCAGAAGGCCGGCCACGCCGGCACGCTGGACCCGCTGGCCACCGGCATCCTGCCGATTGCGCTGGGCGAGGCGACCAAGACCGTCCCGTACCTGGTGGACGCCGACAAGGCCTACCGCTTCACCATCGAATGGGGGCGCACCACCACCACGCTGGACCGCGAAGGCGAAACCATCGCCGAGTCCGACGTGCGGCCAAGCGTCGCCCAGGTGGAGGCCGCGCTGCCGGCGTTCGTGGGCGAGATCCAGCAGGTCCCGCCGGCCTATTCGGCGATCAAGGTGGACGGCGAACGCGCGTACGACCTGGCCCGCGCGGGCGAGACGGTGGAACTGGAGGCCCGCACGGTGACCATCCACTCGGCGCGGGTGGCGGACGCGCCTCCTGGAGAGTTGGGCGACGCCGACCACGTCACGATCGAGATCGAATGCGGCAAGGGCACCTATGTCCGCGCCATCGTCCGCGACCTGGCGCTGGCGCTGGGCGCCTGCGGGCATGTCAGCGCGCTTCGCCGCACGCGTGTGGGCCGCTTCACCGAGCAATCGGCGGTCGCACTGGAATTGCTTGAGGATTTGGGCTATGAGGCCCGCCAGTCGGAGGCATTGCTTCCGGTCGAGACCGCACTGGACGACATCCCGGTGCTGGCCGTGACCGACGAAGACGCCTTCAGACTGAAGCAGGGACGGTCGATCGTTCTCGTTCCCCGACAGGTGGAAGCGGTGAAAGCCAGGCTCAAGCCGGGCTCACGCACCGTTTCAGCGATGTCGGGCGAGAGGGTGGTCGCGCTCTGCGAGATGCGCGCGGGCCGGCTCGAACCCTCGCGGGTCTTCAATCTTTGAAGAGCGGAGAAACCCGATGTCGATCACGGCCGAACGTAAAGCCGAAGTCATCAAGTCCCATGCCCGCGGCGAAGCGGACACGGGCAGCGCCGAAGTCCAGGTGGCAATCATGTCCGAGCGGATCTCGAACCTCACCGAACACTTCAAGACGCACAAGAAGGACAACCACTCGCGCCGGGGCCTGCTGAAGCTGGTCTCCGCCCGCCGGTCGCTCCTCGATCACCTGAAGAAGTCCGACGTGGCTCGCTATCAGAAGCTGATCGAGACCCTCGGCCTGCGCCGCTAGTCCTTCGACCGGACCCGTTTCCC
>CBHTUE010000263.1:0-6749 GCA_966096115.1 uncultured Phenylobacterium sp.
CGGCGCCGTGATCAATACGCCCTACCTGGCCATGAGCCTGCCCTACGCCGCCGGGTCGCTGTATTCCAACCTCGACGACCTGCTGGCCTGGGACCTCGCCCTGCGGTCGGGCAAGGTGATCGGCCCGGCGTCGGTGACCGCCATGTTCACCGACCACGGCTTCCAGTACGGCTACGGCCAGTTCGTCAACATGCGCGACGGCAAGCGCTACTGGAACCACGGCGGCGGCATCAACGGCTTCCGGACCATGCTGGCGCGGTTCCCGGACCAGGGCGTGACCTTCGTCGTGCTGACCAACCTGACGGCCTCGGATCCCGAGCACGTCACGGAGAGCCTGGCGGACTTCTACTTCCACCCCGACCACGCGGCCGGCCCGTCCGGGCCGCCGACCCCGGCCGAACTCGACAGCTATGTCGGCCACTACAAATGCACCGACGGCCTGGTCCTGGACGTGACCCGTGACGGCGGACGGCTGTTCGCCGCCTGGAACGGGGCGGCCAAGACCGAACTGGTGCGCGAAGTCGGCCGCAACTTCGTCGGGGTGAACCGCGGCTATTTCCAGTTCGCGCCGGGGACCAGGTCCGCGCAGGTCATGGCGCACGACGGGCCGGCCAGGATGACCTTCAAGCGCGCCGACTGAAGCCTCAGCTGTGCCGCCAGCCGCCGGGGCCGGCGTCCAGGACCTGGCCGGCGGCGCGGACTTCGACGCCTGCGCCCTTCCGGAATTCGCCGATCGCGGTGAACCCGGCCGGCTTCTTCAGGCCCGCCGGCATGGCGCAGACCACCTCGTAATCGTCGCCGCCGGTGCCCAGGCGCAGGAGAGCGGCGCCCACGTCGGGTTGCCGCTCCAGCCAGGTGGCGGCGGCGCCGGAGAGCGGGAGGCGGTCCAGGTCGATGGTCAGGCCCAGGCCGCTGGCCTCGGCGATATGGCCCGCGTCGGCGACCAGGCCGTCGGAGACGTCGGCGGCGGCATGGGCGTGCTGGCGCAGCGCGGCGCGCAGGTCCAGGCGCGGCTCCGGCAGGCGGTAACGGTAAGCCAGGTAGCCCTCGGAGTCCTCGACCTCGCCCCGCACCGCGCCCAGCCCCAGGACGCCGTCGCCGATCGCGCCGCTGACCAGCAGCTGGTCGCCGGCCTTGGCGCCGGCGCGCCGCACCATCTTGCCCGCCGGGACCCAGCCCAGGGCCGTGAGCGTACAGGTGAACGGGCCGGGCGTGGAAACCGTGTCGCCGCCCAGCAGGTCGACGTTGAACGCCTCCAGGTCGGCGGCCAGGCCCATGGCGAAGCGTTCGCGGTCGCGGTCGCCGAACCCGCGCGGCCAGGCCACGGCCAGGAAGGCGGCGAACGGTTCGGCGGCCTTGGCGGCCAGGTCGGACAGGTTCACTCGGGCCAGCTTGCGCGCCACCAGGTCCGGCGCCTCGCCGATCGGGAAGTGGACGCCCTCGACGATGGCGTCCTTGGTGATCACCAGGTCGTGGCCGTCGCGCTGCGGCACCACGGCCGCGTCGTCCTTGAGCTCGAAGGCGCCCGGCGCCCCGCGGGTCAGCGGTCGGAAGAGCCGGGCGATCTCGCCGAATTCGTCAAGTCCGGACATCGCGGGCCACGGCGTCCAGGGCGCCGTTCACGAAGCCCGGTTCGGTCCCCTCGAAGAAGCTCTTGGCCACCTCGACGTATTCGTCGATCGCCACCTCGGTGGGCACGTCCGGACGGTTGGCCAGTTCGTAGGCGCCGGCCCGCAGGATGGCCCGAACGGTGGCGTCCAGCCGCTCCAGCCGCCAGCCCTCGGCCAGCCGCCGGACGATGGCGGCATCGACCTTGGCCTGCTCGGCCACCACGCCGCGCACCAGTTCGGCGAAGAAGGCCTCGTCGGCCGAGGCCAGGGTCGCGCCCTCGCCCTCCCCGCCCTCCAGGTCGCGGTCGAAGCGGTGGTCGGTGAACTCGCGGATCACGCCCTCGACCCCGATGGAGGACACCTCCATCTGGTACAGCGCCTGGACGGCGGCCAGCCGGGCCACCGAGCGCGAGGCGTGGGCGCCGCTCATCGCTTCACGCCGTGCAGCTGCTGCTTGAGCGCGATCATCGTCAGGGCCGCGCGCGCCGCGCCACCGCCCTTGTCGCCCTCGCTGACGCGCGCCCTGGCCCAGGCCTGCTCGTCGTCCTCGGTGGTCAGCACGCCGTTGCCGATGCACAGGCGCTTGCCGATCGTCAGTTCCATGATCCCGCGGGCGCTCTCGTTGGAGACGATCTCGAAGTGATAGGTCTCGCCGCGGATTACGCAGCCGAGGGCCACGTAGCCGTCGTAGTGCCGGCCGGCCGGGCGGTGGCTGCTTTCCTCGGCAAAGGCGATGGCGCCCGGGATCTCCAGCGCCCCCGGCACGGTGACGACGTCATACTCCGCCCCGTAGGCGCTCAGCGCCTGGGTCGCGCCCTCCAGCAGGGCGTCGGCCAGGTCGTCGTAGAACCGCGCCTCCACGATCAGGATGCGGATGGGATCGTCGGCCATCGGAAGTCCTTCGTCAGTCGAACGAGGCTCTTAGAGCCTGCACGCGCCGGATGAAAGGAACTAGCGCCGCGATGCGCGGCAACCGCGAATTTCGCGGATAGGCCTGCGAACGCTTCCGAGACTCCGCGCAGGCGCGGCGCGGCGCGAATCTGCGCGCTTAGGCGGTTTCCTGGAAGCGGGCGAGGTAGCGGGCCAGCATGTCGATCTCGAGGTTGACCCGGGCGCCGACCTTCAGGGTCCCGAGCGTGGTGACGTCCCAGGTATGCGGGATCAGGTTCACGCCGAACACGTCGTCATCGACCTCGTTCACGGTCAGCGACACACCCTCGACCGTGATCGAGCCCTTGGGGGCGATGAAGCGGTGCAGCGGCTTCGGCGCGCGAATGCGGACCCGGTGCGACCCGCCCTCGCTCTCGATGGACAGCACTTCGCCGACGCCGTCGACGTGGCCGGAGACGATGTGGCCGCCCAGCTCGTCGCCGACGCGGGCGGCGCGTTCCAGGTTGACCGGCCGACCCTCATGCCAGTCAGAGAGCGTGGTCAGCGACAGGGTCTCGCCCGAGACCTCGACGGCGAACCAGCCGGGCCCCTTCTCGACGACCGTCAGGCAGCAGCCGGCGTGGCTGACCGAGGCGCCGATGTCGATGGTCGCGGTGTCGAAGGCTGTCTCGATCTCGAAGCGCCGGTCGCGGTTGGTGTCGCGCACGGTGCGGACCCGACCCACGTCGGTGACGATGCCGGTGAACATTCAGATCCCCTTCAAACGAACCGCGCGTAGCGTTCCCAGAGGTCCTCGCCCAACGTGGAGACCTCGACCCGCCGGAAATGGGGCGCCTCGGCCAGGGCCGCAACCGCCAGGGCGCCGATCGCCGGGCGCCCCTCGTCGCCCAGGAGAATCGGGGCGCGGAACCACTCGATCCGAGCCACGAGGCCGCAGCGCAGGAAACTGCCCGCCACCTGTCCGCCGCCCTCGACGAACAGCGTGGCGAGGCCCTCGCCGCGCAGGGCCTCGACGACGGCCTTCAGGTCAGGGCGATCCCCGCCGATCGCGGGCACACTGAGCACCCGCACGCCAGCGTCGACCAGGGCGGGGACGGGCACGCCCGTCGCCACCACGATCGTCGGGACCTCCCGCGCCGTCGCCACCAGCTTGCAGTCCGGCGTCAGGCGCTGGCGACTGTCCAGCACCACCCGCGTCGGCTGCCGGCCGCTGTAGCCCGGCAGGCGCACGGTTAGCTGCGGGTCGTCGGCCAGCGCGGTCTCGATGCCGATGACCACGGCGTCGTGCGCGGCGCGCAGCCGATGCACGTGCTCGCGCGCCTCCGGCCCGGTGATCCAGCGGCTCTCGCCCGAGGCGGTGGCGATGCGGCCGTCGAGAGACGTGGCGAGTTTGAGGGTGACGCTCATCCCCTCCCCTTTATGAGGCAGGGCAGGCCGACGCCAGTCGGGCTGGCCAGGCCGAGCGGGGCGGACTCCCCAGATCGGGGACGATCAGCCCTCGCCGGCCTCGCTCAGGCCTTCCTCGCCGAGGAACTTGGCGAAGTCGCCGGTTTCGCGGAAGTCGCGGTAGACGGAGGCGTAACGGACGTAGGCCACGTCATCGAGCTGCTTCAGATGCTTCATCACCAGCTCGCCGATGGTCGACGACGGCAGCTCGGTCTCGCCCATGCTTTCCAGCTGGCGGACGATGGCCGAGATCATCCGCTCCACCCGCTCCGGCTCGATCGGCCGCTTGCGGATGGCGACGGCGATCGAACGCGCCAGCTTGTCCCGCTCGAAGGGCGTGCGGCGGCCCGAACGCTTCAGGATCGTCAGCTCGCGGAGCTGGACGCGCTCAAAGGTTGTGAAACGACCTTCGCAGGCGGGGCATAGGCGACGACGCCGGATCGCCGCCCCGTCCTCCGACGGGCGGCTGTCCTTCACCTGGGTCTCGTCGTGGCCGCAGAACGGGCAGCGCATATCTAGCCCCCTATCCGGCCACTTAACGCTATCAGTTGTAGATAGGGAAGCGCTGCGTCATCGCCACCACTTCGGCGCGGACTTTCTGCTCGACGGCCGTGGCGTCCTCGCCGGTCGAAACCGCGTCCAGGACTTCGCCCATCCACTTGCCGACCTGGCGGAACTCGGCGGGACCAAAGCCTCGGGTTGTGCCGGCCGGCGTGCCGACGCGCAGGCCCGAGGTCTGCATCGGCGGCAGCGGATCGCCGGGGATGGAGTTCTTGTTGGTGGTGATCCCGGCGCGCTCCAGGGCGATCTCGGCCTGGGCCCCGCTGACGCTCTTGGGCGTCAGGTCGACCAGCATCAGGTGGCTGTCGGTGCCGTTGGAGACGATCTTGAAGCCGACGCCCTGCAGGCTGTCGGCCAGGGCGCGGGCGTTCTCGATCACCGCCTTCGCATAGGTCTTGAATTCCGGCCGCAGCGCCTCGCCGAACGCGACGGCCTTGGCGGCGATCACGTGCATCAGCGGGCCGCCCTGCAGGCCGGGGAACACCGCCTTGTTGATCTTCGTGGCGAGCTTCTTGTCGTTGGTCAGGATCAGGCCGCCGCGCGGGCCGCGCAGGGTCTTGTGCGTGGTGGTGGTGACGATGTGGGCGTGCGGGAACGGATTCGGGTATTCACCCGCCACGATCAGCCCGGCGTAGTGGGCGACGTCGCACATCAGGATCGCGCCCACGTCGTCGGCGATCTCGCGGAACTTCTTGAAGTCGATCTGGCGCGAATAGGCCGAACCGCCGGCGATGATCACCTTCGGCTGGTTCGCGCGGGCCACCTCGGCGGCCTCGTCGTAGTCGATCAGGTGGTCCTGGGAGCGGACGCCGTAGGCCACCGGCTTGAACCACATGCCCGACTGGTTGATCGACTTGCCGTGGGTCAGGTGGCCGCCGTGGTCCAGGTTCATGCCCATGAAGGTGTCGCCCGGCGACATCGTCACCATGAACACCGCCTGGTTCGCCTGGCTGCCCGAGTGCGGCTGGACGTTGGCGTATTCGCAGCCGAACAGCTGCTTGGCCCGCTCGATCGCCAGCAGTTCCGCTTCGTCGACCACCTCGCAACCGCCGTAGTAGCGCTTGCCCGGGTAGCCCTCGGCGTACTTGTTGGTCAGCACCGAGCCCTGGGCCTCGAGGACAGCCTTGGAGACGATGTTCTCCGAGGCGATCAGCTCGATCTGTTCCTGCTGCCGGGTCAGCTCCGCCCCGAGGATCTTCGCCAGGTCCGGGTCGGACTGGTCCACCCCCTGCTTGAAGAAATCGTCGGTCGAGGCTTGGGCGGACACGTGCAGGTTCAAGGGCGGACCTCTCGGCGGATGAGTCTGGACGGCGGAGGCGCCCCCTTTACTCCGGAACGCCCTCCGCTCCAACCACGCCGGCGCCTGGGAACCAACTTCGCCGCTGGGGCGTTGTCCGGCCAAGGGCCGGGGTGGCTTTGCCGCGTCTAAAACCGCGGAAGGATATCGAGAGGGGCGTTCATGAGCGTAGGACCCGATGTCGAAGGGCCCACGGGCGAGGATCTGATGCGGCTCGGCGCCGGCATAGTCTCAGCCTATGTCAGCCGCAATCACGTGAGCGCCGACGCGGTTCCGGACATCATCCGTTCCGTCCACGGCGCCCTGCAGCAGCTGACCGGCGCGACGCCGCCGGCCGCGCCAGAGGAGCGCCCCAAGCCGGCCGTTCCGATCGGCCGCTCGGTGCAGCACGACTACATCGTCTGCCTGGAGGACGGGAAGCGGCTGAAGATGCTGAAGCGCTACCTGCGCTCACGCTACAACATGGGCCCCGACGACTACCGGCGGCGCTGGGGCCTGTCGCCCGACTATCCGATGGTGGCGCCGGCCTATGCGGCGCGCCGGAGCGACTTCGCCAAGAAGATCGGCCTGGGCCGCGGCGTGCGGCGGCGCAAGTAGCCCGAAACCCCGCCGGAAAAGGAAGAACGCCCCCGGCAAGCGGGGGCGCTCAGGACGAAACCCGTGTCGGGTTGTGGTCGGGCCTCGTCCTGCCCTGAGGTTGCGCATGCTTCGGCCCTGGGCGCCGTGCGTCAAACGGGCACGGCGCCGCTGCGGCAACCCCGCGGGACGGCGCCACTGCGGCCAGGCTTCGATCGCGAAAAGTCAGTGCGTTCAACGGGGTCGGGCACGCCATCGCTCAACCGCCGCAGGCGGCTGTTCAGCGAACCCGCCATCCGTGCGGCAGAATGGCGCGCGGGCCCTTCGCGGGTCAGGCGGCGATGCCGCCGACGCGCTTGATGTTGCAG
>CBHTUE010000264.1:0-6673 GCA_966096115.1 uncultured Phenylobacterium sp.
CGGGCCTTTCCGACAGGTTCGGTGTGAATGGGTCCCCCGGACAAGCCGGGGGATGACGATCAGCCGACCGTCAGGATCACCTTGCCCACATGCGCGCCGCCCTCCAGGTGCGCGTGCGCCGCGGCGGCCTCTTCCAGCGGGAAGGTCGCGTCCACCTGCGGCTTGACCTTGCCGGCCGCGATCCAGGGCCAGACCACGCGCTCGACCTCGGCGGCCAGGCGCGCCTTCTCGTCGGGATCGCGGGGACGCAGCGTCGAACCGGTGATCACCGCGCGCTTCTGCATGATGCGGAAGATCGGGATGTCCAGCTGGCCGCCGCCCAGAGCGGCGATGAACACGATGCGGCCACCGGTCTTCAGCGCGTCTAGGTTCTTCGAGACGTAGTCGCCGCCGACCATGTCCAGCACCACGTCGACCCCGCCCTCGGCCTTGGCGATCTCGGCGAAGTCCTGGGTGGTGACGTCGACCGCGACGTCGGCGCCAAGCGCCTTGGCCGCGGCGGCCTTGTCGGCCCCGCGCCCGGTGGCGATCACCTTCGCCCCGGCCGCCTTGGCCATCTGGATGGCCGTGACGCCGATGCCGGAGGTGGCGCCGTGCAGCAGCAGGGTCTCGCCGGCTTTCAGCGACCCGTGCTCGAAGACGTTGGCGTAGACGGTGAACACGGTCTCCGGCAGTCCGGCCGCCTCCGCGAAGCTCAGGCCCGCCGGCAGCGGCAGGGTGTGGCGCGCGTCGACCGCGGCGTATTCGGCGTAGCCGCCGCCGCCCAGGAGGGCCACAACCTTGTCGCCCACCTTCCAGCGGCCGGCCGCCACCGCCACCTCGCCGGCGACCTCCAGACCCATGGTGTCCGGCGACCCCGGCGGCGGCGGGTAGCCGCCCATGCGCTGCAGGATGTCCGGCCGGTTCACGCCGGCGGCCTTCACCCGGATCAAAATCTGGCCCGCCTTGGGCTGCGGCAGCGGGATCCGCGCCGCGTGCAGGGCCGAGGCGGGGCCCTTGCCCCCCTCGATGGCGACGGCGGTCATGGTCTCGGCTTCGAGGGGGCTGGTCATGCGACGGTTCCAAAACTTGCGCAAAACGGCGATGCACGGTCAGATAGCCGTGGTTTCGGGGGACGCATAGGAGGGTTCGGTATGGAAGAACCTGCTGAAGTCCGGATCGGCCGCGGCCAGCGCCTCCAGGAGGCGGTGCGTGAGGACCTGGAACTCTACGGCGTATCCGAACTCGAGGAGCGCCTGGAGATCCTGGCCGCCGAGAGCGCCCGGGTGCGGGCCCAGATCGAGAAGAAGAAATCGACGCGCGCCGCCGCCGACGCCCTGTTCGGCGGTCTGCCCCAGAATTGAGCGCTGGCACAGGGGTTGCAGAGGCGGGCCATCGCCGCGACGTTTTCGTTCAGGGCGTGGAAACCGTAGCGGGTGTAGAGTCGATTTGATGCGAGATACCCAAAGCCCCGACTGGCGCGACGACGTCATCCAGGACTTCGCCCGTTCCGAGTTGTTCGAGCGGACGTTCCAGGAAGGCATGGAGCTGGTCGAGGAGACCGCCAGCTACCTGGACGGCGAAGGCCGTCAGGAGTCGAAGCTCTTGTCGCGCAACGCCGCGCTGGCCTACGCGGCCGAGAGCATGCGGCTGACCACGCGCCTGATGCAGGTCGCCTCGTGGCTACTGGTGCAGCGCGCCGTGCGCGAGGGCGACATGGCTCCGGCCGCCGCCTGCGAGGACCGCTATCGCCTGAACGCCGAGGACGTCGCCAAGGCCGCGGAGGCCGAAGCGGCCCGCAATGAACTGCCCCGCGGCCTGACCCGCCTGGCCGACCGCGCCGAGCGCCTCTACGAGCGCGTCCGCCACCTGGACCGGCGCATGTACCTGGAAAGCCAGGCCGGCGAACCGGCCAACCCGGTGTTGAGCCACCTGGACAAGCTGCGCACGGCGTTCGGCGGCTAAAGAAACCACCCCCTGCTGATCGTCATCCCCGGGCTTGTCCCGGGGACCCATAGACACCGGTCAAGCCAAGCTCGCGATTGCGCCGCCGTGCGCACCCTCCGTTCGCCTGTGTTTATGGGTGGCCGGGACAAGCCCGGCCATGACGTTTAGAGGGTGGGGCTTCTAGAACGGGATCTTGTGCCGCTTGCGGCTGTAGCTGAGGTAGCCGACGTTCGCGCCGAGGCGCAGGCCCACGCCGGCGCGGATCGGGGCCAGGGTGACGTCGTCGGCGCGCTGGTAGTTCACGCCCAGGCCGCCCACCAGGTAGGCCGAGCCTTCGACGCCCGGGAAGCGCTGGAAGATCACCTCGGGGACCTGCAGGTTGTAGCAGAGGGTGAAGACGCGGCTGGCGTTGCCGCCGAAGTCCCAGCCGGCGCTCGGGCCCTGCCAGAACACCTCCATCGGCGGCTTATCCTTCATGTACAGTAGGCCACGCCCGTAGCGCGCGCCCAGTACGAAGGCGCCCGAGCCTTCCTCGCCGGCGATGTAGGCCGTGGGCCGGCCGTTCTTCGAGAACAGCTTCTCCACCGCGGCCCCGGCGCTCTCGGCCGTCACGCCCAGGAAGTCGGAAACGTCGTGGACGATCTCGTCCTGGCTGTAGGTCTTGCTGTCGTTCGGCGGCGGGGGCGGCGGCGGCACGTCCGAGCGCGGCTGCGCCGGCGGCAGGGGCGTCTGCGCGCGTGCGAGGCTCGGCGCGCCCACGGCGACCAGGCCGGTGACGATCAGTGTGCGACGGTCCATGGCGCTTCTACACCCTCCGAATGCGATTCTGCCCGCCCAGGCGCCCCTGGATGGCGGATCTCGCCTTAACGGCCGATTAACCACGTTTGACGTCGCAGATCTGGGGCAGCTCTGCGGCAGGTCTGGGGCGCCGCGTCGCGGGAACCGCCCGCGAGCTATGTTGCGGCGCGAGATGTGCTAAACGCGGCGCGCCATGACCACCCCGCTCAGCCACATCCGCAACTTCTCGATCGTCGCTCACATCGACCACGGCAAGTCCACGCTCTCCGACCGCCTGATCCAGGAGACCGGGGCGCTGACCCAGCGTGAGATGACCGAGCAGGTGCTCGACAACATGGACATCGAGCGCGAGCGCGGGATCACCATCAAGGCCCAGACCGTCCGCCTCAGCTACAAGGCCGACGACGGCGAGACCTATGTCCTGAACCTGATGGACACCCCCGGCCACGTGGACTTCGCCTATGAGGTCAGCCGCTCGCTCGCCGCCTGCGAGGGCTCGATCCTGGTGGTCGACGCCTCCCAGGGCGTCGAGGCCCAGACGCTGGCCAACGTCTACCAGGCCATCGACAACGACCACGAGATCGTCCCGGTCCTCAACAAGATCGACCTGCCCGCCGCCGAGCCCGACCGGGTGCGCCAGCAGATCGAGGACGTCATCGGCCTGGACGCCTCGGACGCCATCCTCACCTCGGCCAAGACCGGCGCCGGCATCCACGAGCTGCTGGAAGCCATCGTCACGCGGCTTCCCCCGCCGAAGGGGGACGCCTCGGCGCCGCTGAAGGCGCTGCTGGTCGACGCCTGGTACGACGCCTACCTGGGCGTGGTGGTGCTGGTGCGGGTGATCGACGGGACCCTCAAGTCGGGCCAGCGCGTCCAGATGATGCAGCAGGGCTCGCATCACCTGATCGACCGCATCGGAGTGTTCAACCCCAAGCGCACCGAGGTCGAGAGCCTGGGGCCGGGCGAGATCGGCTTCATCACCGCCCAGATCAAGGAAGTCGCCCACGCCGCGGTCGGCGACACCATCACCGACGAGCGCCGCCCGGCCGAGGCCGCCCTGCCCGGCTTCCGCGATGTCCAACCGGTTGTCTTCTGCGGCCTCTTCCCGGTCGACGCGGCCGACTTCGAGGACCTGCGCGCCGCGATCGGCCGCCTGCGCCTGAACGATGCCAGCTTCAGCTACGAGATGGAGACCAGCGCGGCCCTGGGCTTCGGCTTCCGCTGCGGGTTCTTAGGGTTGCTGCACCTGGAGATCATCCAGGAGCGGCTCAGCCGCGAGTTCGACCTCGACCTGATCGCGACCGCGCCCAGCGTGATCTACAAGATCGGCCTCAACAACGGCGACACGATCGAGTTGCACAATCCGGCCGACCTCCCCGATCCGGTGAAGATCGCCACCATCGCCGAGCCGTGGATCAAGGCCACCATCCTGACCCCGGACGAGTACCTGGGCTCGGTGATCAAGCTCTGCCAGGACCGCCGCGGCTCGCAGCGCGAGCTGAGCTACGTGGGCTCCCGCGCCCTGGTGGTCTACGACCTGCCGCTGAACGAGGTGGTGTTCGACTTCTACGACCGGCTGAAGTCGATCTCGAAGGGCTACGCCTCCTTCGACTACCAGATCGAGGACTACCGGGTCGGCAACCTGGTGAAGATGTCGATCCTGGTGAACTCCGAGCCGGTGGACGCCCTCTCCATGTTGGTCCACGCCGACCGCGCCGAGACCCGCGGCCGCGGCATGGTCGAGAAGATGAAGGACCTCATCAACCCGCACATGTTCCAGATCCCGATCCAGGCGGCGATCGGCGGCCGGATCATCGCCCGCGAGACGGTCCGCGCGCTCCGCAAGGACGTGACGGCCAAATGCTACGGTGGCGACGCCAGCCGCAAGCGCAAGCTGCTGGACAAGCAGAAGGCCGGCAAGAAGCGCATGCGCCAGTTCGGCAAGGTCGACATCCCGCAGGAAGCGTTCATCGCGGCGCTGAAGATGGACGCGGACTAGCGGCGATTGCCCTGCGGATGGCGCCGTGGCGGCTGACGGACCGCGCTAGTCCGCCGCTGCGCGCCCAACGCGTCCGAGCAGCGAGGCCTGGAACGCCGTCCAGGTCGTTCCGAGCCGAGCGCCTCAGGCTCCCGCCCACTGCCGCACCCGCCCCGTGTCCACGTGCACGAAGTTCGACTGAGGATAGAAGCCGACGCCGCCGCGCCCGAGATCCAGCGCCGCGCGGCGCAGGTGGGCCAGTTGCACCCCCTCGATGCGGATGTCGGTGGCCATGCCCTGCATGTGCAGGCTGTGGCTGGCGACCCCGGCGCTCCGCTCATGCATGGCCGCATTGGTGGCCGGCGAGCGATAGCCGGAGATGATCTGGAAGGGCCGGTCGGTGTCCAGCCGGGCCGACAGGTCGTGGAAGATGTCGAACAGGCCGGGGTCCATGTCGTGCTGGGCGCCGTTGCGCCAGTCACGCAGCGCGTGGCGAGCCTCCTCCAGCGCCCCGTCCACATAACGGCCGTCCGCCCAGTAGGTGGTCTTCACCACATCGCCGGTGTGGAGGTTGTGCAGGAAGAGCCTGCGCGCGTCGGCGACCGGCCGGGTCTGCACGGCGGGGGCGGCCAAGGCGGATCGCGCCGCGGGCCCGGGCGGCAGGGGTCCGCCGGCGACCTTGGCGAACGGCGGCAGCTTCATCGCGGCGGTAACGGCGGCCGAACCCACAAGGGCCCCGCCGCCCAGGATCAGGGCGCGTCGGTTTCGGTCCATAGAACCTCCGGAAGGCGCGCGTTCTGACGCCAGGGAGGTTCCGAATTATGGCCGCGCGGCGCAGGATCAAGCGGAGCCGGGACGTTCTGCGTCCAGACGCCGCAGCACCTCGGCGTCCCACCCGTAGACGTCCGGGCGGAACGCGATGCGGCCATCCGCCTGGGCGAAGGCGGTCATGTAGCTCAGCATCACCTGCATCGGGCGGGGCAGCTTCACCTCGGTGGTCTCGCCGCTCGCCAGCGCCTCGGAGAGCCGGTCCGGCGACCAGCCGGCCTGGGAGCCGAGCAGCAGCTGCGCCAGGTCCAGCGCGCGGGCCAGTCGCACGCAGCCGTGGCTCACCTGCCGTTGCTCCTTGGTGAAGGCCGCCTTGGCCGGCGTGTCGTGCAGGTAGACGGAGTACTTGTTCTTGAACAGGAATTTGACCTGGCCCAGGGCGTTCTCCGGTCCCGGCTGCTGCACCAGCCGCGTCCCCTCACCGTCCGAGGTCTCCACGAAGCCCAGGCGTTCCAGATAGGCCTCGCCCTTCGGCCGCAGCTCGTTCTCGGCGATCCCCGCGGGCACATTCCAGGTGGGGTTGAGCACCACCGTCTCGACGCGCGACACCAGGATGGGGCTCTCGTCACCCGGCTTCCCCGCCGCGGCCAGCATATGCAGCGTGTTGCGGTTGCCCTGGTAGACGTCGACCACGCCGGAGGCCGTATTCACCTCGATCCGGTCGGGGTCGATCGCCCGCGGCGTCCATCGCAGGCGCTCCAGGTTGGCCGCGATCTGCGCCAGACGGCCGTCGATCGGGACATTCAGCTGTTCGATCAGGTCCTTGTCGACGACGCCGTTCGGCGCCTGGCCGTAGCGCGCCTGGGCGCGCTGCACCGCGGCGAGCAGGGCGGGGTCGAAGCGGTCGCCGGCGGCCGCGCTGGCGGCGGCCGGGTCCTCGACGGCGAGGCGCGTCCGCAGCGCCGCGACGGCCGGACCGCTCGCGCCCGGCTTCAGGCCCTGCGCCGACGCCAGCGGGGGCCAGCCGCCGGCCGCGCGGATCTTCTGGTAGGCGAGGTAGCCGGCCCGCAGGCTCTGGTACTGCGCCGAGGCCGGCGCCAGCGACTTCGCCCAGTCGTCAAGCTTGCCGGCCCGCGCGGCGGCGGTGAAGGCGGCCTCGGAGTCATACGGATCCGGCCGCACGCCCCAGTTGGCGTCGAACGC
>CBHTUE010000265.1:0-6668 GCA_966096115.1 uncultured Phenylobacterium sp.
CACCCACTACATCGAGGAGGCCGAGGAGATGGCCGACCGGATCGGGGTGATCAACCGCGGCGAGCTGATCCTGGTGGAGGACAAGGCCGTGCTCATGCGCAAGCTGGGCAAGAAGCAGCTGACGCTCCACCTGCAGGAGCCGCTGAGCACCGTGCCGGCCGGCCTGGACGAGTACCAGCTGGACCTCGCCGCCGACGGCGCGGACCTGGTCTATTCCTTCGACGCCCAGGCCGAGAGCACCGGCATCGCCGAGCTGATGAAGCGGCTCACCGAGCGCGGCATCGACTTCAAGGATCTGCGCACCCAGGAGAGCTCTCTGGAGGACATCTTCGTCAGTCTCGTAAGGGCGGATCGCGCATGAATATCCACGCCGTCCGCGCCATCTATTTCTTCGAGATGCACCGCTGGGTGCGCACGATCGTCCAGAGCGTCGCCGCGCCGGTCATCACCACGTCGCTCTATTTCATCGTCTTCGGGGCCGCGATCGGCAGCCGCATGCCGACCATGAACGGGGTCAGCTACGGCGCCTTCATCGTGCCGGGCCTCCTGATGCTGTCGATCCTCACCGAGAGCATCTCCAACGGCTCGTTCGGCATCTACATGCCGAAGTTCGCGGGCACGATCTACGAGGTGCTGAGCGCACCCGTCTCCGCCGCCGAGGTGGTGCTGGGCTATGTGGGCGCCGCGGCCTCGAAGTCCGTGGTGCTGGGCCTGGTGATCCTGGCCACGGCGCGGATCTTCGTCCCATACGAGATCGGCCACCCGTTCGTCATGCTGGCGTTC
The DNA here is from genome assembly GCA_966096115.1 of uncultured Phenylobacterium sp. Classification (GTDB taxonomy): domain Bacteria; phylum Pseudomonadota; class Alphaproteobacteria; order Caulobacterales; family Caulobacteraceae; genus Phenylobacterium. The sequence goes on from CBHTUE010000265.1 coordinate 784, forward strand.
CTGGTGCTGACCTCGGTCACCTTCAGCCTGTTCGGCTTCCTGACCGGCATCTGGGCCGACGGCTGGGAGAAGCTGTCGATCATCCCGACCCTGGTGATCACCCCGCTGACGTTCCTCGGCGGCAGCTTCTATTCCATCGACATGCTGCCCGGCGTCTGGCAGCAGATCGCCCTGGTCAACCCGGTCGTCTACCTGGTCAGCGGCTTCCGGTGGAGCTTCTACGGCGTCTCGGACGTCGGCGTGGGGCTCAGCCTGGCGGCGACCCTGGGCTTCCTGGGCGCGTGCCTGATCGCGGTGACGGTGATCTTCCGGACCGGCTGGCGGCTGAAGACCTAGCCTCGGCAGTCGCTCCCCCTCTGGGGGAGCTGTCATCCCGGACTCGTCCGGGATGACTGAGGGGATCCGCTCAGAACTCTGTGCGAAGGGTTGACCGGACCGTCGTGGAGGACCCCCTCCGTCGCCTCCGGCGACACCTCCCCCAAAGGGGGAGGAACTGGGCGCCTCTGCCCCTTACTCGTCCTCGTCGAACCGCGCGGCCACGAGTTCCACCAACGCATCCACCGCTTCGGTTGCCTGCTCGCCCTCGGCCACGATGTCGATGGAGCAGCCGGGGGAGGCGGCTAGCATCATCAGGCCCATGATCGAGCGGGCGTCGACGGTCTGGCCGTCCTTGGAGACCTTCACTTCGGCGTCGAAGGTGGCCGCCAGCTTGACGAACTTCGCAGAGGCGCGGGCGTGGAGCCCCCGCTTGTTGACGATCTCGACGCTGCGATTGGCTTCGCTCACTTCTCTCCGGCCAGCACGTAGGAGGCGACAGAGATGTACTTTCGCCCGGCTTCCTGCGCCGCGGCAACCGCGTCCTCGAGCGGCACCCGGCCGCGCAGGGAGGCCAGCTTGATCAGCATCGGCAGATTCAGCCCGGCGATCACCTCGGCCTTGGTCTGCTCCATCACCGAGATCGCCAGGTTGGACGGCGTGCCGCCGAACATGTCGGTGAGCAGGACGACGCCGGAGCCGGTCTCCACGCGCCCGCAGGCGGCCAGGATGTCCTGACGGCGGCGCTCCATGTCGTCCTCGGGGCCGATGCAGATGGCCTCGACGCCGGCCTGCGGCCCGACGACATGCTCCATGGCGTAGACGAACTCCTGCGCCAGCCGGCCGTGAGTGACGATCACGAGGCCAATCATGCCTGACAATCCAAGGGGTATCCCCACCCGATGGCCCCAAAGAAGCGGGGGCGCGAGCGGAGCTAGATACGCCTCTTGTGCGCTGCGTCAAAGGCCGTCAGCGCGCGGCCAAGTTTCGCAGGCGTGGAGATCTCGAAGGGGTCTGCCGCCAGAAGTGGAACCGCGACCCGAAGGATCGTTTCGGTTGTGGACTCCGGGATCCGCTCCGGCGTCCCGAGCCGGACCAGCAGCGCGACCTCGCAGAAGGCGACCGGCTCGACCCGCAGCACATCGACCCCGCGCACCTCGATCAGGCCGGCCAGCGTGTCGGGGGCCCGGCCGAACAGGCGGCCCTCCGCGGTCCACAACAGCACCCGGTCGTCGGCGACGAGCCGGAAGCCGTGGTCCAGGCATCGCAGCGCCAGGTCGCTCTTGCCGCCGCCCGACGGCGCCTCGATCAGCAGCCCGCGCCACAAGCCCTCCACGCGCCGCGCGATCAGGCCCCCATGCCGGATCATCGGCGGATCACGGCAGGGCGTCCGGCAGGGTCAGGATGAACAGGGCGCCCAGCACCTTGCCCTCGGCGCCGGTGCGGTTCTCGGCGCGCAGGTGGCCGCCGTGCGCCTCGGCGATCTGCCGCGCGATCGACAGGCCCAACCCGGAATTGCCGCCGAACGCCGCGCCCTTGGGCCGCGAGGTGTAGAACCGCTCGAACACCGTCTCCAGGTTCTCCGCCGGGATGCCGGGGCCGTTGTCCGAGACCGTGGCGATCACCTCGCCCTTCACCCGCAGCAGGCCCACCGTCACCACGTCGCCGGGCGGACTGAACGAGCGGGCGTTGTCGATCAGGTTGCGCAGGATCTGGCCCAGCGGCCCCTCGCGCCCCATGACGGTCGCCGCGTCGAGCCCACTGTGCGGCTCGAACTGCACGCGCACGTCGCCGGCCCGGGCGGTGGCCTGGTAGAGCGCCACGATGTCGTGGATCAGCCGGCCCAGGTCGACGATCTTCGGCTGATCCCTGGAGAGCTCCGCGTCCAATCGGGACGCGTTCGAAATGTCGGTCACCAACCGGTCCAGCCGCTGGATGTCGTTCTTCAGGATGCCCTGCAGCCGCTCACGCGCCGCGGGGTCGGTCACCAGCTCCAGGGTCTCCACGGCCGATCGAAGCGAGGTGAGCGGGTTCTTGATCTCGTGCGAGACGTCGGCGGCGAAGCTCTCGATGGCGTCCATCCGCTCGCTCAGCGCGTGGGTCATGTCTTCGAGACTGCGGGTCAGGTTGCCCACCTCGTCGTCGCGCTTGGCCAGGTCCGGCAGCGAGATCGCGCGCGCCCGGGCCTGGCGCACCCGGTCGGCGGCCCGCGCCAACCGCAGCACCGGCTGGGCCACCAGGCTGTTGAGCAGCAGCGACGAGGCCAGGGTCACCGCCACGGCGATCAGGATGAAGGGGATCAGGGCCTCGCGCTGGCGGCGGATGATCGCGTCGACGTCGCTGGCCTCCAGCGTCACGACCCCCAGGACCGCGCGGACGTGCTGGATCGGGATCGAGACCGAGACCACGCGCTGGCCGTTCTCGGCGCGGCGCATCCTGGCCAGGTGACGGCCCTGCAGGGCGGCGCCCACCTCCTGCGCCAGCGCCCGGGCCGCCTCGCCCTGGGTGGGCGCAGTCCGGCGGGGCATCAGCTCCTTGTCGCCGCGCGCCTTGGCCGGCGGCAGCGCCTTCTGCTCCACCCGGTCGACCATCCAGTCGCTGTCGGCCACCAGGCGGCCCCGGCTGTCGAACAGCCGCGCCCGCTGGGCCGTCGGGTTGGCCAGCGTCTGCAGCAACTCGCTCGCCAGCGCCGTGTCCATCTGCGGCTCGGGCTCGCCCACCGTGGCGGCCTGGTCGAGGATGGAGGCGATCAGCTCGCCCTGGGTGGTCAGGCTGTCGATCCGCGCATTGACGAGGCCGTTGCGCAGCTCGTTCTGCACCAGCGCCCCGCCGATCAGGATCGCCAGGCCCAGCAGGTTGAGCGCCAGGATCAGCCGGCCCAGCCGCGAGCCGGGCAGCCAGCGGAACCGCGAGGACGATGCGTTCAGCCAGTCGCTGGCGCTCTCGACCGCCCGCTCAGCTTTCCCGGTACCGGTAGCCGACGCCATAGAGGGTTTCGATCGCGTCGAACTCAGGGTCGACCTCGCGGAACTTCTTGCGCATGCGCTTGATGTGGCTGTCGATCGTACGGTCGTCCACATAGACCTGATCGTCGTAGGCGGCGTCCATCAGGTTGTCGCGGCTCTTCACGAAACCCGGGCGCTGGGCCAGCGACTGCAGCAACAGGAACTCGGTGACGGTCAGCTTCACCGGCTTGCCGTCCCACAGGCTCTCGTGACGGGCCGGGTCCAGAGTCAGCTTGCCCCGCTTCAGAGCGCGCGCGTTGACCTCGGCCGAAGCGGTCGGACCGATGGGCTCCTCGCCCTCGGCGCGGCCCCGGCGCAGCACCGCCTTCACGCGCTCGATCAGGAGGCGCTGGCTGAACGGCTTGTGCATGTAGTCGTCGGCGCCCAGGTTGAAGCCCAGGATCTCGTCGATCTCCTCGTCCTTGGACGTGAGGATGATCACCGGCACCTCGGAGGTCCGGCGCAGGCGGCGCAGCACCTCCATGCCGTCCATGCGCGGCATCTTCACGTCGAGGATGGCCAGGTCCGGGGGGTCGTTTTCCAGCGCCGCCAGGCCGGCGGCGCCGTCGAAGTACGCCTTTACCGTGTGCCCGTGGCTTTCCAGCGCCAGGCTTACCGACGTAACGATGTTCTCGTCGTCGTCGACCAGCGTGATCTTTGCCATTTGAGGTTGATCTCTCCTTTACCTCGCCGCGGTTAGCCTACTGAGCCTTCACCGTGGCCTCAATGGGGCTAGGCCGGCGACCGACACGACTAACGCGACCTTAAACTTGTTGCCCCAACGTCCCTCCATCGTGGGGGGATGCCGAAGGTGGATGGCTATAGCGTGCATTTCGAGGTCTTTGTCCGAAAGGTCCCCGGCGCCGGCTGGACACTCGACATGGCCACGGAGAACCGCGCCGGCGCGATCGACACGGCCAATGAGCTGATGGCGGAAGGCCGCGTCGCCGCGGTCAAGGTCACCAAGGAAACCTTCGACGAAGAGGCGCGCGAGTACCGCGCCGTGGTCATCCTGAAGCTGGGGCAGGCCGACTTCGTCGCGAAGTCCAAGCCGCAGGCCGACGCCCAGCCGCTGTGCGTGACCCCGCAGGACCTCTACACGATCCACGCCCGCGAGCGGATCGGCCGGCTGCTGGAAGGCTGGCTGGAGCGCAAGCACGCCACCCCGTTCGAACTGCTGCACCGCCCCGACCTGGTCGAGGAGCTGGAAGCCTCCGGCATCGACCTGCAGCACGCCATCCAGAAGATCGCGATCCCCGAGGCCCACGCCCGCGGCATGTCGGTGCACGAGATGATCCGGCTGTTCCACGCGCTGATCGAGCGGTCGGTGGAGCGGCTGATGAAGGACGCCAAGCGCGGCGTGCTCTGCAACTTCGAGAACGAGAGCTTCGCCGCCGCGGCCGACCGGCTGGCGACCGACCCGGAGCGGGGCTACTACCTGGGCGCGGGCGTCGCCGGCGCAATCGCCGACGCGCCGACCTGGGGCGACAAGGTCGCCAAGCTGCTCGACCTGGCCGACGAGTGGCCGGAGAAGGGCAAGGGCCGCGCCCTGGCCCTGGCCACGATCCAGCAGCCCCTCGCCGAAATCCTCGAGGCCAAGCCCGGCATCAACGAGGTGCTGGGCCGCGGCCACGACCTGGGCGCCAACATCGCCGCCATGACCCGTCTGGCGGCCTTCGACACGGTCGACAAGCTCGCCAAGGTGGAGCCCGCCGTGGGCAAGGTGATGCCAGACCTGTCGGGCCTGGCCACCCGCCTCGCCGTCTGGCTCGGCAACGAGACCTTCCTGGACACCCGCGCGGCGCTGGGCCGCCGCATCCTGCGCGAACTGACCGGCCCCAGGCGGCTGCGCCCCGGCGACGCCGCCGGCGAGATCGACCTGCTGCGGGCGCTCGCCATGACGCTGACCGCCTCCTCCGGCAACCTGCTGCCGCTCGAGGAGGTGCAGAGCGCCTTCACCACCCGCTCCAAGATGCTGGTCACCGGCGACTTCGTGGAAGCCTACCTGGGCCAGGGCATGACCTCGAAGGAAGAGGTCGAGGCGCTGATCTGGCTGACCGAGAACGTCATCGGCCCGGCCAACAAGCGCAAGGCCGGCGGCTGGCTGAAAGCCGTGGTCAATTCGCTCCGCTTCGAGAAGGACATGACGGCCGACAACGAAAGCCCGGCCGCCAAGCTGCACGCCCTGGCCGATCTGCAACGCTCCGTCGGGCGCTGCGGGCTGGTGCCGGAGGACTTCCAGCCGCTGCAGGAGAAGATCGGCGAGATCGGCGGCGAGGTCGACGCCCGGGCCAGGCTGACCCACACGGTAGCCCGCGCCAACGCGCCGGCCGTCCACCGCCTGACCGTGCTGCTGAAGCTGGCGACGGGCGAATCCGCCCCTATCGGCCCGGCGTCGACGCGGGCCAAGTCCGAGGCGCTGAAGCTGGCGAAGCAGGACGAGACCCGCGCCGCCCTGGCCGCCGCGCCCGAGCAGATGCGGCAGGTCCGCGACCTGATCCAGCAGGCGGGCCTGGCGGCCTAAAATCCTCGCCTCGGGGACGTGGCTCGGCGCGCAGCGCCGAG
>CBHTUE010000266.1:0-6546 GCA_966096115.1 uncultured Phenylobacterium sp.
CCCTCTCACGAGCAAGCTGAAGCATGGGTCCCCCGGACAAGCCGGGGGATGACGCTTGGTGGGATGGACGCGTTGCTCAGTCCGTCCCGCGCCGGCCCTTCGGCGCTGGCGGGGCCGCGGCCGCCGCCGCCTCCGCCGCCTTCTTGGCCGCGGCCGCGGCCGCCGCTTCCGCCGCCTGCTGCTCGGCGTGGCGCGCCCCGGCCAAAATCGCCGGCAGGGCGTAGTTGCCCTCGTGGCAGGCGTATTCGTAGACGATGCCCTTCAGCGGGTAGAAGTTGTACTCCCCGCCCCACGGCCCATCCCACACGTCCGGATCTTCCAGCTGAAAGCGGTAGCTCAGGCGGGTCGGCGACACGCGGGTGAACCACTCGGTGACCTTCAGCTTCTTCCACGCCCCGGCCAGGGACTGGGCCTGCGGGATGTTGGTGGTCTCCACCACCAGCGTCTCGCCCTCGTACCAGCCGATCGAGTCGCCCATCCACGGCCGAACGCCGTCCGTGCGGTGCTGGCTGTTCAGCCGCACGATGCGGTTGTCGTGGATCAGCTCGACGTTGATGATCACGTCGTTGGGCGTCTGCACGATCTGATAGTTGTTGTTGTAATAGCCGTTCGGCAGCATCGGCGGCCCGGCGTTGCGCCCGAAGCCCATGATGCAACGGTCACCCAGCCCGCGAACCTCATAACTGTCATAGGCGTCGCGATACCGCTCGCCCGCCGGCGCGTCCTTCTTGCGCGGCGGGAACTGGCCGTTCGGCGTGGTCAGGATCGAGGTCCGGAACTGGCCGTTCACCGTCATGATGTGGGTGCCGGGATCGATCCAGAAGGTGTTGTAGCCGCCCACGTCGCCGCCGGCCGCGGCGAAGTCGGGCCGGATCTCCAGCAGCTTGGACTTCGACGCCTCGGCCTGGATCTTCTCCGTCGTCTTGGTCTGGTCGGTCGGCGCGTCGGATTCTGCCAGGGCGTCGGCCCAGACCTTCTCCATCGCCCGCGCCTCGGCCGCCGACAGCGAGGGCTTGTCCGACAGCCGCGGGTTGCGGGTCAGCGGCGTCAGCGTCGCGTTCGACCAGTAGCCGCCGATCTCGGGCGCGCCCCACGACGTCCGCGGGACCTTCCAGCCCGCCGGCCGGACCGACGGATCGCCGGGCGTCGCGGCCGCGGGGCCCTTCGCCGGCGTTGCGGCGGGCGCCGCGCCTGCCCCCGTCGTGTCCATCGCGGTCGCCCCCATCAGGGCCACCGTTCCCACCAGAACCAGCATCGCGCGCATCACCGAACCTCCCCAGGTTTCTTCGTTATGACGCGCGCACATCATTACACGGGTATTTCCGTCAGCAACCTCAGAACGCCGTGTCGGGCTGCTCGGCAAAAGCTCGGTAGCGCTCGGCACAAGCTCGTTCGCCTCGGCGCGCGCGGGCGACTAAAGCAGCGGCCGAAAACGGGTTCGGGATCGGGTCATGTGTGAGTCCGTCGACATCATGGTCGGCCGGCAGCTGCGCCAGCGCCGCCAGCAGCTGGGCCTGACCCAGGTGGCCCTGGCCGCCGCCTGCGGCCTCAGCGTCCAGCAGGTCCAGCGCTACGAATGCGCCTACGACCGCCTGACGTCGGCGGTGCTCTGGAAGCTGGCCGGGGTCATGGGCGTCGAGGTCGGGTATTTCTTCGCCACCCTGCCCCCCGACCGCGACGCAGGGCCCGCCGCGGCGGCCCGCCAGGCCGCCGCCCGCCTCGCCTCGCCTGCCATCACCGAGACGAGGGCCATCGAAGAGCGGGCGGACGAGGAACGGTCCTGGGGCCAGCCGGCCGGGTGGTTCAACCTGGCCCCGTGGCGCAGCGAGAATTCACCGGCCTGGAGCGGTTGACCGCGCCGCCGGTCCGGCCGCCTCGCGCCGCCGGCCGATCCGCGGGATCAGCATCGGCGTCTTGCGGCGGTACTCGGCGTACTCGGGGAACGCGTCCAGGAGGTCGCGCTCCTCCAGCCGGATGGCCACCAGGATGTAGGCCGTGGTCACCAGGGCGAAAAGCAGGTGCGCCGCCGTCATGGTCGGCGCGGCCCAGAAGATCATCAGCCAGCCCACGTACAGCGGATGGCGCACCATCCGGTACATGCCCGGCGTGTGGAACTGCGGCGGCACATAGTCCAGGTTCCGGAACCGGCGCCACACCTGCTTCACGCCGAACAGGTCCAGGTGGTCGATCAGGCAGGTGGCGTAGAACAGCACCGCCCAGCCCAGCAGGTAGACCCCGCTCACCGCCGCGCGCGCCACGCCCTCGGTCTGCCACACCACCCCGCCGATCGGCTGCCAGGTCAGGAACAGCAGGATCATCGCCACGTTGGTGAACAGCACATAGGTCGCCCGCTCCGCCGCCGGCGGCACGAAGCGGGTCCACCAGCGCTTGAACGCCGGCCGCGCCATGCCGCTGTGCTGCACGGCGAACGCCGCCAGCAGCCCCAGGTCGATGGCCAGCGCGACGCCCAGCGGCCGGGTCGGCGCCCCGTCCAGCGACGTCGGCGTCAGGAACCCGCCGATGAACCCGACGGCGTAGACGAACACCCCCAGGAAAAGGGCGTAGCAGAGCACGCCGTAGACGAGCGTGATGATGCGGGACATTGGCGTCCTCCTGTTTCCGTAAGGCCCAGGAGCCGCCACGGCCGGGATTCCACCATCGCGCCCGCAAAAATCCTGTCGCCCGGGCCGTCAGGCGGCGGCGCGCGCGGCCCTGCGCCGGACCGCCCAGCCCGCCGCACCGAAGCCCAGGGCCATCAGCGCCCAGCCCGCCGGCTCCGGCACGCCGCTGTCCGTCACCGTCAGCCGCGCCGCCGTCGGCGACCATCCGGGGATCGCGTCGTAGGTCCCGGCATGCGCGAACGCCCCCGCCGCGAAGAAGTACGGCAGGATCGGGCCCGGCGGCGGCACGTGGCCGCCGAACACCACCGCGTCGAACGCGGGGAAGACGAAGAAGTCCACCTGCGCGCAGTGCTCGGGCCCGTAGCCGAACAGGTTGCACGCGGCCAGCGCCGGCCGGCCGACCGTGCGCGGCGTCGTGATGTAGTCGGCGCTGACGTAAGTCACCCGCGCGTCCGGCACGCCCAGCGACGGGTCGTACGCCGCCCGGAAGTCGTAGGTCACGCTCGCCCGGCCCGGCCCTGCGCAGCCCAGGACGAGGCCTGCGCCCAAGAGCGCGGCGCGGATCGAAAAACGCATCGGGTCGGCCTCCGGAACGACGCCCGCCTGGGGCGCCCCGCACCGTGACCGCCGCGCCGTCCCCGCGCGCTACCCGAATGGGTAGGCGCAGGCCCGGCGGCCGCGCCGCGTCAGCCCGCCCGGCGCCTCACCAGCCAGGACCACCCCGCGGCGCCCACCAGAGCCCCCGCCAGCTGCGCTGCGATGAACGCCGGCGCCGAGGACGGCGCGATGCCGGCGAAGGTGTTGCTGAGGCTGCGGGCCAGCGTCACCGCCGGGTTGGCGAACGACGTCGAGGCCGTGAACCAGTAGGCGGCGGTGATGTAGAGGCCCACGGCCATCGGCGTGAACGCCGGCCGGAACCGCAGCGTCCCCAGGATCGTCACGATCAGCCCGAACGTCGCCACGAACTCGGAGAACGCCTGCGCCGGGCCGTCCCGCAGCTTGGTCGACACCTGCAGGATCGGCTCGGCGAACATGGCGTGGGCGGCGTAGACCCCCGCGACCGCGCCCACCGCCTGCGCGGCCACATAGGCCGCCGCCAGCCGCCACGACAGCTCGCGCCGCAGGGCGAAGGTCATCGTCACCGCCGGGTTGAAGTGCGCCCCGGAGATCGGCCCGAGCACCACGATCAGCACCACCAGCGCCGCGCCGGTGGCCAGCGTGTTGCCCAGCAGCGCGATGGCGTCGTTCCCGCCCGCCAGGCGCTCGCCCATGATCCCGGAGCCCACGACGACGGCCAGCAGCAGCGCCGTCCCCAGCGCCTCGGCCGCGATCCGGCGCGGGGCGTCGAACGCCTCCAGCGGCGGCTCCAGGCTCGCCTGGCCGTCGCCTCCGCTCATGCGGGCTGGCGGTCGGCGGCGGTTCCGATATCGCGGACGCGGGCCTGCAGCGACAGGCGGTCCAGCTTGGCCGTCGGCAACGCCAGCAGCAGGTCGATCCGGTTGCGCAGCAGACGGGCCGCCTCGCGGAACGCCACGGCGATCTCCGCCTCGGTTCCGGTCGCCGCGGCCGGGTCGGGGATGCCCCAGTGCGCCGTGATCGGCTGGCCCGGCCACACCGGGCAGACCTCACCGGCCGCGTTGTCACAGACGGTGATCACGAAATCCAGCTTGGGCGCCCCGGGGACCGCGAACTCGTCCCACGGCTTCGACCGGAAGTCGGCGTCGCGGAAGCCCAGCGCGCGGACCAGCGGCAGCGCGTGCGGGTTCACCTCGCCCTTGGGCATCGAGCCCGCCGAGTAGGCGTGGAAACGCCCCTCGCCCAGCCGGTTCAGCAGCGCCTCAGCCAGGATCGAGCGCGCCGAGTTGCCGGTGCACAGAAACAGTACGTTGAGCGGCGTGGTCATCAGCAGGTCCTCCCCTCGGCGGCGCACGGCTGGCTCGTCATGGCCGCCAGCGGCGCGCAGATCTCCGGCTTCCCGGCGCAGCAGTCTTCCATCAGGAAGCCCAGCAGCCCGCGCATCTGGTCGTAGGCGGCGGTGTAGATGATCGACCGGCCGTCGCGGCGCGACGCGATCAGCCCGGCGCGGGTCAGCACCGCCAGGTTGGCCGAGAGCGTGCTCAGCACCGCCCCCGTGGCGCGGGCGATCTCGCCCGCGGCCATGCCCTCCGGTCCCGCCTGCACCAGCAGGCGGAACACGTCCAGGCGGCCTTCATGGGCCAGCGCGCCCAGCGCCCCGACGGCGATGGTCTTCTCCATGCTCAGCAACACGCCTTGGCCGGCGCGGCCGCCGGCGCGCAGCAGGCCCCGGCCGCCGCCGTCGCGACCTCGGCCGCCGGCGCAACCTCGACCGACGCGGCCGGACCGCAGCAGGCCGAGCCCTCCGCCGCGGTCGCTTCCAGCGCCGCCAGCGCGGCGCTCGCGCCGTAGGTTGTCGCCTCGCCGTGCGTGAAGAAGGTCTCCCAGCGCAGGCCCGCCGGATCGCTCACCCAGCTCTTATCGGATTGCGCGTAGCAGCAGGTGGTGTTCGCCTCGTCGAAGGTCTGCGCTCCCGCCGCCTTCAGCCGGCCCGACAGCTCGCCCAGCTCGGCGGCGCTGTCCACCTGGATGCCCACGTGGTCGAGGCCCGGCGCGCGGTGGGTCGAGATCGCCAGGTTCACCTTCGGGTCGTCCAGCATCCACTTGGCGTAGTCGTCCTTCACCACGCTGGGCGGTGCGCCGAACAGGGTCTCGTAGAACTGGATAGACTGGGTCAGGTCGGGCACGCTCACGTGCAGGTGGAGGCGCTTCATGGCCGGTCTCCGGGGGTCAGGATCAACGTATACAACGATATATTTCGAATTATCGAATAGTCAAGCGCCCCACCTGCCTCAGTCGTCCCACACCCCCGCCACATGCCGACGGCGCGCCAGCGCCTCCCTCGCCGCGACAGCCCACCAGGGCCGACTTTGCGGAACCGGAAGAGGCAGGCATGCTCGGGGCCGAGCAACGGGCTTGTGGCTGAGCCGGAGCAGTGACCGTCGTCACGTTGCGTGTCATAAAAAGTTCACGCGTCTGCGAGTGGACAACTCGATTTGTTTTCCGGCACTGGTCTTCACGCGCGGCGTGCAGGTCGCGCGCCGACGAGACGTTGGGATGCTCGCCCGGAGTTCGGCCAAGGCCGTACCGGAGTTGGAATTGAAGTTCCAGCTCGGTCCCGGCGCCGTGGAGGCGCTGCGGGCAGAGACGTTTCCACTCGAAGAATCCGCCGTCTCCCTGCTCCACGCCGTCTATTTCGACACCCCCGGCCATGCCCTGCGCGAGGGTGGCTTCAGCCTGCGGGTGCGGCGCAAGGACGAGACCCACATCCAGACCCTCAAGCACCGGGCCGCCGGCGGGCTGTTCGAGCGCGACGAGTGGGAGCACACGGTCGCCGGTCCCGACCTGGACCTCGCCGCCCTGGCCGCGACACCCGCGGTGGACGCGATCGGCGACGCCGCCCTGGCGCCGGCGTTCACGGTCGAGGTCGAACGACGCACTCACCTGTGGACCAAGGGCCGCGCCCGGATCGAGGTCAGCTTCGACACCGGCCTGATCGTCGCCGACGGCCGGCAGGAGCCGATCGCGGAGATGGAGCTGGAGCTGCTGGCCGGCCAGCCCTCGACCCTGTTCGCGCTGGCGCGCGAACTGCAGGCCAAGGCGGCGCTGACGCTGTCCTTCGAAAGCAAGGCCGAGCGCGGCTATCGGCTGGCCGGGCACGACGGCGTCGCCGCGCTGAAGGCCCAGCGCACCGCCATCGGCCCGCACACCACGGGCGCCGACGCCTTCCGGATGGTGGCCCGCGAGGCCCTCGTGCAGATCGCCGGCAACGCGCGCCTGCTGCAGCGGGCGCACAACCCCGATGTGCTGCACCAGCTGCGCGTCGGCCTGCGGCGGCTGCGCGCCGGGC
>CBHTUE010000267.1:0-6521 GCA_966096115.1 uncultured Phenylobacterium sp.
TGCGCGACCTGCTCTGCCGGAAGTATTAGGGCCACCCCCTCCGACGTCATGACCCGGCTTGTCCCGGCCACCCAGAGACACTGACCTGGGTAGGTTCGCAGCAACGCGCGCGCAGGCTACCGTTCGACCGCCAGCGTTTCTGGGTGGCCGGGACAAGCCCGGCCCTGACGTCGGTTGAAAGTGGGGGACGCAGATGCTTCGGGCCTTTGGGATTGCTGCGTCGGCGCTGGCCCTTGCCGCCGCCGCCCCCGCGCCGAGCGACTGGCGGCCGCTCGATCCGGACAACACACTGGTCATCGACACCTCGAAGGGCCGGGTGGTCGTGGAGTTGCGGCCGGAGTTCGCGCCGAAGGGGGTGGAGCGGATCAAGCTGCTGGCGCGCGAAGGCGTCTACGACGGCCTGCTGTTTCACCGGGTGATCGACGGCTTCGTCGCCCAGACCGGCAACCCCAACAACAAGGACGGCGGCGTCTCCGCCCATCCCGACCTGCCGCCGGAGTTCACCTTCCGCGTGCCGGAGGCTGCGGCCACGGTCGTGGTCTCGCGCAGCGACGCCCGCGAGGGTTTCGTCGGCGCGACGCCCTTCGAGGCGGTGTCGCAGGGCGAGCAGGCGCGGGGGCCCGATGCGCGGCTGCGCGGCTGGGGCGCCTATTGCCCCGGCGTGATGGGGATGGGCCGCCAGGCCGATCCCGGCAGCGCCAATTCGGAGATCTTCTTCATGCGCGCGCCGGCCCGGCGGCTGGACCACGACTACACCGTCGTGGGCCGCGTGGTCTCGGGCCTGGACGTCGTGCGCGCGGTCGCCGTCGGAGAGCCGCCCGCGAGTCCCGATCGCATGGTCCGCGTGCGCGTTGCGGCCGAGCTGCCCGCGACCGATCGGCCGAAGACCGAGGTTCTCAATGAGAAAGGCGCAGCTTTTCAGGCCAAGGTTGCGGCGCTGAAACGTGCAAGAGGCGCGGCGTTCTCGATCTGCGACGTCGAGATCACATCGCGAATACCCTGATCAACTGCGACGATAAGCGCAATTGTTGCTCAGCCCTGGTTGTCTTACGTCCTGTTGCACGGGAACGGGACAACCATGCGTTACGAAGTCATTGAAGAGAGCGACGACTGGGTCGTCGCCCGCGAGGGCTGTGAATTGGCCCGCTATGGCGACCAGGACACGGCGCTCAACGACGTGGCCGCGCGCCTGAGAGAGGCCGACGCCTCGGAGCCCGCCAGCCTGTCCGTCCGCTACAAGACCCGCGCGGTCTGACGCGGCGCTTGCGGAGCGCGCGCTGACCGGGCCAGATCGGCGCCGGTGAGCGTGGAGCGCGGGCGGCCTTGAAATTCCTTCGATCCCTGAGCGTCCAGGTGATGATGGCCCTGGCGCTCGGTCTGACCGCCGGTGCGCTGGCCGCAGCCTACGGCGGCGCCGACGCGCCCCGGATCATCGAGGGGCTCGAGGGCGTGGGCGGCCTGTGGCTCAACGCCCTGCGCATGACCGTGGTGCCGCTGATCTTCGCGGTGCTGGTCACCGGCATCGCCCAGGTCTCCGACGCCGCCGCCACCGGCCGGCTGGCCATCCGCGCCATCGTCTGGTTCGCGGCCCTGCTGACGGTGTCGGCGACCTTCTCGGTGCTGTGGTGCAACGGCGTGCTGGCGCTGTGGCCGGTGGACGAGGCGGCGGCGGCGGCGTTGCGCGCCGGGGCCCACGCGCCGGCCACGACGGTGGCCGCGCCCGACTTCGCGACCTGGCTGAGGGGCCTGGCGCCGGCCAACCCCCTGAAGGCGGCGTCGGAGGACCAGATCCTGCCGCTGGTGGTGTTCGCCGTGTTCACCGGCTTTGCGATCACGCGGCTGCCCGCGGACCGGGGGCGGACGCTGATCAACGTCTTCCAGGCGCTGGGCGACGCCATGATCGTGATCGTCCGCTGGGTGCTGCTGGCCGCGCCGGTCGGCGTGTTCTGCCTGGCGCTGGGCGTGGGCCTGCGCACCGGGGCTGGCGCCGCCGGGATCATCGGCCAGTACATCGTGGTCGCGGTCTCGGCCGGAGCGATGATCACGCTCCTGGGGTACGTCATGGCCATCGTCGTGGCGCGCGTGCCGCTGCGCCGCTGGGCCCAGGCCACGGCGCCGGTGCTGGCGACGGCGTTCGCCACCCAGTCGTCGCTGGCCTGCCTGCCGGCGATGATAGAGCGGTCGCGCGACGAACTGGGCGTGCCCGAGCGGGTGGCGAACCTGATCCTGCCGCTGGCGGTGGCGGTGTTCCGCATGACCAGCCCAGCGGTGAACCTGGCCGTCTGCATCTTCGTGGCCCACGTCTACGGCATCCACCCCAGCCCGGTGCAGTACGCCGGCGGGGTGTTCGTGGCGCTGGCGATGGCGGTGGGGTCGGTCGGGCTGCCGGGGCAGGTGTCGTTCATCCTCAGCGTGGCGCCGATCTGCGCGGCGCTGAACCTGCCGGTGGACCTGCTGCCGATCCTGCTGGCGGTCGAGGTCGCCCCCGACATCTTCCGCACCCTGGGCAACGTCACCAACGACATGGCGATCACCTCGGTCCTGGCGCGCGGCGAGACCGAGGCGGCGACGCCCCTGCCTAGCCAAGCTTGAGCGACTCCGGCAGGGTCGCGCCGCCATGGCCAACGAACCCTTCTTCCGCAAAGACGGCGACAAGTTCATCCCGACGTCCGCCGGCATCGGCCCGTGGACGGCGACGTCGCTGCACGGCCGCCTGATCATCGGCCTGCTGGGCGCCGAGATCGAGCGGCAGTACCGCACGCCCGAGTACATGCCCTCGCGGCTGACGGTGGACATGTACCGCTTGCCTGACCTGTCGCCGGTCGAGGTGGTGACCCGGGTGGTCAAGGACGGCTATCGGATCAAGGTGGTGGACGCGGAGTTCATCTCCGGCGGGGAGAGCGCCGGGCGCGCCACCTGCCAGCTGCTGCGCAAGACCGAGAACTCGCCGGGCAACATCTGGACGCCCGACAACTGGGACGTCCCCAAGCCCGCCGACATCCCCGCGCCGCCGCAGCGGCCGATGGGCGGCATGTGGGACGTGCGCCGCATCGCCGGCGACTTCGGCCAGCCCGGCCATCCGCGCCGGCTGTGGATGGCCGAGATCCGCGACCTGGTGGAGGGCGAGCCCTTCACGCCGTTCGCCCGGGTCGCCACCGCCGCCGACTTCGTCAGCCCGTTCGCCAACTCCGGCGACCAGGGCCTGGGCTACATCAACTCCGACGCCACGGTGTACCTGCACCGCGAGCCGGTGAGCGACTGGATCGGCTTCGACGTCACCGGCCACGGCGCGACCGAAGGCGTCGCGGTCGCCGAGTGCCGCCTCTACGACGAGCAGGGGGTGATCGGCTCGGCCAGCTGTACGGCCCTGGCGCAGAAGCGGAAGGTGAGCTGACGGGCTCGTTCCTCTCCCGCCTTCGGCGGGCAAGGAACGTGTGCCATGTTCGTCGCAAGGACCGTGAACAGGTCCGGGGAGGCGACGATGAAGTTCCGAATTCTCAGCAGCCTGATTCTGGCCCTCGCGCTGTCCGCCGCCCCGGCGCTGGCCAAGGGGCCGAATGCGCTCGACGCCTATGTCGCGAAGGCGGACCCGAGCTATGGCTGGAAGGTGGTGGCGGTCCAGAAGGGCGAGGGGTTCCGCGCCGCGGTGCTGGAGCTGACCAGCCAGACCTGGACCGCGCCGAAGGACGTGGACGCCACGGTCTGGAAGCACTGGCTGACGGTGATCATCCCCGACAACCTGAGCCACCGGGACGCGTTCCTTTACATCACCGGCGGCGACAAGGGCGATCCGGCGCCGGTGAAACCGGCCGAGCGGTTCGCGAAGCTGGCCACCGACACCGGCTCGGTCGTGGCCGAGCTGGACGACGTGCCCAACCAGCCGCTGACGTTCGCCGACGACCCGGCGCACAAGGCCCGCGTCGAAGACGAGATCATCGCCTACCTGCAGGCGCGCTATGCCCAGAGCCGCGACCCGAACCAGCTGCTGCGCCTGCCGATGGTGAAGAGCGGGACGGCGGCGATGAGCGCGGTGCAGGAATTCATGGCGTCCGACGCCGGCGGCAAGGCGAAGATCGACGGGTTCGTGGTGGCCGGCGGCTCCAAGCGCGGCTGGACCACCTGGCTGGTGGGCGCGGTCGACAAGCGCGTGGTCGGCATCGTGCCGATCGTCATCAACGTGCTGAACGTGAACGCCACGGCGATCCACCATTGGCGGGCGATGGGCTACTTCTCGCCGGCGCTGCAGGACTATGTCGATGCCGGCCTGATCCCCGGCCAGATCGGCAAGCCCGGCCTGGACGGCGTGAACCTGATCGAGGACCCCCTGAACTACCAGGACCGGGCCACGATGAAGATCCCGAAGTACGTGATCAACGCGGTGGGCGACGAGTACTTCCCGCCCGACAACACCCGCTACGGCTATGCCAAGGTCGCCGACCCGAAGCGGCTGCGGATGATCCCGAACTCCAAGCATTCGACGGCCGGCACCGACATCATGGAGAGCATCACCGCCTTCCACGAGGCGGTGATCAACCACCGTCCGATCCCGGGCTATGCGTGGCGGGTGCAGAAGGACGGCTCGCTGTGGGTGAAGCCCGACAGCATGGCCGCCGAGGTGCGCCTGTGGCAGGCGACCAACCCCAAGGCTCGCGACTTCCGCGTCGACACCATCGGCAAGGCGTTCACGTCCGAGACGCTGTCGATGCGCCGCGACGGCAGCTATGTGGCCAGGGTGCCGAAGCCCGCTGGCGGCTACACGGCGTGGTTCGTCGAGATCACCGAGGCTGGCGGCGGCAAATACCCGTTCAAGTTCACCACCGAGGTCCAGGTGACGCCGGACGTGTTGCCCTACCGCTGGGAGGATGCGAAGCCGATCACCAAGCCGGCGGCGCCGTAAGGCGATCGCTCCTCTCCCAGGCGCGGCAGCGCCGTGGGAACGGGTTAGCGATGGGGCTGGGATGACGGTGGCGGGGAACTCCCCTATCTCAGCACCATGTCGTTCCCGCCGCTCGCCCGCCCGGAGGTGCAGAACCTCCGCATGTCCAAGATCCGCGAGGTGGCGAACGCCGGCCTCGGGCGGGACGACATCCTGGCGTTCTGGTTCGGGGAGTCGGACCAGCCGACGCCGGACTTCATCCGCCAGCCGGCGGCGCGGGCGATGCTGGACGGCAAGACCTACTACACCCACAACCTCGGCCGCGCGGACGTGCGGGACTCGCTGTCCGCGTACCTGACGCGGCTGCACGGGACGCCGATCGGGACCGAGCGGTTGGCGATCACCAGCGCCGGGGTCAACGCCATCCAGCTGGCCGCCCAGGCGGTGATCTCGCCCGGCGACCGGGCGGTCGTGGTGGGCCCGATCTGGCCCAATGTGCCGGAGATCCCGAAGATCCTGTCGGCCACCGTCGAGATGGTCCCGCTGGAGCCGGCGCAGGGCCGCTGGCGGCTGGACCTGGACCGGCTGCTGGACGCCCTGACGCCCGACACGAAGCTGCTGATCATCAACTCGCCCAACAATCCGACCGGCTGGATGCTGCCGGAGGCGGACCGCGCCGCGATCTTGGAACGGTGCCGCCGGCACGGGACCTGGATCGTCTGCGACGACGTCTATGAGCGGCTGACCTTCGACCGGCCGTCGGCGCCGTCGTTCCTGCCGTTGGCGACGCCGGAAGACCGGATCATCGGGACCAACAGCTTCTCCAAGGCCTGGCGGATGACCGGCTGGCGGCTGGGGTGGATGGTCGTACCGCCGCCGCTGCTGGACGCGCTGGGGGTGCTGATCGAGTACAACACCTCGTGCGCGCCGGACTTCATCCAGGAGGGCGCCAAGGCGGCGCTGGATCACGGCGAGCCCTATGTCGCGACCGTCCGCGCCGAGCTGATCGCGGCGCGCGAGCAAGTGCTGGGGGCGCTGAACGCCATCCCCGGGATCGAGGGGCCGCAGCCGGACGGCGGCTTCTACGCCTTCTTCCGCGTCGCCGGGTGCACGGACAGCGTTCAGCTGTGCAAGGACCTGATCGCCGACGTGGGCCTGGGGCTCGCGCCGGGCGCGGCCTTCGGGCCGGAGGGCGAGGGGTGGCTGCGCTGGTGCTTCGCTGCGCGGCCGGAGAAGAACGCCGCCGGGCTGCAGCGGCTGGCCGACTACATGAGCCGCCAGGCCAGGTAGCCCAGCAGCGCCAGGTGGACACCGGCCACCGCCCAGAGCGAGGTGCGGAACGGCTCCTTGCGCGTCTTGTGGCGCAGCAACTGCTGGCCGAGCAGGGCGCCGGGCGAGCCGCCGAACACCGCCATCATCAGCAGCCGGCGCTCCGGCACGCGCCACGTCCGCCGTTCGGCCGCGCGCTTGTCCAGGGCGAAGGCCGCGAAGGTCGCCCCGTTGATCGCCAGGAAATAGAGGACGAAGGCCTCGAACATTGGGGGGAGGGTGCCTGCTCGCCCGTGAAATCTTCCTTTCCCGCGTGCGGGAAAAGGGGGACCGCCCGCCGAAGCCGGCGCGAGCCGGCTGAAGAGCGGGGGGTGGA
>CBHTUE010000268.1:0-6520 GCA_966096115.1 uncultured Phenylobacterium sp.
TCTTCCTCCGCCGACGTGACCCGGTAGCGCCGTTGTGGGTGGCAAGGGGCTAGGTCGGCATCATGTGGCTTCAACAGGCGCTCACCGGGACCACCCCTCGGCGACCCACAGGTCCCGTGCGCATCGCCGGCGCCTCGGCGCTCGCGCTCAGCCTGCTGGCGGCGTGCGGGCCGAAGTCGCCGGCCGCCGACCCGTCGCCGCCGGCGCCGGCCGCGGCCCCGGCCCCCAGGCCGGTGTTGTCCTCCAACCTGGACCAGATCCAGAACCAGTACGCCGCCGACCCGGCCGCCGCGCGCAGCAAGTTCCAGAAGGTCGCTGTCCAGTTCACCGCCATCGCCGATCAGGTCGACGCCCCTCCGGCGCAGGACCTCGTCATCGGCTTCCACACGGCCCAGCACCCCGATCCCATTCGCGCGGTCTTCGCGAAGGCCGCCGCACAGGCGCACGCCGCGGTCAGCCACGGGGACGTGGTCATGGCGCGTTGCGACCACGTGATCGACGTCGCCGGCAAGCCCGAACTCCGCGACTGCGCCTTCAGGTGACGCGGCCGCCCTGCCCGCACCCGCTGGGACGGTTTGGGACAGAGGGCGTTTCCAGGGTCACACCCTAGACCGGCTCATAGTTCAGGATCGGCGCCAGCCACCGCTCCGCCGTCTTCACGTCCCAACCCTTGCGTCTTGCGTAGTCCTCCACCTGGTCCTTTTCGATCCGCCCGACGCCGAAGTAGTGGCTCTCCGGGTGGGCGAAGTAGAGGCCGCTGACCGCGGCGGTGGGGAACATGGCGTAGCTTTCGGTCAGCTCCAGGCCGGTGGCGGCCGCGCCGTCCAAGAGCTTGAACAGCGTGCCCTTCTCGGTGTGGTCGGGCTGGGCCGGGTAGCCGGGGGCTGGGCGGATGCCGCGGTACTTCTCGTCGATCATCAGTTCAAGATCGAACGGTTCCTCCGGCGCGTAGCCCCAGAGCTCGGTGCGCACCTTCCGGTGCAGCGCTTCGGCGAAGGCTTCGGCGAGCCGGTCGGCCAGGGCGGCGGCCATGATCGCCGAATAGTCGTCGTGCTTGTCCTTGAAGGCCTTGGCGATCTCCGCCTCGCCGTGACCCGCGGTGACCGCGAACCCGCCGATCCAGTCGGGTTTGGTCCCCACCGGGGCGATGAAGTCGGCCAGGGCCACGTTGGCGCGGCCGCCTTCGGCCTGGCTCTTGTCCTTGGCCATCTGCTGGCGAAGCGTGTGGAAGCGGGCGAGTTCGGTGGTGCGGGTCTCGTCCGTCCAGACCACCACGTCGTCGCCGTCCGAGTTGGCCGGCCAGAAGCCGACTACGCCGCGCGCCTCGAACCACTGCTGGCCGATGATCCGCTGGAGCATGGCCTGGGCGTCGGCGAACAGGCTTCGCGCCGCTTCCCCGACCACGTCGTCCTCGAGGATCTGCGGATAGCGGCCGATTAGCTCCCAACTGGCGAAGAACGGCGACCAGTCGATATGGCGCGCCAGTTCCGCCAGATCGTAGGCGCCGAACGTGCGCGTGCCGATGAAGCTGGGCTTCGGCGGATCGTAGGTGGTCCAGTCAGGCGTGAAGGCGTTGTCGCGGGCATCCTTTAATGTTGAACGAGCGCGGTTCCCCTGCCCCCGGGCGAACTGCTCGCGCACCTTGACGTACTCGGCCGCCGTCTCGGCCTGGATGCGCCCCTTCTCGCTGGGCGAGAGCAGGCCCGAGACCACGCCCACGGCGCGGCTGGCGTCCAGCACATAGGTGGTCTGGCCGCCCTTGTAGCGCGGCTCGATCTTCACGGCGGTGTGGGTCTTGGACGTTGTGGCGCCGCCGATCAGCAGCGGGATCTTGAAACCGCGCCGCTCCATCTCGCCGGCCACGAACGCCATCTCGTCCAGGCTGGGGGTGATCAGGCCCGAGAGGCCGACGATGTCGACATTGTGGGCGACGGCTTCGTCCAGGATCCGGTCGGCCGGCACCATGACGCCCAGGTCGATGACTTCGTAGTTGTTGCACTGCAGGACCACGCCCACGATGTTCTTGCCGATGTCGTGGACGTCGCCCTTCACCGTGGCCATCAGGATGCGGCCGGCCTGTTCGCGCGGCTTGCCGGCCTTCTCGGCTTCCATGAACGGCTCCAGGTAGGCGACGGCCTGCTTCATCACGCGGGCCGACTTAACCACCTGGGGAAGGAACATCTTGCCCGCGCCGAACAGGTCGCCGACCACGTTCATGCCGTCCATCAGCGGGCCTTCGATGACGTGCAGCGGGCGTTCGGCGGCGGCGCGCGCCTCCTCCGTATCGGCCTCGATGAAGTCGGTGAGGCCGTGGACCAGGGCGTGCGTGATCCGCTGGCCGACGTCGCCCTCGCGCCACGTGAGATCGGGGCCCTTCGACTCCGACTTGCCGCCCTTGTACTTGGGCGCCAATTCCACCAGCCGTTCGGTGTTGGAGATGTTGGTCCGCTGCGGCCGGTTGAGGATCACGTCCTCGACGGCCTCGCGCAGCTCGTCCGGGATGTCGTCATAGACCGGCAGGTCGCCGGCGTTGACGATGCCCATGTCCATGCCCGCGGCGATCGCGTGGTACAGAAACACCGAGTGGATGGCGCGACGGACCGGTTCGTTCCCCCGGAACGAGAAGCTGACGTTGGAGACCCCGCCAGAGATCCGCGCGTAGGGCAGTTCCGCCTTGATCCGCCGCGTGGCCTCGATGAAGTCGACCGCATAGTTGTCGTGCTCCTCGATCCCCGTCGCCACCGCGAAGATGTTGGGGTCGAAGATGATGTCCTCGGGCGGGAAGCCCACCTCTTCGGTCAGAATCTTGTACGCCCGGCGGCAGATCTCGACCTTACGCTCGGCGGTGTCTGCCTGGCCCACCTCGTCGAACGCCATCACCACCACGGCGGCGCCGTAGCGCAGGCAGGCCTTGGCCTGCTCGACGAACTTGGCCTCGCCCTCCTTCATGGAGATCGAGTTGACGATCGCCTTGCCCTGCACGCACTTCAGCCCGGCCTCGATCACCTCCCATTTGGAGCTGTCGATCATCACCGGAACGCGGGCGATATCAGGCTCGGCGGCCAGCAGGTTGAGGTAGGTCCGCATGGCCGCGACCGAGTCGAGCAGACCCTCGTCCATGTTGACGTCGATCACCGCGGCCCCGGCGTCGACCTGCTGGCGCGCGACCGACAGCGCCTCGGGGTACTGCCCCTCGGCGATCAGCTTGCGGAATTTGGCCGAGCCGGTGACGTTGGTCCGCTCGCCGACGTTGATGAAGGTAGGGCGCATTCAGCTCACAGCTTTAGCAAAACAACTTCGTCATCCCGGACGGCCGCAGGCCGATCCGGGACCCAGGAGGACCGGGCTCAGCGCTTGAACCTCCTGAGTCCCGGCTCTCCGCTTCGCTGCGGCCGGGATGACGGGATGTGGTGACTAGTTCAAGGGTCTAAGCCAGTTCGAACGGTTCCAGACCGGCCAGCCGCATCGCCTTGACGCGCTCGGCCGGCTGGCGGGGCTTCATGCCGCGCACGGCGTCGGCCACGTGGCGGATGTGGTCCGGCGTGGTGCCGCAGCAGCCGCCCAGGATGTTGACCAGGCCGCTCTCGGCCCACTCGTGCAGCTCGTGGCTGGTCTGGTGCGGCTCCTCGTCGTACTCGCCCATGGCGTTGGGCAGGCCGGCGTTGGGATAGGCCGAGACCAGGGTGTCGGCGATCCGCGACAGCTCGGCGATGTGGGGCCGCATCAGGTCCGCGCCCAGGGCGCAGTTCAGGCCGATGGCGAACGGCTTGGCGTGGCGCACCGAGTTCCAGAACGCCTCCACCGTCTGGCCGCTCAGCGTGCGTCCGGACCGGTCGGTGATGGTGCCGCTGATCCAGATCGGCAGCTCCTCGTAGCCCTCGTCGGCCAGGTCCATGATCGCCTTGATCGCGGCCTTGCAGTTCAGGGTGTCGGTGATGGTCTCGATCAGGAACAGGTCGACGCCACCCTCGTGCAGCGCGCGGACCTGCTCGCGGTAGGCCTCATAGACCTGATCGAAGGTCACCTTGCGCGCGCCCGGGTCGTTCACGTCCGAGCTCATCGACAGCATCACCGGCAGCGGACCCATGGACCCGGCGACGAAGCGGGGCTTGTCCGGCTCCTTGGCCGTCCAGCGGTCGGCGACCTCGCGGGCGATGCGAGCGCCTTCGAAGTTGATGTCGCGCACGGCGGCCTCCTGGGCGTACTCGCCCTGGCCGATCGAGGTGGCCGAGAAGGTGTTGGTCTCCGAGATGTCGGCGCCGGCGGCGTAGTACTGGTCGTGCAGGTCGGCGACGATATCCGGCCGGGTCAGGCACAGGATGTCGTTGTTCCCCTTCATCTGGCCCGGATGGTCCTTGAAGCGGTCGCCCCGGTAGTCGGCCTCGGTCAGGCCGCGCTTCTGGAACATCACGCCCCAGGACCCGTCGAGGATGAGCACGCGCTGCTTGGACGCCGCCTTCAGCGCGGCGACGCGGTCCTGGCGGTTCATGCCGCGGCCTCTTTCGGTTCGGGGGGTGTCTCGCGCACGCCCAGCACCCGGCAGATCGCGTAGGTCAGGTCGGCGCGGTTGAGCGTGTAGAAGTGGAAGTCGCCGAAGCCCTCTTCGGCCAGGCGGGCGCACATCTCGGACGAGACCGAGCAGGCGATCAGCCGGCGGGTCTCGGGGTCCTTGTCCAGGCCGTCGAACAGGTTGCCCAGCCAGCCCGGCAGCTGGATGCCGATCGGACCGGACATCTTCTTGAGGCCCGAATAGTTGGTCACCGGCATGATCCCGGGCGAGATCGGGATGGTCACCCCGGCCTTGCGCACCCGGTCCATGAACCGCAGGAAGCCGTCCACGTCGAAGAAGAACTGGGTGATCGCCCGCGTCGCGCCGGCATCGATCTTGGCCTTCAGCACGTCGATGTCGTGCTCGATGCCCGGGCTCTCCGGATGGACGTGCGGGTAGAGCCCGACACTGACCTCGAAGTCGCCGATCGCCCGGATGCCGGCGGTCAGTTCGGTGGCGTTGCAGTACCCGTCGGCGCGGGGCGTGTAGACGCCGCCGATCTGGCCGGGCGGATCGCCGCGCAGCGCCACGATGTGGCGGATGCCGGAGTTCCAGTAGTCGCGGATCACCTCGTCGACGTCGCTGCGGGACGCCTCCACGCAGGTCAAGTGCGCGGCGGGCTTCAGCGTCGTCTCCTTCAGCATCCGCAGCACCGTGCGGTGCGTGCGGTCGCGCGTGGAGCCTCCGGCGCCGTAGGTCACCGAGACGAAGGTCGGGTTCAGCGGCTCCAGCCGCCGGATCGCCGTCCACAGGTTCTCTTCGGCCTCGGCGGTCTTGGGCGGCGAGAACTCGAAAGAAACGCCGGGACGCGGATGGCCGCCGACGCCGGCGCGCGCGACAGGACCGAGCGCCGTGCCGTCCGTCCGTCTGCGGTTCGGAATCATCCTGCTTCGCTCCCATCGGGAGCTTCGCAGGATCGAGGGATGAACCCTTCGAAGCCTTGGCGCAGTAGGGTCATGCGGCGCTCCTCAGTTCGGTGGGCGCGCGCAGGGCGGCCCAGATCTTCACGGTCAGGCCGTCGGCGCGGCCCGGGGGCAACGACTGCAGCGCCACCTGCGGCAGGCCGGCGTCGGTCAGCCAGCGCGCCATCTCTTCGTCGGAAAAGCCTAACCGACGGTGCTGATGCTGCTCGCGCAGGAACTCGAGCTTGTGCGGGGCGAAGTCGACGATGATCAGCCGCCCGTCCGGGGCGACGATCCGCGCCGCCTCGCGCACGGCCGCGGCCGGGTCGCCCAGATAGTGCAGCACCTGGTGGACCACCACCAGGTCGGCGCTGGCGTCGGGCAGGCGGGTGTCGAAGATGTCGCCGTGGCGCAGTTCCACATTGCCCAGCCCGGCCGCGGAGGCGTTGCGGCGCGCGATGTTCAGCATCTGCTGCGACAGATCCAGGCCCACCGCCTGGTCGGCGCGCGCGGCCAACAGCGTCAGCATGCGGCCGGTCCCGGCGCCCAGGTCGACCATGCGGCGGAAACCACCCGGGCCGGCGATGCGCAGGATCTCGGCCTCCACGTCGGCGTCGGAGACGTAGAGCGAGCGGATGCGGTCCCAGTGGTCGGCGTTCTCGGCGAAATAGGCGGACGCCGCGGCGGCGCGCTCGGCCTGCACGTCGTCCAGCTTGCGCCGGTCGCGGGCCAGCGCGGGGTCGTCGGGATTGATCCGCGCCAGCACCTCGCCCACCACCTCGTGGGCGCGGCCGGCCCCGGTCAGGCGGTAGAATACCCAGGCGCCGTCCGGGAACCGCTCCACCAAGCCCGCCTCGGCCAGCAGCTTCAGGTGGCGCGACACTCGCGGCTGGCTCTGGTCCAGCACCCGGCACAGTTCCAGCACCGCCAGCTCCTCGCGCTCCAGCAGCGCGAGAATGCGCAGGCGCGTGGGCTCCCCCGCCGCGCGCAGCACGTCCACAGCCTGTTTCGCCGAGAGCTTCATCACACATAAAGATATCTTTATATGTGTGGACGTCAAGGGGTGGCG
>CBHTUE010000269.1:0-6491 GCA_966096115.1 uncultured Phenylobacterium sp.
GAGCAACGGCAGGGCGGCGCGGGTGTTGTCGTCCGGCCGGAGCCTAGATGGCGCGGCCGCGGCGGAAGACCATGTGGTAGAGCACCAACACGACCACGGCGCCCACGAACGCCACCAGGATGCTGTAGAGGTTGATGCCGGTCGGGCCGGAATGGCCGATGGCGTTGAACAGGAAGCCGCCGACGACGGCGCCGACCACGCCCAGCACGATATCCATGACCAGGCCGGAGCCGGTCTTGTTGATGACCTTGGACGCCAGGAAGCCGGCGATCAGGCCGACGACGAGCCACGCGAGGATAGACATGGGGGCATTTCCTTCCAGCCACACCAGCGTGGCCGCGAAAGAAGGCGCGTGCGGCCAAGGCGTTCCATCACAAGGGCGAATGAGCGGGCCCGGCCCTGGAGCCGCGTGGCGGAGCGCGGGGTCCGGCGGTTGCCGGGCGGGGCTTCTGCGGCGCACGGTTCCGGCCCACACTGGCCCACCCTGACGGCTTCGCCGTCCGTCCCTCCCCGGGAGGGCCACAGCGCTGGAGACACCCCCCATGAGCGACGACGCCGGCATCGACTACGAGGCCATCCTGCCCGAGGGCTGGGCGCGGCCGCGGGGGTTCTCGCACGCGGTGAAGTCGCGCGGGGCGACGACGATCCGGGTGTCGGGCCAGCTGGCGCGGGTGGGGAACGCGGGCGTGGAGCCGGGGCTGTCGCTGGGCCAGCAGTGGCGGCGCGCGCTGGAGAACCTGGTGACCGTGGTGCGGGCGGCCGGGGCCGACGTGGGCAACATCGTGCTGCTGCGGGCCTATGTGACCGACATGGCCGAGTTCAACGCCGGCGGGGCGCAGGTGGGCGAGGCCTGGGGCGCGACCCTGGGGCGGCACTTTCCGGCCATGACCCTGGTGGGCGTGACCGGCCTGGTCGACCCCAACGCGCGCGTGGAGATCGAGGCGGAGGCGGTGATCGCCTGAGCGCGCTTGGCGTGCGGGCGTGGGGGCGCCAACCTGTGGGCCGGGTTGGGGAGGACGGGCGATGCTGTTGAGCGTGATCGTGATGGCCGCCGCGCTGGCCGGCGCGGAGCCGCCGGCGGCGGCGGCCGGTGCGGCCCCGGCGGCGGTGGCGCCCGTGACCGCGCCGGCGCCCAAGCCGGAGAAGAAGAAGCTGGTCTGCGTGGAGGAGCCGCAGATGGGCTCGCTGTTCAAGCAGAAGACCTGCGCCACGCCCGAGGAATGGGAAAAGCGGCGCGAGCGCGACCGCGAGGCGATGTCCCGCAGCGGCGGCCGGGGCGCGTGCACCGGCGAGAACTGCTGAGTGCGGATTACGGACCGCGGTTGACGTCGGGGCCGGGATTGTCAGCGGCGGCCGACTTGGCTCATCTGCCCGCCGAACCCGAAGCGGAGGAAACGCGGATGTTCTCGCATATCATGATCGGCACCAACGACCTGGCCAAGGCCAAGACTTTCTACGACGCGGTGCTGGGCACGCTGGGCATCGGCCCCTCGATGGTGGACGGGCACCGCATGTTCTACCTGACGCCCGCCGGGGTGTTCGCCGTCTCGCAGCCGATCAACGGCGAGCCCGCGACCTACGCGAACGGCGGCACCATCGGCTTCGCGGCGGAGTCGGGCGCGCAGGCCGACGCCTGGCACGCGGCCGGCCTGGCCAACGGCGGCACCACCTGCGAGGACCCGCCCGGCGTGCGCGAAGGCGGCATGGGCAAGATGTACCTGGCCTATATGCGCGATCCCGACGGCAACAAACTGTGCGCGCTTCACCGGATGTGAGGCGCCGAGGGAACAGGCGCGCGCGCGGATCGTTGAGGCAGTGATCCCGGGGGCGCGTGCGTGTGCCGGACGGATCACGCACGTCCACAACTACGGGAGAACACCCATGCGTATCGCCATCCTCGTGGCCGCCGGCGCGGCCGCCCTTTCCCTGGCCGCCTGCACCCAGAAGCAGACGGACAGCACGGCCGACGCCTCGAAGGCGGCGGCGGACTCCGCGGCCGCCTCGGCCCAGGACGCCGCGGCCAACGCCAACGCGGCGGCCACCAATGCAGCGGCGGCGACCGGCGCGGCGGCCAGCAACATGGCCAACGACGCCGCCACCGGCGCGGCCAACGCCGCGGGCGCGGCGGCCGACAAGGCCAACGACGCGGCGGCCAACGCCAATGCGGCGGCGGCCGAGGCGACCAAGCCGCACTAAGACTGACGCGACGCCGCGCCGCCCATCGGCGGCGCGGCGTTCACGCGCCTAGTACGGATAGAGCGGCGAGCCGGTGTCCAGATAGGCGTAGGCGCGGGTGGCGTAGGCCTGGTTCACGGCAACCCGGACCTGCGGGCGCGCGTCGCGGCGGGCCTGGTCCTCGCACGACGGCAGCACCGAGCCGCCATTGCCGGGGCCTTCGCCCAGGGCGCGGCACAGCGTGCGGGCGGTGGCGCGGATGCGGCTGTCCAGCACGCGCCGGCCTTCGTAGCTGGTCAGGTCCAGGTCGCGGTAGCTGACCGCCTGGCTCATACGGGCGGGGCCGTTCGGACCCAGCCGGACGCCGGGCACCACCACCTCGTCCACATAGGGACCGTCGTCGACGTAGACGGCCTGGGCGGCCGCCGGGAGCGCCAGGACGGCGAGGCCCGCGGCGGCGATGAGAGGCTTGACGATCTGGGCGCGCATGGCGTGCGGCTCCTTCCGTTGATGAAGGTTGCCGAACCCCTGTGAGCGCGAGGGGTTCCTACGGCGCAGGCGCGCCCGCGCCTATTTCAACGCCTTCGGCACGAAGCGGACCCAGGTGCGGATGAAGGTGCGCAGGCCCTCGGCTTCGGTGTTCAGGTCCTTCTGAGTGACCTTCTTCTTCTCGAGCCGGCGGCTGAGCCGTCGGGTCTTCTTGGACGCCGCCTCGCCCAGGTCCAGCATGGTGGTCTGGGGCGTCGACGCCTCGTCCTCCAGGCCGTGGCTGTTGTACTCGTCCCCGGCCTCCTTGTAGGCCTCGCGGACCGGGCCTTCGTCGGCCTTCAGCCAGCTCGCGTCCTTCTTCATGATGGCCACGACGCGCCGCATCATCTCCAGCGACTCCTCGCCCGTGGGCTCGCGATGCCCCATCAGCGGCGTCGAATGGTAGTTGTTGGGATCGGAGAAACTCATCCGCCCGTAGGCCGGTAGCTTGGGCGAGCGAATGTCGCGCATGCGCGCCTTGTCCTTGGCCTCATGGCCTTCGCCTTCGACGACATCCTTGCTGGCCGCGCGGCGGGTGTTGATGTCGCCCCGCACGACGTCCGGCAGGCTCCCCTCAAGGCCCTCGTCACCGACCAGGTCCTCGTAGTGGTCGGTGCCGGTCATCGGCTTGTCGTTGTGGAAGGTGAGGTTGACGAAGACCGTGCTGCCGCGGCTGTCCTTGTGGAAGCCGATCCCGCCGGTGCGGTTGAACTGGCAGTCCACGTCGACGATCACGCGGTGGGTCTTGTAGATCTCGTTCGCGTTGGTCTCGATGTAGGCCATCTGCCCCGCGTCTCCGAGCACCGCGCGGATGTAGGGGATGATCCTTGCGTCGAGCTCGCTGACATCGGCCGTGTCGGGAAGCGGGTCCATGCCGTGGTTTTCGTCGCCGAAGGTATCCCCGTCGGGCTTGCGCGCCAGGCCCTCGCCCGGGTCGAGGTAGTAGGAGCCGATCCGGCAGTCGCCCGTCTCCTCGAGCATCGTCAGGACTTCGTGCTGCAGCACGGCCGGGTTGATCGGTTTGAAGTCGCCCTTGAGCGTGATCTCTTTGTTGATCGTTCCCGGGACCTCCGCCGGCAGTTCGAGCTGCGCCACGGCCGGACCGCCGGTCCAGCGGCGGAGCGCCCTGCGCTGGGCCGTCATGCGCGCGCCGGCTTCGATGGATCGCATCAGCGCCATGGCCGCGAGCGCCTGCGGGCGGCGATCCTCGAGCGGCGCGGCAGCGGACCTCTGGACGACCCCTGCGCCCAGGCGGCCCGGGGAGACGATCTTCGCGGCGGTCGGCATGGCTTCAGGAAACCATTTCCCGCCTCGCTTCACAACTTCGAGTGGAGACCCTACACGCGCCGCGCCCGCCACAGGGCGAAGCCCAGCAGCGCGGCGTTGCCGAAGATGATCAGGGCGGCGTAGGGCCCGGCGGTGACGGCGCTGAGGCCGGTGATCTGGTGGAACGCCAGGATGTAGACCACGTCGCCCAGCAGGCCGGGCAGGCCCATGACCACGGCGATGGTAACGGCGTAGGCGGGCGCGGCCTTGCGCCAGTCCATGGTGGCCTTCAGCAGGAAGCAGACGCTGGCGGCGATGCCGAGGGCGGACGCCAGCAGGACCCAGGGCCCGCTCTCGAAGATCAGCGCGCCGCCCAGGCGGAACAGCACCGCCCCCGACAGCCAGACGCCGAAGCCGATGAGGGCGTAGAGGGTAGCTTCCTGGCGCGTCATGCGTGCAGCTTAGCCGTGCGGCGGCGCAGTCTCCAAACGATCATGCGGCGGGGATTGCGGTGGGCGGGAGGCCGCCTCACCCCTCGACCGCGTACGGGGCCTCAAACTCGGCGAGGCGCGCCGCGAAATACGCGTTGGAGGTGTCGGTGCGCGGCGTGAGCGCGGCGTACGCCTGCATCTCCTCGATCATCCCCGCCCAGGCCGTCTCGAAGGCCGGCGTCCAGTCCGCTCCGAGGCGCTCCCGGACCGTGTCGCGGACGATCCCGAAGAAGGTGATGAAGATCTCGCGCGGGATGTCATAGCCCTCGTGGGTGACCATCTCCGTGCCGATCATGTGCTGGGCGTAGCGGCGGTCGCCCACGAAATCGAGGATCGCCTCGAAGGTGCGGGAGAGCATCTCGCCCTTCACCGCCCCGCTCGTGTCCCGCCAGAAGTGCGGCGTCATCTTCGGGTGGGTCGCAAAGAGGCGCTGGTAGACGAAGGGCGTCGGGTCGTCGCAGACCTCCGCCAGCCGTTCCAGCGAAGCTTCGATCTCCGCCGCCTGTGCAAAGGCCGGGGCCTTCGGCATCGCAGTCTCCCTTGTTCCGGGCCTGCTGAAAGGCGGCTGCGCGCCGCACGTGTTTGGACCCGCCGACAGAGTAGACGCAGGCATGGCGCGCCACAAATCCGCAGCCTGAACGTCCCGGGACGTGGATCGGGGTCACGCCAAACCGAAGCCGCGATCTAAGCTCTGTTCAAATGCAGATTATCGGCGTTCACTCGCGACCTTCGGCTTCAGGAGGCGGCGATGGCGGCGGACGGAAACGCGGCGGCGGGGATCAGCAAGGAAGCGGCTCGCGCGGAGGCCTACAGCCTGCCGATCGAGAAGCTGGACCCGGCGCAGCCGGCGCTGTTCCAGGCCGACGCCATGTGGCCGATCTTCGAGCGCCTGCGGGCGGAAGACCCGGTGCACTACACCGCCGAGCACGAGTTCGGGCCCTACTGGTCGATCACCAGGTACAACGACATCATGGCGATCGACACGGACCACGCGCGGTTCTCGTCGGACTTCATGAAGGGCGGGATCACCATCGCCGGCGGCCAGGCGAACATGGACCCGCTGCCGATGTTCATCGCCATGGACCCGCCCAAGCACGACGTGCAGCGCAAGGCGGTGACGCCGGCGGTCTCGCCGCATGCCCTGCTGCAGATGGGGCCGCAGATCCGCGAGCGGGCGGCGGCCATCCTGGACGGCCTGCCGATCGGCGAGGAGTTCGACTGGGTCGACCTGGTGTCGAAGGAGCTGACGGCGATGACGCTGGCGACGCTGTTCGACGCGCCGCAGGCCGACCGCCGCAAGATCACCTACTGGTCCGACGTGGTGACGGCGGCGCCGATGCCGGGCGGGCTGGTGGAATCCGTCGAGCAGAAGATGGCGATCTTCGGCGAGTACCACGCCTACTTCACCGAGCTGTGGAACCAGAAGGTCAACGCCCCGCCCACCGGCGATCTCATTTCGATGCTGGCGCACAATCCGGCGACCCGGAACATGGAGCCGCGGGAGTATTTCGGAAACGTGGTGCTGCTGACCGTGGGCGGCAACGACACGACGCGGAACACCATCTCGGGCTCGATCCTGGCGCTGAACCAGAACCCCGACCAGTACGCCAAGCTGCGGGCGAACCCCGACCTGATCGCCTCGATGGTATCGGAGACCATCCGCTGGCAGACGCCCCTGGCGCACATGCGCCGCACCGCAACCGAGGACGTCGAGTTCCAGGGCAAGTCGATCAAGGCCGGCGACAAGGTGGTCATGTGGTACGTCTCGGGCAACCGCGACGAGACGGTGATCGAGCGGCCGAACGACTACATCATCGACCGCGAGCGGCCGCGGCAGCACATCTCGTTCGGCTTCGGCATCCACCGCTGCGTGGGCAACCGGCTGGCCGAACTGCAGCTGCAGATCATCTGGGAGGAGATCCTGAAGCGCTTCCCGGAAGTGAAGGTCGTGGGCGAGCCGAAGCGGGTCTATTCCAGCTTCGTGAAGGGCTACGAGACGATGCCCGTGGTGATCCCGAAGCGGAACTAGGG
>CBHTUE010000270.1:0-6454 GCA_966096115.1 uncultured Phenylobacterium sp.
AAGACGCCCTGAGCCGGCCCGGGCGCCGGTGCGGCCCCAAGCGCGCCGGCGCCGGGTTCTTCTCAGGCCGATCGCCCTAAATCAGATCGTCATCCCCCGGCTTGTCCGGGGGACCCATGCATCTGCCACACGTGAGACCTTTATGGATCGCGGCGTCGACGCTCGCGGACCCTTCCGAGGTCGTCGGTGTCAATGGGTCCCCCGGACAAGCCGGGGGATGACGTTCTTAAATTGCGTCAGGCCGGCACGAACCGGATCGCGACCCCGTTGTTGCAGTAGCGCAGGCCGGTGGGCTTGGGGCCGTCGTCGAACACGTGGCCCTGGTGGCCGAGGCATTGGGCGCAGTGGTACTCGCTGCGCGGCACGCCGATCTTCATGTCGGTCTTGGTGAGCAGGGCCCCAGGCAGCGCGCGGAAGAAACTGGGCCAGCCGGTGCCGCTCTCGAACTTGGTGTCGGAGCTGAAGAGCGGCAGGTCGCAGCCCAGGCAGACGAACGTCCCCTTGCGGTGCTCGTTCAGCAGCGGGCTGGTGCCGGGCCGCTCGGTGTCCTCCTGGCGCAGCACCAGGTAGCTCGCGACCGGCAGCTTCTTGCGCCACTCGGCGTCGGTGAGCTTGCGGAAGGGCGAATTCGCATAGGCGTCCGGCTTCGCGGCGGCGCAGGCCGCGACCGGAGCGGCCAGGGCGAGGGCGGAGGCGGCGGTCAGGAAGCCGCGGCGATCGAGAATGCTGATGGTGCTCATAGCCAATAGTACGTCTCCCAACGGAGCTTGGTTACACTCCCGGCCAGAAATATCGCACATCTGGCGTGCGTTCTTCATTTCCCTCACCATCGGTGAATTCGACCGGCCTGAAGCCCTGCGCCTCATAGAAGCGGCGCGCCCGGGCGTTCTGCTGGAAGGTCCACAGCTGCATGGGCGCCCTCGCCTCGAGCGCCTTGGCCAGCAGCACGGGTCCGATCCCCTGCCCCTGGGCGTCGGGATGGATGAAGAGATGCTGGATCCAGCCTTCGCGGAAACCGATGTAGCCCACGACCTCGCCCGACAATTCCGCCACCCACACCTGGTGCTGAGGCAGAAGCTGGCCGCGGAACCAGGCGACGTGCTCGTCCCGGGTGTGGAGCTGAGGCAGGAACGGCAGCGAGATCTCGAAGCAGTCCCACAGGATGCGGGCCATGGCCGGCGCGTCGTCGGACGTCGCCGGCCGCAGGATCACAGCCCGGCGCCCTCGGGCAGGCCCAGCATCAGGTTCAGGTTCTGCACCGCCGCGCCGGACGCCCCCTTGCCCAGGTTGTCGAGCAGGGCGACCAGCCGAACCTGCGTCCCGGCGGCGTTGGGGAACACGAACAGGCGCATCCGGTTGGTGCCGTTCAACGCCTCGGGATCCAGGGCCTGGACGTAGCCGCCCGCGCCGGCGCGGGCCTTGGCCAGCTCTGCGCACTCGACCCCATCGACGACCTCGACGAACGCCTCACCGGCGTAGGCCGCGGCCAGCGCCGCCTGCAGGTCGGCGGGCGATGGCTTGCCCGGCAAGGCCCACAGCTGCAGCGGAACCTCGACCAGCATGCCCTGGGCGTAGCGTCCGACGGACGGCGCGAAGATCGGGGGATGCGCGAGGCCTGTATGGGCCTGCATCTCCGGCAGGTGCTTGTGCGCCAGGGTCAGGCCGTAGGCGCGGAAGGCGTCGTTGGTGCCCGCGGGGACCGCCTGCCCCTCGAACTCGGCGATCAGGCCTTTGCCGCCGCCGGAGTAGCCGGAGATGGCGTTCACGGTCAGCGGGAAGTCCGCCGGCAGCAGCCCCGCCGCCACCAGCGGCCGAACCAGGGCGATGAAGCCGGTCGGATAGCAGCCGGGGTTCGACACCCGCGTCGCACCCCGGATGGCGTCCCGCTGCGTGGGCGACATCTCGGCGAACCCATAGGTCCAGTCCGGCGCGATCCGGTGGGCGGTGGAGGCGTCCACCACTTTCACGCGGTTGGAGGTGATCATGCCGACCGCCTCCTTCGCCGCGTCGTCCGGCAGGCACAGCACGACGGCGTCCACGCTGTTGAGCAGCTCGGCGCGTGCGTCGGCGTCCTTGCGCCGCGCGGGGTCGATGGAGACGACCTCCAGATCGGCACGCTTCGCCAGCCGGTCCCGGATCTGGAGCCCCGTGGTCCCGGCCTCGCCGTCGATGAAGATCGTGTGGGTCATGTCAGCTTCCGATTGGGCAAAGAAAAAGGGCGCTCCGGTTTCCCGAAGCGCCCTGATCCGTAAACGCGAGTAATCGCTGCGCGGATTAGCGCTTCGAGAACTGGAAGCTGCGTCGGGCCTTGGCCTTGCCGTACTTCTTGCGCTCCACGACGCGGGGGTCGCGGGTGAGCAGGCCGTGCGGCTTCAGCACGGCGCGCAGGCCGGGCTCGTAATAGGTCAGGGCCTTGGAAATGGCGTGGCGCACGGCGCCGGCCTGGCCGGACAGGCCCGAGCCTTCGACCGTCGCGATCACGTCGAACTGGCCGGCGCGGTCCGTCAGTTCCAGCGGCTGGGCGATCATCATCCGCAGCACGGGGCGGGCGAAGTAGATCGTCTGGTCGCGGCCGTTGATCGTGATCACGCCCTTGCCCGGCTTGATCCAGACGCGGGCAACCGCGTTCTTGCGCTTGCCGGTCGCATAGCTGCGACCCTGGGCGTCAACCTTGCGCTCATGCACCGGGGCTTCCGCCTGGGTGCCCATGCCCTTCAGGGCGTCGAAGCCGGTGGGGGCTTCGGTCGGCGTTTCAGCTTCGCTCATCAGGCGCTCCGCACGTTCTTGGCGTTCAGGTCGGCGAACGCGATGGTCTCGGGGTTCTGCGCCGCGTGCGGGTGCTCAGGCGCATTGTAGATCCGCAGGTGGGTCATCTGCTTGCGGGCCAGCGGGCTTTCCTTGGGCAGCATCCGCTCGACGGCCTTCTGCAGGACGCGCTCGGGGTACTTGCCGGCCAGGATCTGCGCCGGGGTCCGCTGCTTCACGCCGCCCGGGTGGCCGGTGTGCCAGTAGTAGACCTCGTCGGTGGCCTTCTTGCCCGTGAACTTCACCTTGTGGGCGTTCACGACGACGACGAAGTCGCCGCAGTCGACGTGCGGGGTGTAGTCGGGGCGGTGCTTGCCGCGAAGGCGCATGGCGATGAACGACGCGAGACGGCCGACGACGGCGTTCTCGGCATCCACCACGATCCACTTCTTCTCGACCTCGGCGGGCTTCAGCGAAGCCGTGGTGCTCTTCAGCATGAGGGACGATCCAATAGAACCTGAGCGGGTCCGCTAGATGCGGTCCCGACGTGAGGCGCGGCTTATGCAAAATGGGGCGCGCAAAGTCAACCGCGTTCGGGCGTCCGGATTTGCGCTAGCGAACTGTTTTTATTCGCAATTCTAAATACGGTATTATTTTACCGCGCCTTTTTCGTCCGCCAGGTAGCTCTCGCTGAAAGTCTTCTTGGCTTCGGCCACCGGCAGCAGGGTCGGATAGAACTGCACGAAGGTGGTGTCCACGGCGCCGTGCTGTTCGTGGCAGACGTTGCAGTCGGAGGTCTGCGGCAGTTCGCGCCCAGGTCCCTCGCCGTTGAAGCCGAAGAAGGCCCAGCCGCTCTTGAAGCGCTTGTCCTTCACGTGCACCTCGCGGCCCAGCACGCCCGTCTGGAACTGACCCTTCTTGTTGATCGAGCCCTTAGTCGCCCCGCGCCGGACCTCCAGCACGAAGACCGTCCCCTCGGGCCAGTGGCCGGTCTTCTGGAAGCCGTCGTAGCCGGCGCGGTCGACGAAGACGTTGTCGAACGCGTGGTTGTCGCCGGCCATGGCCATCGCCGCTTCGGAATAGGACATGTCCACGCCGGAGGAGAGGAAGACCCAGGTGCGGTAGTCCGCAGGGTACTCCAGCTTGCCGTCAGCGGTGTATCGGGCGGCCGGCTTCGGCGCCTGGGCCTGGCTCAGGGCCCCGCCGGCGACGCTCACGGCCACGGCGATGGCGGCGGACACGCCCAGGATATGCAGTTTCATTTCAACGCCCCTCGTTCAGGTGACGCCGTTGTGCCGCCTTCCGGGGTTTGGCCGCAATGACAGGAAGCCGTCGTTTCCTGCCACGGCCGGCGGCGTCAGGTGCGCCGCACCCGCCACGCGAAACCGATGGCCAGGGAGAAGACGAAGGCCGCCATCAGCTGGTGGGCGATGCTGAAGCCCAGCGGCGCGCGCAGCATCAGGGTGACGACGCCCAGCATCACCTGAGCCAGGATCGCCGCCGCGACGGCCGCACCCAGCAGCTTCGGCTCGCGACCCAGGTACTTCGAGCGCCAGGCGCCCAGGCCCAGCGCGACGGCGGCCAGCGCCAGCCCATAGGCCAGCAGCCGGTGGTGCAGTTGGACCGCCCCCTGGCTGTGCGCCAACGTCGCCCAGAGGGTGTCGCGCCCGTAGTCGTCGGGGATCAGGCGGCCGTTCATCAGCGGCCAGTCGTTGTAGATCAGCCCGGCGTGGTTGCCGGCCACCAGCGCGCCCAGCAGGATCTGCAGGTAGACCACGCCGATCAGGGCCGCGGCGCGGCGGCCCCAGGGACTGGGCAGGGTCTGGCGCGCCGCCCCGGCCCAGGCGTCGAAGCCGGTCCACAGCAGCATGCCGAACAGCGCGAACGCCAGGCCCAGGTGGACCATCAGCCGCTCCGGCGCGACGTAGAGGCGGTGCTCCAGCCCGCTGGCCACCATCCACCAGCCGACCACGCCCTGCAGCCCGCCCAGCAGGAAGATGCCGCCCAGCCGCAGGAACAGCCGCCTGGGCAGGTCGCGGCGGATCGCGAACACCACGAACGGCACGAAGAACACCACGCCCAGCAGCCGCCCCAGCAGTCGGTGCGACCACTCCCACAGGAAGATGGTCTTGAACTGATCCAGGCTCATGTGGGCGTTGAGCTGGATGTACTGCGGGATCTGCTTGTAGCGGTCGAACTGAGCCTGCCAGTCGGCCTCGTTGAGAGGCGGGATCGCCCCGGTCACCGGCTTCCACTCGGTGATCGACAGGCCCGAGCCGGTCAGCCGCGTCGCGCCGCCCACGACCACCATGCCCAGCACCAGGGCGGCCACCACGAACAGCCAGATCGCCACGGGCTTGGAACGGTCGGAACGCAGAAACGAAGTCATCGTGCGAGAGGCGCCAGCTTCGGGGCTGAAAGGTGGCGCGTTTCCTAGCGGGCTTACGCTCGCGCCTCCAGCCCGCGCGTCGCCGCGCGTTGCTGCAGGAGCCCCCGGGCGCAAAACCGGTTCCCACTTTTGCTGGGGGCTCCTATGAGCCACGCATGTCCCCGCGCCTGCGCAAGTTCCTCGGCATGATCGGCATCCTGGCCTTCATGACCGGCTATATCCTGGTCGTGTCGAAGGTCGGCGACTACATCCCCGACCACTGGGCCGCGCGGCTGGCCTTCTACGGCCTGGCGGGGGTTCTCTGGGGGCTGCCGCTGTTCCCGCTGATCACCTGGATGAGCCGGGAGCGGTGACCTCGTTCTGACAAGGCGGGGATGACATGATGAAACGACTGCTGCTCGTGCTGTGGCTGGCGCTGCTGGTCCCGCAGGTGGCGTTGGCCGCTCAGGTCAAGGCGCTGAGGGTCACGGTGCTGTCGACCATGATGGCCGACCGGGGCGTCGGCGAGTGGGGCTATGCCGCCCTGGTCGAGGTGGACGGCCGCAGGATCCTCTACGACACCGGCGCGCGGCCCGAGACGGTGCTCGCCAACGCGCGGGAATTCGGCATCGACCTGTCGAGCGTCGAGGACGTCGTGCTCAGCCATCACCACGACGACCACACCGGCGGCTACCTAACGCTGCGCAAGGCGCTGGCCGCCAGGAACCCCAAGGCGCTGTCGCGAATCCACGTCGCCGAGGGCTTCTTCCTGGCCGGTCCCAGCCCGCTGCGCGCGGACATTCCCAAGCTGCGCGCCGCCGCCGAGGCCACCGGCGCGGTCTTCGTGGTCCACAAGGCCGCCGACCAGATCGCGCCCGGGGTCTGGCTGACCGGACCGGTGCCGCGGGTGACCGACGAGCACAACTATCCCCGGGGGCTGAAACTCGCGGACGGGGCTGAGGACAATGTGCCGGACGACATGGCGCTGGTCTTCGACACCGCCGTCGGCGTGGTCGCCCTGACCGGCTGCGGCCACGCCGGCGCGATCAACATCGTGCGCGACGCGCGCAGCCTGGCCGGCGGCAAGCCGCTCCTGGCCCTGATCGGCGGGCTGCACCTCTATGACGCCCCCGACGCGCGCCTGGACTGGACGGGCGCGGAGCTGAAGACGGCCGGGGTGAAATTTCTGCTGATGGGCCACTGCACCGGCATCGAGGCCACCCAGCGCCTGCGCCAGGCCACCGGCCTGACCCGCCAGACCGCCGCCTACGGCGCGACCGGCTCGACCTTCGAACTGGGCAAGGGCATCGACCCGAAGAAGATCGCCGGGTGACGGCCGCC
>CBHTUE010000271.1:0-6408 GCA_966096115.1 uncultured Phenylobacterium sp.
ACCGCATCGAGGCGGCGGCCGCGGAGCCCGACGAGAAGGACCTCTACCAGGCCCAGCTCGACGTCTTCCTGGACCCGTTCGACCCGGCGGTGATCGACCAGGCCCGGCGTGACGGCGTGCCGGAGGCGTGGCTGGAGGCGGCGCGCCGCAGCCCCGTCTACAAGATGGCCATCGACTGGAAGGTCGCCTTCCCGCTGCACCCGGAATACCGGACCCTGCCGATGGTCTGGTACGTGCCGCCGCTGTCGCCGATCCAGTCGGCGGCCTCGGCCGGGGCGCTGGCCATGGACGGCGAGATGCCCGACGTCAAGTCGTTGCGCATCCCGGTGAAGTACCTCGCCAACCTGCTGACCGCCGGGAACGAGCCGCCGGTGATGCTGGCGCTGGAGCGCATGCTGGCCATGCGCAGCTACATGCGCGCCAAGACCGTCGACGGGCGCATCGACCACGCGGTCGCCGAGCGGGTCGGCCTGACCGCCGCCCAGATCGACGAGATGTACCGGTACATGGCGATCGCCAACTACGAGGACCGGTTCGTCATCCCGACGACCCACCGCGAGACCGTCGAGGACGCCTACGACCTGCGCGGCGGCTGCGGCTTCACCTTCGGCAACGGCTGCTCCGGCGGCCGCACGGAACTGGGCCTGTTCGGACCCAACAAGCGCTCGCGCGCCAAGACCCCCATGGAGGTCAAGTGATGTCCCTCAGCTACCGGGCGCTGGCCCTGCTGCTCAGCTATCCGACCGAGACCGCGCGGCCGCTGCTGGCCGAGGCCGCGGCGGTGCTGGAGGCCGACGCGCGCCTCCCGGCCGCCGTTCG
Organism: uncultured Phenylobacterium sp.; assembly: GCA_966096115.1. Classification (GTDB taxonomy): domain Bacteria; phylum Pseudomonadota; class Alphaproteobacteria; order Caulobacterales; family Caulobacteraceae; genus Phenylobacterium. Next base: position 820 of record CBHTUE010000271.1, read on the forward strand.
CCGGGCGCTGGGCAAGCTCGCCCGCGATCTCGCCACGGCCGACATCTACGAGGCGCAGGAAAGCTACGTCTGGCTCTTCGACCGCACGCGCTCGCTGTCGCTGAACCTCTACGAGCACGTCCACGGCGAAAGCCGCGACCGCGGCCAGGCGATGGTGGCGCTGCTCGAGCTCTACCGGTCCAAGGGCCTGGAGCTGTCGGCGAACGAGCTGCCCGACAACCTGCCGGTGTTCCTGGAGTTTCTGTCGACCCTGCCCGACGCGGAAGCCGCCTCTCTGCTGGGCGAGGGGGCCCATGTGCTCAGCGCCTTGGGCGAACGCCTGCACAAGCGCCAGAGCCCCTATCGCGCGGTGTTCGGGGCGCTGACGGCGCTGGCCGCCGATCCGGCGGACGCGCAGGCCCTGGCCGCGCTGATGGCCGAGCCCGACGACAACCCCGACGACCTCGAGGCCATCGACAAGCTGTGGGCCGAGACCGCCGTCAGCTTCGGCCCCTCCGACGTCGGCTGCCCGAAGGCCGAGGCGCTGGTCACCGCCATGAAGCAGGGTCCCGCGCCGGTGCGCCGGCGGCCCGCCATCCAGGGAGCCGCATGATGGACTTCAACCAGATCGCTTTCGGGGTCTACCCGTACATCGCGCTCTCGGTCCTGGCGCTGGGCTCGATCGTCCGGTTCGACCGCGAGCCCTACACCTGGCGCACGGGCTCCTCGCAGCTCCTGCGGCGCAAGCAGCTCGTCGCCGGCTCCGTCCTGTTCCACCTGGGCGTCCTGCTGATCTTCGCGGGCCACTTCGTGGGCCTGCTGACCCCGATCTGGGTGTTCGACGCCCTGGGCGTGCCGCACGGGGCCAAGCAGATGCTGGCCATCGTCGCCGGCGGCGTGGCCGGCGCGTTCGCCCTGGCCGGCGGCGTCATTCTGCTGCACCGGCGGCTGACCGATCCGCGGATCCGCAAGACCTCCAGCTTCGCCGACATCGCGATCCTGGTGCTGCTGATCGCCCAGTTGCTGCTCGGCCTGGGCACCATCCCGGTGTCGCTGCAGCACCGCGACGGCCACGAGATGCTGAAGTTCATGAACTGGGCGCAGGGGGTGTTCACCTTCCAGCCCGGCGTGGCGGGCCACGTGGCCGGCGTCTCCTGGGTGTTCAAGACGCACCTGCTGCTGGGCATGACCATCCTGCTGGTCTTCCCGTTCACGCGCCTGGTGCACATGCTGTCGGCGCCGGTCTGGTACCTGAACCGCCGCGGCTGGCAGCTGGTGCGCACGCGGCGAGTGCTGCCCCGCCGGCCCGAGGCCCTGGCCCCCACCTACGCCCAGCAGCAACTCGCGCGCCGGACCGCCGAGGCCCGGCCCCTGAAGGTAGGCGAATAGCCATGCGCACGCTCGTCGTCGACGGGGTCGAGATCCCCGAAACCCTGCTGGCGCAGGAAGCCCAGAACCATCCAGGCGGGTCGGCCGCCGACGCGCGCGCGGCCGCCGGTCACGCGCTGGCCATCCGCGCCCTGCTGCTGCACCGCGCCCTCGAACTGGGCGTGGAGGCGACGCCGGAGTTCGACGCCCGCGGCCGCGAGGAGACGCTGGAGGAGGCGCTGATCCGTGAGTTGCTGGATGCCGAGGTCGAGGCAGCCGTCCCGACCGACGCGGAGTGCCGCCGGGTCTACGACGCCGCGCCGCAGCGGTTCCGCACGCCGTCGCTCTGCGAAGCCTCGCACATCCTGATCGAGCCGCGCGGCGAGGACCACGAGGCGGTACACGCCGCCCGCGACGCCGCCGCCGCGCTGATCGGCGCGCTCGGCCGTGGCGCGGCCGCCTTCTCCGAATTCGCGCGCAACCACTCCGACTGTCCGTCCGGCGCGACCGGGGGCTCGCTCGGCCAACTGGGCCCGGGCGACCTGGTTCCCGAGGTCGAGCGCGTGCTCCATGGACTGGCCGAGGGCGAGGTCGCCGCCGAGCCCGCGCGCTCGCGCTACGGCTGGCACGTCCTGCGGCTCGACCGCCGGATCGAGGGCCGCCAGCTGCCATACGACCTGGTGGAAGAGCGGATCCGGCTGCACCTGGAGAGCCGCGCCTGGACGGCGGCGGCCACGCGCTATGTGGCCGACCTGACCGCCGACGCCCGGCGCCGCGGCGTGGCGCTGACCTTGCACCCCGACGGCGTGGTCCGGGAGGGATCGGCCACCCTGGGCGACTTCCTGGGCGACACCGGCGTCGCGGAGCGGCTGGCGCCCTGGCTGGCCGTGGCCGACGCCGACCTCGCCGCCCGCCTGGAGGCCGCCGCGACGGCTGTGGGCCAGACCGTCCCCGACTTCGCGCGGGCGACCATGGCGGCGTTCGTGGCCGAGGCCGACGACGAGCGCTGGACCAACCTCGTCTCCGCCGCGCGCGACGCGACCGACCCGGCGCTGGCCTGCCTGGCTGCGGTGCTGCGCTCGAAGCTCGTGCCCGCCAAGCAGGTCTTCACCCTCGTCAGGAGGTCCGCCGCGTGAACCGCCTCAGGATCCTCCCAGCCGTCGGCGGCCTCGCCCTCGCGCTCGCCCTGCCGGGCCTGGCCGCGGCGCAGGCCCTGCCGGGCAAGGTGATCGTGGAGATGCGCCTGCGCTCGGAGTCCGTCGATCAGGACGGGTTCGCCAGGGACGCGCAGGCCGTGACGCTGCGCACCCGCCTGGGCTACGAGACGCCGGCCTGGAACGGCTTCAAGGCCCTGGTCGAGGGCGAGAACGTCGTCGCGCTGGACGACGCCTACAACAGCACGACCAACGGCAACGTCCGCTTTCCGGTGGTCGGTGATCCCGAGGTGACCGAGCTCAATCGCGCCCAGGTCTCGTGGACCGGCAAGACTGGGGACGTGGTGGTCGGCCGGCAGCGGCTGATCCTGGGCAACGCCCGCTTCGTCGGCAACGCCGGCTTCCGCCAGAACGAGCAGACCTTCGACGCCGCCAAGGCCAGCTACCGCCCGACCAAGGACCTGACCCTCACCTATGCCTACATCGACAAGGTCCACCGGGTGTTCGGGCGTCACAGCGCCCAGGGCGAATGGGACAGCGACAGTCACCTGGTCCAGGCCGACCTGAAAACCAAGGCCGGACAGCTGACCGGCTATGGCTATCTGCTGGCGTTCGACAATGCGCCGACCCAGTCCAACGCCACCTGGGGCGCCCGCTTCGCCGGCGCGCGCAAGCTGCAGCCGGACCTCAGCCTGACCTACGAGGCCGAGTTCGCCCACCAGAGCGACTATCGCAACAGCCCGACCGACTTCGACCTCAGCTACCTCGACCTAGGCATCGGGCTGAAGCGCCCGGCGCAGTGGGTGACAGTCGGCTACGAACGCCTGGACGGCGATGGCCGGCGGGGCTTCCAGACCCCGCTGGCGACCCTGTTCGCCTACCAGGGCTGGGCCGACGTGTTCCTGACGACCCCGCCCGGCGGCGTTCGCGACCTCAACCTGCGGGCCGGCGCCACCGTCAAGTTCGGGCCCAAGGGCACGCCGGTGAAGCTGCAGGCCGCCGCCCACGACTTCACCGACGACGACGGATCGCGCCGCTACGGCCGCGAGGTGGACCTGCTGGCCGCCGTACCACTCAGCAAGCTGCTGACCGCGGAGGCCCGGGTGGCGGTCTTCGACGGCGCGCGGCCCGGCTTCGCCGACCGCCAGAAGATCTGGATCACCCTGGAAGCCAAGTACTAGCTCGCGGAGGGTCGTCATGGTGCTGAACCGAAACCACGTCGTCGAAACCCCGGACGAACTGCTTTCCGACCCGATCGCCTGGTTCTTCGCCGAGCACCAGCGGCACCGTCAGTTCTGCGACCTGATGCAGCGCGCCGCCATGGCCCCCACCTACGACGAGACGCTGGTCCGCTGGCTGCTGGAGTTTGTCGTCCACGACCTGGCTTTGCACGTGCTGGACGAGGAGGAGGACCTGTTCCCGCTGATGCGGAGCCGCGCCCAGCCGGAGGACGACGTCGACAAGGTGCTGGGACGGCTGCAGGCTGAGCACGCCAAGGATCTCACCGCGGCCGCCGCTGTGCGGCACCACCTGGAGGCCTGCCTGCGCCAGCAGGCGCCGATCAACCGCAACAACGTGCGGCGCCGCGCGCTGGAGGCCTTCGCCGTCCAGGAGCGCAGCCACCTGGCGCTGGAGAACGCGGTGGTCCTGCCGCTCGCCCGCCTGCGGCTGACCGAGCGCGACCTGCTGGATCTTTCCAACCGCCTGGCGAAGCGCCGTGGCGTGACCTGGCGGCCGGCGCGCAAACGTCGGTCCAAGGCGGCCGCGCCATGATGCGCTTGGCGGTGGTCGTGCTGGCCGGCGGGGAGGGCCTTCGGATGGGCGGCGGCAAGCCGCTGCGCAGGCTCGGCGCGACCACCCTGGTGGGCCACGCTCTCGCGCTGGCCCGGACCTACGGTCGCGACGTGGCGGTGGCGGTCCGCGATCCGGCGCAAGTGGCCGGGGCCGTGGACGCGCCGCTGCTGCTGGACGACCCGGCCCTGGAAGGCCCGCTGGCGGGCCTGGCCTCCGCGCTGCGGTTCGGACGCCGGCTGGGCGCGGCTTGCGTCCTGACGCTGCCGTGCGACTCGCCGCGCCTGCCGCCCGATCTCGCGACGCGCTTGGGCTCGGCGCTCGGCAACGCCGCCGTCGCGGTCGCAGCAAGTGAGGGCCGCCTGCACCCGGTCTGCGCGCTCTGGCGCACCGAGGCCCTCGACGTTCTGCCGGTCTACGTCGCCAGCGGCCGCCGCTCGCTGAAGGGCTTCGCCGCGGCGGCCGGAATGCGCGTGGCGGCCTGGGCCGTCACCGCGGCCGATCCCTTCGTCAACGCCAACACCCCCGCCGAACTCGGCGCTCTGCAACCCGCCCGCGGCCCGCTGGTCGCGGCGACCTGAAAGGAACCCGCCATGGACTTCGGCCTTTCCGAACGCGAGACCCAGTGGCGCGACCGCGTGCGCGCCTTCATGGCCGCCCACGTCTATCCGGCCATCCCCGTCTACCAGCAGCAGATGGCGGTGGAGGGGGCCGCCCGCTGGAAGGTCATCCCGATCATCGAGGAGCTGAAGGCGCGAGCCTATTCGGACGGGCTGTGGAACCTGTTCCTGACGCCCGAGGAGGCTGGTGGCAGCGCCGAGGAGGACGCCGGTCCTGGCCTCAGCAACCTCGAATACGCCCTGTGCGCCGAGGAGATGGGCCGCGTCGGCTTCGCCTCGGAGGTGTTCAACTGCTCGGCGCCAGACACCGGCAACATGGAAGTCCTGCGCAACTACGGCTCCGCCGCCCAGAAGGCGCGGTGGCTGCGGCCGCTGATGGCCGGGGAGATCCGCTCGGCGTTCCTGATGACCGAGCCGGACGTGGCCTCGTCCGACGCCACCAACATCCAGACCTCCATCCGCCGCGACGGCGACGACTACGTGATCAACGGCCGCAAGTGGTGGTCCTCCGGCCTGGGCGATCCCCGCTGCAAGATCGCCATCCTGATGGGCAAGACCAACCCTGACGGGGCCCGGCATTCCCAGCAGTCGCAGATCCTGGTGCCCACCGACGCGCCCGGGCTGGAGGTGGTGCGCATGCTGCCGGTGTTCGGCTACGACGACGCGCCGCACGGCCA
>CBHTUE010000272.1:0-6399 GCA_966096115.1 uncultured Phenylobacterium sp.
TCCCGTCCTGCTCGGTCACCTTCAGCCAGGAGCACGGCATCCTGCCCACCTCGGCCGAGACGAACTCGATCGGCCGCGCCGGCGTTGCGCTGGGCGCCGGCGCACCCAGGAATTGCTGCACTCCGATAACGCCCAGCACGATCACGGCGGCGGAGGCCGCTGCGGCGACACCCCATCGCATGCGAGGATCGGGGCCGGCGGGCGCCGGATGTTCGGACGGCGGCGGGGCTTGCGGCCCCGGTTCGGGTGCGGCCTTCACCCCGGTGGCCGGCGCGGGGCGGGCGCGAGCCGGGGCCTGGTAGGCCAGGACCCGCACCGGCTGGGCGATGTTCTTCAGCTTCAGCTCGCCCATGTCGGTGAAGGCGTGCTTCAGCTTGCGCAGATCCTCCCACGCCCGGCCCGATACGCAGACGCCGCCCGGATCGCAGATGCCCTCCAGCCGCGCGGCGATGTTGACCCCCTCGCCGAAGACGTCGCCGTCCTCGATGATGATGTCGCCGACGTTGATGCCGATCCGCAGGACGACCTTGTCGATGTCGGCGACGCCGACCGCCCGCTTCGCCGCGGCGCGCTGCAGTCTGAGCGCACACTCGAACGCCTCGACCACGCTGGCGAACTCACCCAGGAAGCCGTCGCCCATGGTCTTGACGACGCGGCCGCGATGCTCGGCCACGGCGGGTCGGATCACATCGTCGAGCAGCGACTTGATCTGCCGGACGGTGCCTTCCTCGTCCTGGCCCATGAGGCGGCTGTAGCCGACCACGTCAGCCGCCATGATCGCGGCGAGACGCCGCTCGACCCTCATCGCCCCCTCCCGCCCACGACGGTCCCCAGCCGGAGCTTAGGAGATAACCGGCGCCGGAGGAATGCCCGCGATGCGAGCGCCCGGTTCAGCCGCGCGGACAGGTTGTCACCGGTATGCGCCGGATCTGCGCGTCCAGCCCGAGCACCGCGTTGCTGGTCTCGTTGGCCTTGGCCGCGATGGGCGCGAACTCGTCGAACTGGGTCTTGATGCGGAAGATGAAGCCGCTGCCCTTGGCGTTGTACTCCTGGCCCAGCGCGTTGAGCGCCGTCAGGTAGGCGATGGCGATCTCGTTGTTGCGGTAGGCCACCGTGTAGGCCGGCTTGAAGGTGTTGTTCAGGTAGTCGATCTGCTCCTCCACCGAGCAGAACCGCGCCGGCAGCGTCAGGTTCGGTACGGTCGCCAGCTGCGGCGGCGGCGGCATCACGTTCTCGCCCAGGCTGGCGATGGTGAAGTGCATGTCCGGTATGGGCGGCGGAGCGGCGGCTGCGGGCGCCGGAGCCGAGACGGGCGGCGGGGCCGTCAGGGTGGCGACCTGCTGAGGCGCGGGTTCGGGCTTGGGCCCCGGCGCCGGCTCCTGGGCGGTCGGCGCAGCGGCGGCAGGCGCCGGGATCGGCGCTGTCGACACAGGGGCCGTCAGGGCGGCCGTGGAAGCCGGGGTCGTCCCCGCCGCGCTCTCCGGGGCCGGCAGGGAACGATAGAGCGTTCCGGGGGCCGACGCCGGCGGCGCGATCGTCTGCGTGGCGACCTGCTGCGGCGCGGGCTCGGCCCGGGGCGGCGGCGACGCGGCGGCCTGGTAGGTCCGTGGAGCCGAGCTGTTGAACGTGAAGTCCTCGGCCAGGTCGCCGAACCGCTGCGGCGCCTGGCGGTTGGAGGTCTGGGCGCGCACCTCGCGCAGGATCGTCTGGTAGATCCGCTGGATCGAGGCGTCCGGCACCGCCAGCGCGTCGTTGAACGCCGCGGCGAACACGCTGTTCTTGCGCGCTCCACCCGCGGCGTCGACGCCCCCGTCCTCCGCCACGTCGCCCGACGAGGCCGAGAAGAGCACCAGCGCCCCGACCGGCGGGCTGAGCGCATGGGTGCCGGCCACGGCGCCCTTCACGCGCCGCAGGAACGGGTTGTCCCGGCAGGCGTCGAACACGACGATCACGCCGAACGTCTGGCGCTCGGAATACAGCATATCCAGCGGGATGCCCTGGAACTGGACCGCGGTCGGCGTCTCCAGCTTCACGTCGACCGGCAGCATGTAGTCGCGCCCGTCCGCCTCGATCCCGTGGCCGGCGTAGTAGATCAGCACCAGGTCGCCGTCGCGCACGCGGCTCATGAACCCGCCGATCAGGTCGCGCATGCCGCTCTGGCCGAGGTTCTTGTCCGAAGTGACCTGGAACCCGAGGCTGGTCAGCTTGGCCGCCACGAGGTCGGCGTCGGCCTCCGGATTATCCAGCACCCCGCCGTTCGTGTAGGTGGCGTTGCCGATGACCAGGGCGATGCGGCGGCCCGGCTGGGTCTGCGCGGCCGCCGGCTCAAGGGCCAGCAGCGCCAGGAACAGGGCAAGCAGAAGCGCGCCGAACAGACGCACGACGCACACCCCACTCGATCTTTGACTCCGCCCCCGGAGCATAGCGTCCTTCGCCCCAATGAACGCGCTCAGCCGTCTTCTATACCCTATTTCCGTCCGCGCACGTGATGAAAGCCACATCCGCTGAAAGTCCTGGATGTCAGGAGGCTTCGCCTGATCGCGACCCGCGCTCGCCTCTGCGGCGCAAGACATTGAGGTTACGACGACTTGGGCGTTAAGGTTGCGACGGCTGTTTGGGGAAACATGGATATGCGTGTCACTGGGCTGGTGGCGCTGCTGTTGTGGGCGTGCGCCGCGGGATCCGCGGGCGCCCAGGCCGTCGCGCCGGACTATTCCGCCGACGAGTTCGTCAAGGCGATCCTCGCCGGGCCAAAGCCGTGCCCGAAGGACATGACGCTTGAGAAGTGCGAGGCCAACCCCAAGACCCGCCGCTTCACCCTGGCTGCGCCGCTGTCGAACGCGCCGGCGCCGAAGCGGCAGGCCGCGGTGAAGGCCGCGTCCGGCGCGCCCCGGGCCATGATGATGACGGCCGACCGGCCGAAGGTGACCGCCGCGGACGTACTGGTGACCTTCGCCAAGGGGTCCGCCGAGATCACGCCCCAGGGCCAGGCCAACCTGCGCAGCATCGCGACCGGCCTCAACAAGCCGGCCCTGGCCGAGGTGGAGTTCGAGGTCGCCGGCTTCACCGACGTCTCCGGCCCCTATGCGCTGAACCGCGCCCTGTCCCTGGCCCGAGCCGAGGCGGTGAAGACCTATCTGTCGGCGCTCAACGTCGATGCGAGGCGCCTCACGGCGGTCGGCTACGGCCCCGAGCACCTGATCGACCCCAGCGACCCGACGTCAGAGGCCAACCGGCGCGTGGAGCTGCACCGGCAGAACTAGGCCAGCTTGAACACCGGCGGCGGCAGGGTGAGCCTGGTGTCGCGCGCCGTCTCCCCCCTGAAGAAGCGGACGATCAGGTCCTGCACGCCCGGGTGCGCCTCGAAGACGTTGTGGCCGGAGTTCTCAACCAGCACCTGGGCCTTGTTGCGGAACTGGGCCGCCACCTCCGCCTGCTCGGCCAGCACCGTGCGCCCGTCGATCGAGCCCATCACCAGCAGGGTCTTGTGCGGGATGCGGATCGGGCGGCGGTAGTCCTCGCCCAAGTCGACGCCCGGCACCACGCCCAACAGGTGCGGCATCGGGAAGTTCAGCGCGTCGCCGAGCACCGCGGTTTTGGCTTCCGCCTGCACGATGGCCAGCTTGCGCGGCGAGATCCCGGAGGCCAGGTCCATGGCGTCCGGCATGCCGCTCAGGTCCAGGATGCCGCCCATTTGGCCCGCGTAGGGCGCCATCGCCTCGACCTTGCCGGCGTCCAGCGCGAGATAGAGCGCGGGCAACCGGGCGATCGTGCCCGGATTGGCGATGAACGAGCCGGCCAGCAGTTGCACCGCGAAACCGCCGACCCGAATATCCGTCGGCGCGCCGCCCAGGCTCACGGTCAGTCGGGCCGGATCGGCTTCGAAGCGGGCGTGGACGCGGCGCATCAGCGTCGGCAGGTCCGGAACCGCGGCCCGCACGTCCGGCTGCGCCGCGATCAGGGCGTCGATCTGCTGGAAGTAGGCGTCGCTGCGCGCCGGGCGCTTCACGGTCTGGTCCTGGCCCTCCAGGCTGGCCAGACACACCTTATCCACCCGGTCGCCGTGCCGCTTCAGGATCGCCAGGCCGAGGTGCGAACCGTAGCTGATGCCCCACAGGTGTATCCGCTCCGCGCCCAGGTGGCGGCGCAGGTCGTCGATGTCGTCGGCGCTCTCGTTGGTGTTGTAGCCGCGCATGGCCACGCCGGCGGCGGTCCAGTCGGCCCAGCCCCGCTGGAACTCCGCGCGCAGCGCCGTGGTGAGGCCGTCGCGGGTGAGCGGTGGCAGCGGACCCTTGGGCCGCGGCCGGAACGGGATGTGGTTCGACAGGCCCGTGCCGCGCTGGTCGAAGGCGATGACGTCGGAGATCTCGCGCAGCGCCATGAAGATCGGCCAGCGCGGGCCGGTCGCCGTGCCGGTGGCGGTCCCGCCCGGACCGCCCGCCAGGTAGATGATCGGCGGGCCCGGCTTCGCGGCCGTCGAGGCGAAGCGCACATAGGTCAGCTTGATCCGCCGCGAATTGGGCTCGCGGCGGTCCTCCGGGACCTCGAAGACCCCGCGCTCGGCGTCGACCTCGGCGCCCTTCCAGCCCTTGAACCTTATGGGCCCGGCCGTCTGGGCAAAGGCGGCGGCGGGCAGGACGAGGCCGGCGGCGGCGAGCACGGCGCGGCGATGAAGGTCGGTTCGGGTCATGCCGCCTGCATCCGGCGCCTCGCGCGCCGGCGCTCGGGTGCTTCGGTCAACGGCGGCGCCGGATCGGTGAACGGACGCGCGCCTCGGCGAACGGCGCGGTAGTCTGCCGCCATGTGGCGTTGGCTGCTCATCTGCGCCGTCCTGGCGTTCGCGGCGCCGGCCCGGGCCGCGCCCTCGCCGCCGCTGGGCGACTGGGACATCTGTTCCGGTGCGCTGGGCGTCTCCGGCCCGATCCTGTCCGACTGTCGCCCGCTCACCGGGATCATCGACCCGCAGGGCCGCGAGATCTGGCTGCGCGCCCGGCTCCGCCCGCGGGCGCCCGGAGAGACCGACCCCGTCGCGCTCTACATCTCCGGCGCCGCGTCATCGGAGTTCTGGCTGGACCGCGTCCACGTCGGCGCCAACGGTGCGCCGGCCCGAACGGCACAGGCTGAGCGGCCGGGGCGCTACGACAAGGCCTTCCCGCAGTTCGACGCGTTGTGGACGGCCCGCGGCGGCCAGCTCGTTGCGCGGCTCTCAGCGTTCCACGTGGGGATGCGCTTCGACCACCCGGTCGGCGCCATCTGGGTCGAGCGCTTTCCCTTCTATCCGGGGATGCGGTCGCTGCTGCTGGCCGTCAGCTTCGCGGCGGCCGGCGCCCTGCTGGCCGCGGTGTTCGGCTTCGGCGCGGTCTTCGCCATGCGCCGCACGGGGTCCAGCCTGATGCTGGCGGCGATGGCCGGTGTCGCGGCGCTGCAGGCCGGGGTCGAGAACTACCGGCACCTGGTCCACTACGACTATCCGTTCCACGTCTGGCGGGTGAACGCGATCTGGGGGCTGTCGGCCGCCTTCGCATTCCTGATCGTCGCCTTCGCCTCCGCGCGCTTCGTGCCCCGGGAACGCCGCTACCTGCTGGGATTGGCCGTCATCGCCCTGCCGGCGACCTATCTGCTGAAGGGGTTCGACGTGAAGAGCAGCGCGGCGCTCCTGATCGGTGTCGGCCTCGCGGGCCTGGCGGCCGCTCTCGGCGTCTGGCGGCGAACGCCTGGCGCCCGGTCGGTGCTGGCCTACCTGCTGGCCTTCCTCGCCGCCGCCGCCGCCGCGCCCAGCTGGCTGCTGGACCTGTCGTTCTTCGTGCTCGCCGCCAGCCTGACCCTGCCGCTCCTGGTCGCCGAGGTGATCCGCCTGGGCCGCGAGGATCGCGACCGCGAGGCCGCCCTCACCCGCGCCGCCAGCCGCCCGGACCGCCTGACCGTCGCCACCCCGCGCGGTGTCGAGCTGACGCCTCTGAAGGACATCGTCGCCATCCTGGGCGCCGACGACTATGCCGAGCTCCGCCTGGTGGGCGGCCGCGCCCTGCTGCACGCCGCGCGTCTCGAGCGGCTGGAGAGCCAGCTGCCGCCCAGCTTCATCCGCATCCACCGCTCGGCCATCGCCAACCTGGCTCATGCCGAGCGGCTGGAGCGCGATGGGACGCGCTGGCGGCTGCATATGAGCGAGGGTCCGGTCCTGGCCGTCAGCCGCTCGCGCCTGCCCGCCGTGCGCGACGCGCTGGACCCACCGGCCCTGCCCTTGCGCGCCACCGCCTGAGGCTCTAGCCGGGGCGCCTCAGAGGAGAGCCCCATGCTGATGGTCGAGAAGCCCCTGGACGGCGTCGCCGTCGTCACCCTGAACCGGCCCGAGGCGATGAATGCGCTCAGCCGCGACCTGCGCCTGGCGCTGCAGCAGGC
>CBHTUE010000273.1:0-6383 GCA_966096115.1 uncultured Phenylobacterium sp.
CATTGACCCCGCCGCCGAACCGGCGCGTGAAGGCCCATGGCCAAGGAAACCGTCTACATTCTGCAATCCTACAAGGCCGGCCGGGGCAAGTCGCTGAAGGCCGAACAGCAGGTGGGCTGCAAGAGCGCCGACGAGGCGCGCCGCAAGGCCGAACGCCTGGCGCCGCTGCGCCCGGCCGTGGTGGCGTTCTCGGCGACGGCGGACACCGAGCTCGGGGACTACGACGAGAACCCGGTGATCCTGTTCCGCTCGGGGCCGCTGCCCTTCCCGTTCTCGGAGTGATGACGGGCGCGGCGGGCGAGGTTATCGTCGCGCATGGGCAAGGAACCTCACATCGACCCCGAACTGCTGGCGCAGGCGGAAGCTGCCGGCGTGAAGATCACGCAAGTCCTCGAGAGCGCCTTGCGCGTCGAGCTTTCCAAGGCGCGCCGACGCGCGGAAGACGCGCGGTACGCGGGCCTGTCCGACGACGAAAAGGCACGGCGTTGGGCCGAAGATAACGCAGAGGCGATTAAGGCCCATCGCGATCAGATCGAGAAGCACGGCGTCTTCGGCGAAGACCTCAGGACTTGGTGATTGCGCCAGTTCGACGTCTATGAGGCTCCGTCCGAGGCCTCGCGTCGGATCGCGCCCTACGCCTGATCGCACCGCTGCTGCGGCGTCAGGAGCGGCCTGCGTATAGCGACGTCAGTGTCGCCATAGACTTCTCCGGAGAAGAACTCCTGCTCTCGCTCGCGGAACTGGTCGCCGTCGACAGGGCGTCGCTACGGCGGCGGCGGGGAGATGTTCGAGACCAGGAGGACGACATCCGCCGCGCCCTGGAGCGCGTCTTCACCGGCTTCTAGGCCCGGCGCATCACCGCGAAGTCCGCCAGGTCCTGCAGCGCCGGCCGCCAACTGTTCGACGACGGGTCGGCGATCGCCGCCTTGGCGGTGTCGGCGTAGCGGGCGGCCAGGGCCAGTGTGTCGTCCAGGGCGCGGGTTTCGCGCATCAGGTCGCAGGCGCGGGCCAGGTCGCTGTCGTCCTGTTCGCGCCGGTCGACGGTGCGCACCCAGAAGTCGCGCTCGGTCGCGGCCGTCCGCTGCATGGCCAGCAGCAGCGGCAGGGTGACCTTGCCTTCGCGGAAGTCGTCGCCGGGGTTCTTGCCCAGGCCCGCGGCGTCGCCGGAATAGTCCAGGGCGTCGTCGATCAATTGAAAGGCGATCCCCAAGTCCTGGCCGAACTTGCGCAGCGCCCGGCAGCGCTCGGGCGAGGCGCCGGCCGACACCGCGCCGGCCTCGGCGGCGGCGGCGAACAGCTCGGCGGTCTTGGCCTTGATGATCTCGATGTAGACGTCCTGGGTCAGGTCCAGGTCGTGGCTGCGGGTGAGTTGCAGCACCTCGCCCTCGGAGATCACCCGGCTCGCGCGGGCGAGGATCTCCAGCGCCGCCATCGAGCCGGCGCCGACCATCAGCTCGAAGGCGCGTGCGAACAGGAAGTCGCCGACCAGCACGCTGGCCGGCGCGCCCCAGATCAGGTGCGCGGCCACGCGGCCGCGACGCAGTTCGGACGAATCCACCACGTCGTCGTGCAGCAGGGTCGCCGTGTGGATGAACTCCACCGCGGCGGCCAGTTTCAGGCACGCATCGTCGCGGGCGCCGCACAGGCGGGCGGCGGCGATGGTCAGCAGGGGGCGCAGGCGCTTGGCCGAGCCGGCGATCAGGTGGTCGGCCAGCGCCGGGATCACCGGCACCGGGCTGTCCATATGCTCGCGGATCAGGGTGTCGACGGCGCGCATGTCCGGACCCGCCAGCTTCAGCAGCAGGTCCAGCGAGGGCGGCGCGGCGACGGCCTGGGCGGCTTCCAAGAGAAATAAATCCTTATCCAGCAAGGCGTCCGGGCCCCACCAGCCGCCGTTTGCCGGGACAATGGTGACGCGATAGGGCACGGTCAAGCGACCGCGCCCAATCCTTCTACACCAAGGCCCGCCCTTATGGATGCCGCCACTGAAGACCGCCTGCTGGACGGTCGCGTCCGCCTGCGCCAGCCGACGCGGGGATACCGGGCGGGGCTGGACGCGGCCCTGCTCGCGGCGGCCTGCGATGCGCGGCCCGGGGAGCGGGTGATCGAGGCGGGCTGCGGGGCTGGCGGGGCGCTGCTGGCCGCGGCGGCGCGGCGGCCCGGCGCGCGGTTCACCGGCATCGAGCGCGACGCCGCGGCGCTCAGGCTCGCCCGCGAAAACATCGCCCTGAACGAACTCTCCGACCGGGTCGAGGCCATCGAGGGCGACGTCGCCGTGCGCTTCTCCCAGCTGGGCCTGGAGCCGTTCGACGCCGCCTTCGCCAACCCGCCGTTCTTCGACGACGCCTCGGCCCTGCGCGGCCCGGCGCCGGAGCGGCGGGCCGCCTGGATGGCCGACGACGGCTTGGCGGCGTGGATGGGCTTCCTCTCCAAGGCGGTGCGCGAGGGCGGCTCGATCACGGTGATCCATCGCGCCGACCGGCTGGGCGACATCCTGGCGCTGCTGGCGGAGAAGTGCGGCTCGATCCAGGTGCTGCCGATCCATCCCTTCGCGGACGAGCCGGCGAAGCGCGTGCTGGTCCGCGCGATCAAGACCGGCAAGGCCCCGCTGCGCCTTCTCCCCCCGCTGATCCTGCACGACCGCGGCGGCGACAAGCACCGGCCGGAGGTGGAAGCGATCCTGCGCGGCGAGGCGGACCTGAGCTGGGGCTAACCGATCCCCAGCTCGGCCTTGCAGGACGGATCTACCACATCCTGCGCCTCGGGGTGCTTCTTGATCCAGCCGGCCATGAACGGGCAGGTCGGGATCACCGTCAGGCCGTGCTCGCGCGCATAGCCGAAGGCGTGACGGGCGAGCGCGCTCGCGACGCCTTTGCCCTCGAACGCCGGTGGCACCACGGTGTGCGGCAGGACGATCTGGCCCGGCTTCAGGTGGTACTCGGCGAAGGCCGTATCGCCGGCCAGGCGCACTTCGAAGCGGTGCTCCGCGGTGTTGTCGATGACGTCGACGGCGTCGGCCATGTCAGGTCCCCAGGATTTCCGGAAATCCCACCCTTCTTGACGCGAAGCGGCGCGCCCGCCAAGGTCCGCGGCGTTCCTGATGAGGCCACGAGAAGAGGAGGCGTCGCATGTCACCCATTGCCCACGCAGCCCCTCGCTGCGTCGCCTCCCGCTGTCCACCCCTCGGGGCTGCCTGAAAGCCAGCCTCCCTCGCTGGGGTTGCCGCGGTCGACGCCTGATCGGCTCTCGACATCAAGGACACCTCCATTGCTGACCTCCTACGGATGGAGCCAAAGGCTCCAGGACGACTTCGCACCCTATGCGGCGCAGGGCCTGATCGCCGCCCGCATCCTGATCCAGCACCGGGGCGGCTATCGCCTCATCACTGAAGACGGCGAGATGGACGGCCTCGCGTCCGGCCGGCTCATCAAGTCCAGCACCGAGGCCGAGCGCCCGGCCGCCGGCGACTGGGTGGCCGGCGAGATGCGTGACGGGCAGGTGTTCGTGCAACACGTGCTGCCCCGCGCCACCGCCTTCATCCGCAAGGCCATATCGCGCGGCGGAGCCCAGGTGGTGGCCGCCAACGCCGACGTGGCGCTGCTGGTCGCCTCGCTGAACTCCGACCTGAACCTGCGCCGCCTGGAGCGCTACCTCGCCACCACCTACGAGAGCGGCGCCCAGCCGGTGATCGTGCTGACCAAGGCCGACCTCGCGCCGGACGTCGAGGCGCTGGTGGCCGAGGTGGAGGCCATCGCCTTCGGCGCGCCAGTACTGGCGATCTCGTCGAAGACCGGCCAGGGCCTCGACGCCCTGCGCCGGCACCTGCCGCCGGGTCGCACGGCCGTGCTGCTGGGCTCATCCGGCGCCGGCAAGTCGACCCTGCTAAACGCCCTGGCCGGCGAGGAGCGGATGGACACCGGCGCGATCCGCGAGGCCGACGAGCGGGGGCGGCACACCACCACCCACCGCGAACTGGTGCTGATGCCCTACGGCGGCCTGATTCTCGACACGCCGGGCATGCGCGAACTGGGCATGTGGGACGCCAGCGGTGGCGTCTCCACCGCCTTCGAGGACGTCGAGGACCTGGCCGGGCAGTGCAAGTTCAGCGACTGCCGGCACGGCAACGAGCCGGGCTGCGCGATCCAGGCCGCCATCGCCTCCGGAGCCCTGCCGCAGGAACGGTGGCTGGCCTACCAGAAGCTGCAGGCCGAGCTCGCCTACGAACACCGTCGCGAGGATCCGAAGGCGGCGCTCGAGAACAAGCGCAAGTGGATCTCCATCCACAAGGTCGGCCGCGCCCGGATGAAGGCCAAGCGCGGCGACGACGGCTGACGGACGGACGCCGGACGGCGATGGCCGGCCCTCAGACGACCAGCTTGCGGTACAGATGCCAGCTGGCGTGGCCCAGCAGGGGGACGACGAGGACCAGGCCCACCAGCAACGGGATCGCGGCCAGGGCCAGGGATACCGCGATGATCGCCGCCCACACCATCATGGGGACCAGGTTCGTGCTCACGGCCTTGAGCGACGTGCGCATGGCGATCCACAGGCCGACGTCGCGGTCGAGGAGGAGCGGCACCGAGACCACGCTGAGCACGAACGCCGCCGCCGCGAACAGGAAGCCCGCGCCGATGCCGCCCGCGATCAGGGCGGGGCTCGCCTGCGACCGGAAGACCTCGTTGAGGAACATGCCCATCGTCGGCGGCGTCTCGGGCCCGAGGGTGGTGACGCCGATCTGGTAGGCGACGCCAAGCCACACGCCGAACAGGGCGAGGAGGATGACGCCCATGCCCACGATCGAGCCGATCGCCGGCGACTGGAACACCTTGAAGGCGTCGATCCAGGTGACGTGCTCGCCCTGCTCCCGCCGACGGCTCATCTCATAGAGGCCAGTGGCCGCCACGGGGCCGAGGATCGCGAAGCCGGAGGCCAGCGGGAACAGCATCTGCAGCAGGTTGGAGTTGGCCGCCGCCGTCGCCAGGATGAGGCCGGCCAGCGGATAGATCAGGCCGATGAACAGGATGTCGTCGCGCAGGGCGGCCGTGTCCGCGGCGCCCTGGCGCAACGCGTCGCGCAGGTCGGCGATCGTGATCGGGCGCACCTCGGGCATCACCTGGCTGGCGTGCCGCTCCGGATGGGGGATGACGAACTTGGCGAAGTCGCGCACCGCCCACGCGAACTTCTCGGCCATGTATTCCATGGGGTTTTCGATGTGATTTGGCGTCGCCATGCACTGTCCTCCCGGAACATGGTTCCGAGGGGTTGCCCGCCTGGCGCCCGGGGTCGGGCCTGTGGCGGACCACCAACCCGGAAAACAGCGATAGGCTAGCACAGAAGCGCATGGCCGCGAGCGAAAGCCGGCGCGACGCCACTCTCAAGGTTGTGAACGGGCTGTCGCCCAAGCTTCACTTGCACACCAGGAAGTTGAAGCAGAAAAACCCTGGCGTTCACTTGGTGAGCGAGGCTGGCCATGACCGTCAAGAAGCCCGGCGACGAACCCCTGCCCGTCGACCCTGAAGCCCCGCCGGAAGGTTCAGCCGCCACCGACACCCCGCCGCCCGACGGATTTCGCAGCTTCATGGTCGAGCTGGCGACCGATCCGGCCCGGCTGGGGGCCTATATCCGGGACCCGGATGCCACGATGGCGACCGCCGGCATCGACCCGGTCGACCAGGCCATCCTGAAGGGCGGTCAGCCGTGGGTCATCCATGCCCGGCTGATGGGTCAGCGCTTCTCCTTCGATCCTCCTCCGACGCCGGCCGCCGTGCTGGTGGTGGATATGGTCAGGCCGCCCGACGCGCCGGAGGGCGCCGGGGCCGATCAACCGACTGTCCGCGGGGCTGGCCCCGCCGCCGGTCCAGGGAGTTCGAGCATGTTCCCCAACGCGCCGGTACAGTTCCCTCAGATCACGCCCCCCCAGGTGGTCGTCCAACCGCAGATTTTCCCTCAGATCTTCCCGCAGATCCTGCCCCAGATCGTCCATCCGCAGGTCGTGGTGCATCCGCAGATATTCCCGCAGATCCACCCGCAGATCGTCCATCCGCAAGTCGTGGTCCATCCGCAGATCTTCCCGCAGATCCACCCGCAGATCTTCCCGCAGATCCACCCGCAGATCGTCCACCCGCAGGTCGTGGTGCATCCTCAGATCTTCCCGCAGATCCTGCCCCAGATTGTCCATCCGCAGATCCTGCCGCAGATCGTTCACCCGCAGATCTTCCCCCAGGTCTTCCCGCAGATCTTCCCGCAGTTCACCCCCGGCGCGACGCCCGGATCCTGACCCCGCCGTCGCCCGCAACCGGGCGACATCACGCATGCGCCGGAGGAGTTGAGACATGGCTGAAACCACGGTCGAAGGCGCCGGCGGCCCGGCGGCGGCCGCAACC
>CBHTUE010000274.1:0-6363 GCA_966096115.1 uncultured Phenylobacterium sp.
CGGCCCGCCCGCGCCCTTCTTGATCTTCGACCCGTTCAGGGTCTCCGGCCGCCAGTCGGCCACCGCCGCGACGCAGACCGCGATGTCGGCCGGCAGCGCCGCCTCGCAGGCGGCCAGCATCTCGCGGGCGGTCTCGACGTCGACCCGGTTCACGCCGGCCGGGGCCGGCAGCGCGGTCGGCCCGCTGACCAGCGTCACGTCCGCGCCCAGCGCCGCCAGGGCGCCGGCGATCGCATAGCCCTGCTTGCCGGAGGACCGGTTGGTGATCAGCCGCACCGGGTCGATCGGCTCGGCGGTGGGACCCGCCGTGATCACCGCGCGCCTGCCGGCCAGCGGCCGCGCCGCCGCGCCGCTCAGCGCCGTCAGGATCGCCTCCAGGATCGCCGCCGGCTCGGCCATCCGGCCCGGGCCGTACTCGCCGCAGGCCATCGCGCCCTCGTCCGGGCCGACGAAGAGGACGCCGTCGGCCTTGAGCGTCGCCAGGTTCCGCTGGGTGGCCGCGTGCTCCCACATGCGCACGTTCATCGCCGGGGCCATCAGCACCGGCTTGTCGGTGGCGAGCAGCGTGGTCGAGGCCAGGTCGCCGGCCAGGCCGTTCGCCGCCTTCGCCATCAGGTCCGCCGTCGCCGGCGCCACCACCACGAGGTCGGCGGAACGGGACAGTTCGATGTGGCCCATCTCCGCCTCGTCGGTGAGGCTGAAGAGCTCGCTGTAGACCTTGTCTTCGGCCAGGGCCGACAGGCTGAGCGGGGTGACGAACTCCGCCCCGGCCCGGGTCAGGATCGGGCGCACGGCCACGCCCGCCTTGCGCAGCAGCCGTGTCAGCTCCAGCGCCTTGTAGGCCGCGATGCCGCCGCCCACGATCAGGAGAACCCGCTTCTCGCCCAAGGCCGCACGCCCTCGCCAAAGAGGGCCCTGATGTAGGGCATCGCGTGGCGCGCGACAAACCGGAGCTGGAGGCGGACCGCCCGTCGTCACCGCCGCAGGGCGCGGCTGTCCAGCCAGCGGAACGCCATGATCGCGATCCCACCGCCGACGATCAGCACCGCGGCGAACGAGGCCAGCTTGGCGACCAGGCCGGAGTGGGCGGCCTGCTGCAGCGCCAGCGCCTGGATCTGCT
Organism: uncultured Phenylobacterium sp.; assembly: GCA_966096115.1. Classification (GTDB taxonomy): domain Bacteria; phylum Pseudomonadota; class Alphaproteobacteria; order Caulobacterales; family Caulobacteraceae; genus Phenylobacterium. Next base: position 1,121 of record CBHTUE010000274.1, read on the forward strand.
GCACGCCGGTCACCAAGCCGCCGACCGTGACGCTCGCGGCGGTCCAGAACGTCTTGGACGCGGCCACAGGCTTGTCCATCGGCGTGGGCGGCGTCGGGTTGGCGCGCGTCTGGGACGAGGGCGGGGTCTCGGCCACCGTGCCCGGCTCGTCGGTCGACCAGAGCACCACCTCGGCGGCGCGACGGTTGACCAGGCCCTGCACCTTGTGGCCCCCGGCGTTGACGAACTTCATCAGCTCCATCGGGACGCGGTCCATCTCGCGGTTGTTCAGCCGCTTCCAGATCGTCCAGTCGCCGGCCCCGAGGTTGAAGACGAACGACAGCAGCGCGGCGTACTGGCTCTCGGTAAGATCGGCGAGGACGTCCGCCCGCACCTTCACGGCCAGCCGCTGCGCGGCGACGGCCAGGTCGGCCCGCAGCAGGGCCAGGGCCTGGCTCTGCGCGATCGCGTAGCCTTTGACCACCTGGGCGCCGGTGTGGCCGTAGCCGACCGTCCAGACCCCGACGCTGTCCTGGTAGGCGTCCAGCTTGCAGCCCTCGTGCTCGCTGACGAAGCGGACGGCGCTTTCCGGAATGGGCCGGCTCATTGTCACCCCCGGGGCATCGCGGCGCACGTCGCAGGGGCGCCAACAAGCAGGATGCGCCAGACGGCGCCGACCCCCGCTGCAGGTCGGAATTTTCCATGGTCAAGTTTGCGACTCGACAGGCGCGCGAAGCTATGTTCCTTATTTGTTCGATCAAGGAGGAATTGCATGTCGAGATTGATCGCGCTCGGGTTGCTCGGCCTTCTGGCTGCGACGGACGCCCACGCGGCGCGGGCGCCGAAGCCTGCGCCGCCACCGGCCGCAGCCATCGACGTTCCCGCGCGCACGCCGCTTTTTTGCGAAGGCGGTGGCCACGCCATCCAGCCGCTGGTCTATGGCGACTACGGCGACCTGGTCGCCGCCTATGGCCGGCTCCATCACGGGTCGGGCAAGCTGACGGCCGGCCCACCGACCAAGGCCGGCGAGGACAGCTTCCGGCTGACCTTCGTCGCGCCGCCCAATGATCCTCGTTCGCCGGAGGAGGTCGTCGCCTTCACGCTCACCCGGCACGAGGCCGGCTATGCCCTGCGGGCTATCAGCGACAAGCCAAAGGGGCTGCGGGCGAAGCGCGTCGCGGGCCCCGCCATGTGCTTCCAGGTCCTGGAGACACTGCTGGACTCCGACCCGCAGCGCGCGCTGGCCTTCCGCAAGGCGTGGGGTGAACGGCATCCGGACTCGACAGGTCGGTGACCTTATGTTCTTAATTTGTTCCAAGCTTGAGCATAGGCATGGAGAGATGAGCATGGCTGGCAAGACGATCGCCCTGTGGGCGGCGCTGGGCAGCGCCGCGGCCCTGGGGCTGACGGCGTGCGACAACGGCCCGTCCGCGGTGGCGCAGAAGCAGGGATCGTCGGGGCAGGCCGCGTCCCGCGAGGCGGCCACGTCGCCGGACGACGGCTATGCCAGTTCGTCGTCGTCGGACGGCGGGCAGATCGACCACCGCCGCGAGCCGGTGAAGCTGGTGGACGGCAAGCCGATGTGGTCCGCCAGCCGCAAGTTCTCCGCGGCCCAGAACGCCCAGCGCGCCTTCGACCGCAACGGCCGCGACTTCGGAGCCCGGGATATCGACGCCTTCATCGGCAAGGCGCATGCCTTCGTCGAGCACCCGCCCAAGGGCACGCTGACGCTGACCCGGAAGAACGGCGACACCCTGTTCTACGACCCCAAGGGCAACGTCTTCGCCGTGGCCAGCAAGGACGGCGCGCCGCGCACCATGTTCCATCCCGACGACGGCATGTCCTACTGGGAGGAACAGAAGGCGCGGGAGGCCCGGAGCCAGAACGGGCGCCGCAACCGCCGCGACGACGACGCGTAGGAGCGCCTCTCCCCTCCCACGTCATGCGTGGCGGAGAGGCGTGCCTAGGCGAACAGCCGCGCGAGCACGAAGGCGGCGCCGGCGACGGCGGCGCCGAGAGCGAACCAAAGGAATGCGCCCCCACCGCGCGACGGCGGCGGGGTCACGGATGGCGGCGGCGGGGCGGCCGCCATGCGGGCGATGTTGCGGATCGCGCTCTCGGCCTCGCTGGCCAGCTGCTTCACCCGGCTGACGGGCGACAGCTCGCGCGCGATCCAGCGGCGGACCACCGGCTCGGCGGCGGCCCATATGTTGTGGTCGGCGTCGATGCCGCGGGCCACGCCCTCGACGGTGACCATCGTCTTCTGCAGCAGCACCAGCTCGGGCCGCAGGCGCATCTCATAGAGGGCGGTGATCTCGAACAGCTGGGTCAGCACCCGGCTCATCGCCACCGCGTTGGCGGTGCGCCCGAACACCGGCTCGCCCACGGCCCGCAGCGCCTGGGCGAAGGCCGAGACGCTGTGGCGCGACGGCACATAGCCCGCGTCGAAGTGCACCTGGGCCACCCGGGCGTAGTCGCGCCGCAGGAAGCCCCAGAGGATCTCGGCCAGGTAGCGCCGCTCGCTCACCCCCAGCCGGCCGATGATCCCGAAGTCCACGGCGAACAGCCGCGCCGGGGCGGCGGCGAACAGGTTCCCCTCGTGCAGGTCGGCGTGGAAGACGCCGTGGTCCAGCGCCTGGGCCAGGAACGCCTTGGTCAGGTTGTCGGCCAGGGCCTTGCGGTCCAGCCCTGGCTGCTCCAGCGCCGCGGGATCGGACAGCGGCAGGCCCTCGGCCCACTCCATGGTCAGCACGCGCTTGCCGACCCCGTCCCACACCACCTTGGGCGAAGCCATGTAGCCGTCGGCGGCCATCACCTCGGCCAGTTCGTCGGCGCCGGCGGCCTCCAGCCGCAGATCCAGCTCCAGTTCGGTGGCGCGGATCACGGTCTGCGCGAACTGCACCGGCTCCAGCCGCCGCGCCGGCGGGGCCCAGCGCTCCAGCAGACGCCCGGCCAGGTCCAGCACCGCGCAGTCGGCCGCTACCCGCGCCTCGATCCCGGGCCGCAGCACCTTCACTGCCACGCGCCGGCCGTCGTTCAGGGTCGCGTCGTGCGCCTGGGCCAGCGACGCGGCCGCCACGGGATCGTCGAACCTCTCGAAGATCGCCGCCACCGGCCGGCCCAGCTCGCGCTCCACCTCGGCGCGCGCCTGGGCGGTGGGGAACGGCGGCAGCTTGTCCTTTAGGCGGCCCAGATCCTCCGCAAAGGTGCGTCCGAAGATGTCGGAGCGGGTAGAGAGGAATTGCCCCAGCTTGATCGCCACCGGCCCCAGCTGTTCGAACGAACGCGCCAGCCGCTCGCCCGGCCGCCCCTGCCGCCGGCTCGCGAACAGCCGCAGGAAGCCCGCGACCCCGCGCACCCCCGAGGAATAGAAGCCGTCGATTTCCTTGGGCAGCAGGGCGTCGTTCCGCACCAGCGTCCAGCCGGCCCCCATCAGCCGAAGATAGGCGCCGAGGGATGCCATAGGGCGCTAGATCGCCCGGCCGCTGTGCAGGGCCGCGACCCCGGCGGTGAAGTTGATGAAGCCCACCTGGCTGAACCCGGCCTGCCCGATCATCCCTGCGAAAGTCCTCTGGTCGGGGAACCGGCGGATGCTCTCCACCAGGTACTGGTAGCTCTCCCGGTCGCCCGCCACCCGTGCCCCGATCTCCGGGATCACCGCGAAGGAATAGGCGTCATAGGCCTTGCGCAGCGCCTCGGTGACCGGCCGCGAGAACTCCAGGCACAGGAACCGCCCGCCCGGCTTCAGCACCCGGCGCGCCTCCCGCAGCGCGCCCGGAATGTCGGTCACGTTGCGGATCCCGAAGCTGATGACATAGGCGTCGGCGCTGGCGTCCGGCAGCGGCAGGCGCTGGGCGTCGCCCACGGCCCAGGCGATCTCCGGCGGGGCGCCCTTCTCGCGACCGGCGGCGATCATCTCGGCGTTGTAGTCGATCACGAACACCTGGGCGTCGGCCCCGCCGCGGCGCAGCTGCGCGCGCCGCGCCAGCCTGGCGAAGCGGCGCGCCATGTCGCCGGTGCCGCCGGCCACGTCGATGATCGTCTCGCCCGGTTGCGGATTGAGCCGCGCGGCGGTGGCGTCCTTCCAGAGCCGGTGCACGCCCGCGCTCATCAGGTCGTTCATCAGGTCGTAGCGCGAGGCCACGCTGTCGAAGACGCCGCGCACGAGGCCCGCCTTTTCCGAGGCGTCGACATCGCGGAAGCCGAAGGTGGCGGAAGGTCCCGTCATGGCGCGCGTTCTAGCGGCCCCGAGGCCCGCCGCCTAGCGCGCCCGCGGCGAAGCCGCAGTTGAAACCACGGACAGGTACAGAAACACACAGGAAGTAGGCGAGGCGCCAAGCGCTGGATGGGCAGTGCTTTCTGTGTCCATCCCTTCCTGTCCGAGGTTGTTGCCTCTAACTAGGCGCGATGCCTGAGTTGCCCGAAGTCGAGACGGTGCGCGGCGGCCTGGCCCCCGTGCTGGAGGGCCACCGGCTCGCCCGCGTCGAGGCGCGACGACCGGACCTGCGCTTTCCGCTGCCGCCCAATTTCGTTCAGTTCCTGACCGGCGCGACCATCACGCGACTGGAGCGCCGCGCGAAATACCTGCTGGCCCGCCTCGACCGAGAGGACACGCTGGTGATGCACCTGGGGATGAGCGGCCGCTTCGAGATCGCGCGCCCCGACGGCACGAGCCGGCCGGGCGAGTTCCACTACGCCCCCGATCCGGACCCGAAGCACGCCCATATCGTCTTCGAGACCGACGCTGGCGGGCGGGTGACCTACTACGACCCGCGCCGGTTCGGTTACATGGCGCTGGTCAACACCGCCACGATGCACCTGCATCCCTGGTTCGCCGGCCTGGGCCCAGAGCCGCTGTCCGACGCCTTTGACGTCGCTCACCTGAAGGCCGCCTTCGCAGGCCGCAAGCAGGGGCCCAAGACCCTGCTGCTGGACCAGCGCATCGTGGCCGGCCTGGGCAATATCTATGTGTGCGAGGCGCTGAACCGCGCGCGCATCTCGCCGTTCAAGCCCGCCGGCGGGATTTCCGCCGCGCGGCTCGCCAAGCTGGTCCCCGAGATCAAGGCGGTGCTGGCCGAGGCGATCGCGGCCGGCGGCTCCACCCTGCGCGACTTCGCCCAGACGGACGGGGCGCTGGGCTACTTCCAGCACCGGTTCCGCACCTACGACCGCGAGGGCGAGCCGTGCCGCAACGCCGGCTGCAAGGGCGTCATCGACCGCCAGGTCCAGGCCGGCCGCTCCACCTTCTTCTGCCCGGTTTGCCA
>CBHTUE010000275.1:0-6362 GCA_966096115.1 uncultured Phenylobacterium sp.
ATCCGCGAGAAGGACATCCTGGTCCACCACCCGTTCGAGAGCTTCGACGTGGTGGTCCAGTTCCTGCGCCAGGCCGCCCGCGACCCGAACGTGCTGGCGATCAAGCAGACCCTCTACCGCACGTCCAAGGACAGCCCGATCGTCGCGGCCCTGATCGAGGCGGCCGAGAACGGCAAGAACGTCACCGCCCTGATCGAGATCAAGGCGCGGTTCGACGAAGAGGCCAACCTGAAGTGGGCCCGCGACCTGGAGCGCGCCGGCGTCCACGTGGTCTACGGCTTCATCGAGTACAAGACGCACGCCAAGCTCTCGATGGTGGTGCGCAAGGAGGGCGAGGCGCTGCGCAGCTACTGCCACTTCGGCACCGGCAACTACCACCCGGTCACGGCGCGCATCTACACGGACCTGTCGCTGTTCACGACCGAACCGCCGTACGGCCGCGACTCGGCCAAGCTGTTCAACTTCATCACCGGCTACGCCCAGCCGGTCGGCCTGGAGCGGCTGTCCTACTCGCCGATCACCATGAAGCGTGACCTGCTGCGGATGATCGGCGAGGAAGGCGACAACGCCCGCGCCGGCAAGCCTGCGGCGATCTGGGCCAAGATGAACTCGCTGGTCGACCCGGTGATCATCGACGCGCTCTACGCAGCCAGCCAGGCGGGCGTGTCCATCGACCTGGTGATCCGCGGGATTTGTTGCCTGCGGCCGGGCGTGCCGGGGCTGTCGGACAACATCCGGGTGAAGTCGATCGTCGGCCGCTACCTGGAACACGGCCGCATCGTCGCCTTCGCCAACGGCCACCCGATGCCCTCGCAGCACGCGCGCCTGTTCATGTCGTCCGCCGACTGGATGCCGCGCAACCTGGACCGCCGGGTGGAGGTGATGACGCCGATCGAGAACCCGACGGTGCACCAGCAGGTCCTGCAGCAGATCATGCTGGCGAACCTGAAAGACGAGGCGCAAAGCTGGACCCTGGACGCCGACGGCCGCTATAGGCGTGATCCTGCCTGGGACCACCCGAACGCCTTCTCGGCGCACGAGTACTTCATGACCAATCCGAGCCTTTCCGGTCGCGGGCAGAGGGTGAAGGACATGCCGCGCGCGATCGAAAATGTGGCCTCGCGGGGATAGCGCCAGCCGCCCGGAGGGCCGCCAGGCGGCCGTCATCGATGTCGGGTCAAACTCGGTGCGCCTGGTGATCTACCGGGTGGACGGGCGCGCGCTCTGGACCGTCTACAATGAGAAGGTGGTCGCGGGCCTGGGCAAGGACCTGACCCATTCCGGCCGCCTGTCGCCCGAGGGCATCGAGGCTGCCATCTCGGCGCTGCGCCGGTTCCGCGCCGTGCTGGACGGATGGCGGGCCGAGGAGGTCACCACGGCGGCGACGGCGGCGGTGCGCGAGGCGGCGGACGGCAAGGCGTTCCTGAAGCGCGTCAAGGATGAGACGGGCCTTGAGGTCCGCATCCTCTCCGGCGAGGAGGAGGCGCGCTACGCGGCCCTGGGCGTGATCTGCGGCCAGCCGGACGCGCAAGGCGTGGTCGGCGACCTGGGCGGGTCCAGCCTGGAGCTGGTGCGGTTGAACGGCATCGGTCCGGTGGAGGGCGCGACGCTGCCGCTGGGGCCTTTCGCCCTGGGCGCGCCAAAGACGCTGGACGCCGAGCGCACGCGCCGCATCATCGACGACCACCTGGCCCCGATGGCCAACCGCTACGCGACGCCGGAATTCCATGCCGTCGGCGGCGCGTGGCGCAACCTGGCCCTGCTGCACATGCAGCTGGCCGACTATCCGCTGCACGTGGCCCACCAGTACGAGATCGGCCGCGCCGACGCCCTGGATCTGGCGCGGCTGGTGCAGCGGCAGTCCCGCTCGTCGCTGGAGCGGATCGAGGGGCTCTCCAAGAAGCGGTTCGACAGCCTGCCCTACTCCGCCCTGGTGCTGGACCGGCTGATCGAGCGGTTAGGCGTGGAGCGGGTGGTGGTGTCGGCCTACGGGGTGCGCGAGGGCATGCTGCTGGACGCCATGCCGCCCGAGGTCCGCGACTTGGACCCGCTGATCGAGGGTTGCGAGGCGCTGGCGGCGTTCCGCGGCGCCGGGCCGGAGCTTGGCCACGCCCTGGAGGCCTGGGTGTCGCCGCTGTTCGAGGCGCTGCCGCCGATGTTCGGGCCGCGCGACGCGGTGCTGCTGGCCGCCGCCTGCCGCCTGGCCGACCTCGGCGCGCGGCTGCACCCGGACCATCGCGCGGACCTGGCCTTCGAGCAGGTGCTGCGCGCGCCGCTGGCGGGCATGAACCATCCGGAGCGGGTGTTCCTGGCGTACGTCGCCTTCGCCCGCCACTCCGCGGCCGCCCAGCCGGCGGACGGCGCGCCCATTGGCCGCGTGCTGACGCAGGAGCGCCGCCAGCGGGCGCGGGCCCTGGGCTCGGCCATCCGGCTGGGCTGCGACCTTTCGGGCCGCAATCCGCGGCTGCTGGAGAAGTCCAGCCTGGCGATGAAGGGCGACCGGCTGACGCTCAGCGCCCTGGCGGGCTGGGAAGACATGCTGCTGGGCGAGCAGACCCAGCGCCGGGCGCAGAGCGTGGCCCAGGCGCTGAAGCTGAAGCTGGAGATGGCCTGAGGGTCGGAATGAGGGACCGCCGCGCGGCCCCTCAACCGCAAAGGCCTTCGGCCGTCCGTGCACAACCGGAGGGCCCCAAATGCAAGAGGGCGGCGCCACGGTCGCCCGCAACACCGCCCTCTGATCCAGATCCGTTGGGGGACCTGAGCCTTTGAGGTGGGAGGGAGCCTCGGCTCCGCTGGTTGCCCAGTTCGGCCTCGCCTCGTCTCCCGTACCCCCCAGGCCACCGGCGCCGGGTTGCCCCGAAGCCTTTCGATCTGGAGAGCCGCCTGCTCGTCTGCTTCCCGGTCGCCCGGTCCGCCGCGCCGCAGTTCCTCTCGGCAAAGTCAGGTTCTCTCAGACCCGGGCCGCCCGCAATGGGTCCGCCGCGAGGGTCTGTGGAGCTTCTGTGACGGGTAAGGGGGACGACCTGTGGAGAAGTCCGGGACGGGCTCGGAAAGCGACGTTCGATCAGAGGGTTGGAGTTGTCCTCAGGAAGCCATGGGTTGGCGCGGATCGCAAATATGAACGTGCGCTCTCCAGTCTTCTGAGCGGAACCCCTCAGTCAGCTGCGCTGACAGCTCCCCCAGAGGGGGAGCGACTGGAGAGGTCAGCCCGCCGCGGCCGCTTTCGGCGCCCGGCGCACCTCGACGACCCGCACGCGGGCGCCGTCCAGCACCAGGGCCAGCTCGCCGCGCTTCAGGCGGAGCGCGTCCTCGCCGAACGCCTCGAACCGCCAGCCCTTCAGGGCGCCGACATCGGCCCGGTCGTCGTTGGCGATCTGCTCCAGGTCGGAGACCGTGGCGATCAGCTTCGAGGCGACGCCCGCCTCCTCGGCCCGCGCCTTCAGCAGCACCTTCAGCAGCTCGACCACAGCGCCGGCCGCCGGTGACGCCGGCATCCGGGTCTTCTCGATCACCGGGGCGTAGGCCTCGGGGTCCCGCAGCGCCTCGCGAATAGCCGCCACCAGGTCCGGGCCGAAGCGCGAGCCGGAAAAGCCCTTGGGCACCGAGCGCAGGCGGTCCAGACCGTCGGCGTCGGTGGGCGCCTGGGTCGCGATCTCGTCGATCGCCTCGTCCTTCAGGATCCGGCCGCGCGGCTGGTCGCGCAGTTGCGCCGTGCGTTCGCGCCAGGCGGCGACGGCCTTGTAGACCGCCAGGTACTTGGCCGTATGCCGGCGCGGGCGCAGCCGCTTCCAGGCGTTCTCGGGCTCCACGTCGTAGTTGGCCGGCGAGGTCAGGTCGGCCATCTCGTCGGTCACCCAGCCCAGGCGGCCTTCCTTCTCCAGCCGCTCGCGCAGCATCGGATAGAGCGCGGCCAGGTGGGTCACGTCGGCCAGCGCATAGGTCAGCTGGTTGTCCGACAGCGGCCGGCGCGCCCAGTCCGTAAACCGGCTCGACTTGTCGAGCTCGATCTTCAGCATCTGGCGCACCAGGGCGTCATAGGCGATCTGCTCGCCGAACCCGGCCGCCATGCCCGCCACCTGGGTGTCGAACAGCGGCTTGGGCATGGCCTGCAGGTTGTTGAAGATTTCCACGTCCTGCCGGGCGGCGTGGAACACCTTCAGGATCGTCTCGTCGCGCATGATCTCGAGGAACGGCCCGAGGTCCATCTCTTCCGACAAGGGGTCGATACAGGCCTCGGCCGACGGCGCCGCCGCCTGGATCAGGCACAGCTTCGGCCAGTAGGTCGTCTCGCGCATGAACTCGGTGTCGACGGCGACGAAAGGCTGGCCCTTGATCTTGTCGCAAAACGCCGCGAGTTCGGCGGTGGTAGTGATAGGCGTCATAAATCAGCTATAGCCCCGCGCGCGGCCGACTCTGCAAGTCCCGCGTCTTTGTGTCGTTTCTCTGCACTCCTTAGCCTGGGTTCGTAAATGTCCGAACGGCCAAACGGTCTCACCTACGCGCAAGCCGGTGTCGATATCGACGCAGGTGCGGCTTTGGTGGAACGCATCAAGCCGTTGGCGAAGTCCACGCGGCGCTCGGGATCGGAGCCGTCGCTGGGCGGGTTCGGCGCCCTCTTCGATCTGAAGGCGGCCGGATACGACGATCCGCTGCTGGTCACCACGACCGACGGGGTGGGCACCAAGCTGAAGGTGGCGATCGAGACAGGGCTGCACGGGACGGTCGGCATCGACCTCGTCGGCATGTGCGTCAACGACCTGCTGGCCCAGGGCGCCGAGCCGCTGATGTTCCTGGACTACTACGCCACCGGCAAGCTGGACGTGGAGGCCGCCGCGAGCGTGGTGGCCGGCATCGCCGAGGGCTGCCGGCAGGCGAACTGCGCCCTCGTGGGCGGCGAGACGGCCGAGATGCCCGGGATGTATTCCGAGGGCGACTACGACATGGCCGGGTTCTGCGTCGGCGCCGTCGACCGCGACAAGGTGCTGCCCAGGCTGGGCGACCAGCGCGAGGGCGACATCCTGGTGGGCATCGGCTCGTCGGGGCCGCACTCCAACGGCTATTCGCTGATCCGGCGGATCGTGGAGCGCTCGGGGCTGGCCTGGACCGCGCCCTCCCCGTTCAGCGACGGCCAGACGCTCGCCGAGGCGCTGCTGGAGCCGACGCGGATCTACATCAAGACCGTGCTGCCGCACCTGAAGGCCGGCCGCGTGAAGGGCCTGGCGCACATCACCGGCGGCGGCCTGGTGGAGAACCCGCCGCGCGCCATCGCCGAGGGCCTGGTCCCGCGCTTCGACTGGAACGCCTGGGCGTTGCCGCCGGTGTTCGAGTGGCTGGCCCAGACCGGCGGCGTCGCCGAGGCCGAGATGCGCCGCACCTTCAACTGCGGCCTGGGCTTGGTGCTGGTGGTCGACCCGCACGACCTGCCCGAGGTGCTGGAAGGCCTGGTCCGCGCCGAGGAAGACGCCTTCGTGGTGGGCGAACTGGCGAAGGCCTGACCTGGCCCACAGGGCCGATTCAACCACGAAAGACACGAAAGGCGTCGGAGGGGCTGGACCGTTCGGGGTCCACGGGCTTTCGTGTCTTTCGTGTCTTTCGTGGTTCCAGGATGACGGCGCTTCGCGCCCTCGCGGTTCTGGTCGCGTTGCTGGCTTCACCGGCGGCGGCCCAGGACCTGGGCGCGGCGAAGACGTTCGTCGCGGGACTCTACGCGGCCTATGCGAAGCCGCCGGGGCCGGACTACCTGGGCCGCCAGGCCCGGGCGACGTTCTCCCCGGCCCTGCTGGCGCTGATCCGCCGCGACGCCGCGCGTACGCCCAAGGGCGACGTCGGGACCCTGGACGGGGACCCGATCTGCAACTGCCAGGACTATGAGATCCGCGGCGTGACGGTGGCGGTCACGCCGGCGGCCCTGTCGCGCGCCACGGCGAAGGTGCGCTTCCGGAACTTCGGCGAGCCGCAGTCCGTCACCCTCGACCTCGCCTGGACCAAGGCCGGCTGGCGCGTGGCCGACGTCCACGCCGAAGGCACGCCCAGCCTGGTGAAACTGCTGCAGGACGCCGCGCGCTGAACAGGGCCCGAAAGGCCGATTCAACCACGAAGGACACAAAAGATACGAAAGACGCCGGAGGGGCTGGGCCGCTCCAGATCGACGGTCGCTTTCGTGTCTTTCGTGTCCTTCGTGGTCAGGATGACGGCGCTTCGCGCGGTCGCGGCGTCTCACGCCGAGCTGCGCCAGTCGTCGTGCGCCGCGTCCGGTTCGGCGGTGAAGGCTTCGGCTGGCGGATCCGGGAGGTCGCGCCAGCGGGTAATGGCGTCGGGGGCGAAGCCCAGGTCCAGGGCCAGGCGGGCGACGTGGTCGTCCA
>CBHTUE010000276.1:0-6340 GCA_966096115.1 uncultured Phenylobacterium sp.
CGGCCTGGGCCGTGGCTTCCGGCGGCCCCCGCGCCGCCTGGCCGGCCGCCGAGCGCGAGGCCGCCGCGGCGCTGATGGCGGCCGAGCCCACGTGGGCGGAGCGCGTGCTGACGCGGGCCGGCGAGCTGGACGCCGCGCTGGCCGCCTACAGCCCGCCCCGCGCGGCGACCGGCCTGATGGACGCCATCGTCGCGGGCGCGCCCGCCGCGCCGGTGCGGCGGCGGCTCGGCTGGCTGGCGCCGGCGGGCCTGGGCGCCGGACTGGCGGCCGCCTGCGCCGCCGGGATGGTGCTGGGCGCGCGGCTGTCGGCGCCGACGGTCCAGGACCCCGACGCCATTGTCGCCGCAGTCGGCGACGAGGACGTCGGCGGCTATTTCGACGAGGCGGCCTGATGCCCCGCTGGCTCTTACCGACCGCGCTGTTCGTCTCGCTGGCGCTGAACGTCTTCGTGGTGGGCGCCTTCGTGGGCGTGCACCTGGCGGGCCGGGAGCAGCACCGCGGACCGCCGGACCTGCGCCCGCGCAGCCCCGTGGCCGCCGCGGTGCGCGAGCTGAGCCCCGAACAGCAGGCGGCCTGGCGCGCCCAGATGCCGGACTTTGCCCAGACCTTCGGGCCGAAGGTGCGCGAGGCGCGCCAACTCACCCGCCAGACGTTCCGGGGCTTCGGCGACGACCCCTTCGACGCCGACGCCAAGCAGGCGGCCCTGAAGCAGGCCCGGGCCCTGGAGCAGGAAAGCCGCGCGGAGATGGATAGGCGCCTGGTGGCCTTCGCCGCGAAGTTGCCGCCGGCGGATCGCGCGAAGTTCGGGGAGGCCTTGGCGCGACCGGCGCTGCGAAGGCCGAGACAGCCCTAGGTCAGGCCGCCGCGGCGTCGGCGGACGCGATGGCGGCGCGGCTCTGGCGGACCGGGAGGGAGAAGCTGGCGACCGTGCCCTGGCCGGGAGCGCTCTTCAGGTCGATCAGGCCGCCATGCATTTCGACGAGGGACTTCGACAGCGCCAGGCCCAGGCCGGTGCCTTGGGTGGTCTTGGAGTGCTGGCTCTCGACCTGCTCGAACGGCCGCGCCAGGCGTTCCAGGTCCTGGGCGGAGATGCCGATGCCGGTGTCCTGCACGCCGATCCGCACGCGCTCGCCCAGCGCGTCCTCGCGCCGCTCGCCGCGCACGGTGACGCGGCCGCCGCGCGGGGTGAACTTGATGGCGTTGGAGAGCAGGTTCAGCAGCACCTGCTTGATCGCCCGGTGATCGGCCTCGACGTCGGGCAGGTCGACGAAGTCCAGGATCAGCGACAGGCCGGCCGCCTCGGCGCGGTTGCGCACCAGGCGCAGCGCCTCCTCGGCGATCTCCTCCAGGCACACCGGCTCGAAGCGCAGGCTCATCTTGCCGGCCTCGATCTTCGACATGTCGAGGATGTCGTTGATCAGGTTCAGGAGGTGCTGGCCGGAGTTGAGGATGTCGCGGGCGTAGTCGCGGTAGCGGGCGTCGCCGACCGGGCCGTACATCTCGGCCGCCATGATCTCGGAGAAGCCGTTGATGGCGTTCAGCGGCGTGCGCAGCTCGTGGCTCATGTTGGCCAGGAACTCGCTCTTGGCCTGGCTGGCGCTCTCGGCGCGGATCTTCTCGCTCTCGTACTTGCGGGCCAGTTCGCTCAGCTGCTCCTGGCTCTGTTCCAGGTTGATGACCGCGCGGCGGAGCTCCTCCTCCTTGATCCGGCGGGCCTCCTCCTGGGTCTTCAGCACGGTGATATCGGCGGCGGTGACCACCAGGCCGGCCTCGGCGGTGGGGCGTTCCGAGATCTGCACCCAGCGGCCGTCGGAGAGCTCGGCCTCACGCACGCCGCGGCGGCCGCCGGGAGCGGGGTATTCCTGGCGGATCGCCATGCGCGCGGCGCGTTCCACCTGCTCGCGACCGACGCCGGCCTTCAGCACTTCCGGGTCCAGTTGGAAGTAGCTGCGGAAGTTCTTGTTGCACATCACCATGCGGCCGTTGCGGTCCCACAACACGAAGGCCTCGGACGTGCTCTCGATGGCGTCGCGCAGCCGGCTTTCGGCGGACTGGGCCCGAGCCTGGGCCAGGCGCTCCTCGGTGACGTCCAGCGCCACGCCGATGATGCGGGCGAAGCCACCCTCGGGCGCCTCGCCGAAGCCGCGGCCGCGGAAGTCGATCCACACCGGCCGCGCCCCGGCCAGCGGCGGTACCCGGAAGCTGACGTCGAAGTCGCCGTAGATGGCGGCGGTCGAGAGCGCCTCGCGCATGTCGTCGCGGTGGCCGGCGGCGACGCGGTCCAGCACCTGCTGGCCTTCCACCTCGCCGGCGCGCCAGCCGAACAGCGAGGCGGTGACCTCGGACATGAAAATCTTGTCGGCGGCCAGATCCCATTCCCAGATGCCGCAGCGGGCGGCCTCGACGGCCATGCGGAAGCGCTGTTCGGAATCGCTGCGGGCGGCCTGCACCTTCTCGACGCGGCGCATCTCCAGGATCAGCAGGACGCCCAGCGCAAAGGCCACCGCCACCGGCACCAGGAACCAGCCCACCAGCTCGGGCATGACATTGGTGAGGCTGGCTATGCGCGCCAGGCCCAGCAGGGTGAACACCGCCAGCAGGGCCAGGACAGCCACGATTCCAGGAAACGACTGGCGGCGCGTCGCGGACAAGCGATCGCGTGCACGCCGCTCGGGCGTGACTCCCGCAAAGCTCTGTCCCCCGCGTTCGGCCAAGGCCGCCGCTCCTCCACCCCTGAACCGGGACCCGACACCGGTCGTTAGGAGTCTAAGCTGATCCGCCACCCACGGTCATCGTGAGTTGATGCCGCATCAAGAGAGGGCGCGAGTGGCCAATTCGTAAACATTCTTCGACAGTCCCTCGACCGCGACAATCCGTTCCAACTCCGCCTTCATCAAGGCGCCCAGTTCGGGCCGGAGCCGTTTCCAGCCGCCCAGGGGGTCCACCAGGCGCGCGGCGGTCATCGGATTGAAGCGGTCCACGGCGATGATCTGGTCGGCCAGGAACCGGTAGCCGGCGCCGCTAGGCTCGTGGAAACGGGCCGGGTTGAAGTTGGCGAAGCTGGAGACCAGCGCCCGCAGGCGGTTGGGATTCTGGACGTCGAAGTCCGGGTGCGTGGTCAGCCCCAGGATGCGACCCAGCGCCTCTTCTGATGAGTCGCGGGCCTGCAGGGCGAACCACTTGTCGATCACCAGGGGCTCGTTCTTCCAGCGGGCGTAGAAGTCGGCCAGCGCCTCGTCATAGGCCGTGCCGCCGATCAGCATCAGGGCGTTCAGGCCGCCGATGGCGTCGGTCATGTTCACCGCCGCCTGGTAGTGGCCCAAGGCGATGTCGGCGATGTCGTGGCGCGGATTGGCGGCCATCAGGTCCAGCGCGGCGTTGCGCAGGGCGCGGCGACCGGCGCCGGCCGCATCAGGCGAGAACTCGCCCAGGTCCTGCAGGCCGGTGTGCAGCCGGCGCAGTTCGCCGTTCAGATGCAGCGCCAGGCGCAGGCGCAGGGCCTCGCGGGCGTCGTGGATCGCCGCCGGGTCGACCGGGCTGCGCAGCAGGGCCAGGTCCGTCTCCGCCGGCAGGGCCAGCAGCAGGGCCTTGAAAGCATTGTCGGAGGCCTGGTCGTTGAGCGCACGGCCGACCGCCTCTGCGTAGCGCTCCTCGCCGACCTCGTTCGGCTTGCCGCCGGCGCGGCTGAGGATCAGGTCGGAGGCCAGTTCCTGGCCGGACTCCCAGCGGTTGAACAAGTCTGGGTCCGAAGCCAGCTGCAGGTAGCGGTCCTTGGGCTCGGCGTCGGTCTTCAGCACCACCGGGGCCGAGAAGCCGCGCAGGGCCGAGATCACCGGGGCGGCGTCGACGCCGGTCAGGGTGACCTTGGTCTCAGCCGCGTCGACCACGATCACGGTCTCGTCCACCGCCACGCCGTCGCGCCGGAAGGCCTGGGTGCGGCCCTCGGGGTCCAGCAGGCCCACGGTCACCGGGATCGGCACCGGGCGCTTATCGGCCTGCCCGGTGGTGGGCGGGTTGGCCTGGGTGAAGGTCAGCTCCAGGGTCCGGGCGTCCTCGTCATAGACGCCTTCCATGTTCACCCGCGGCGTGCCGGCCTGTTCGTACCAGGCGAAGAACTGCGTCAGGTCCCGGCCCGAGGCGTCGGCGAAGCACTGGATGAAGGCCTCGACCGTCGTGGCCTCGCCGTCGTGCCGCTCGAAGTAGAGGTCCATCCCCTTCCGGAACGCTTCGGCCCCGATCAGGGTCTTCAGCATGCCGATGACCTCCGAGCCCTTCTCGTAGATCGTGGCCGTGTAGAAGTTTTCGATCTTCATGAAGCTGGCCGGGCGCACCGGGTGGGCCAGCGGGCCCTGATCCTCGGCGAACTGGCGCATGCGCAGCGCCTTCACCGCCTTGATGCGGCCCACGGCATGACCGCGCATGTCCGCGCAGAAGCCCTGTTCGCGGAAGACCGTCAGGCCCTCCTTCAGGCACAGCTGGAACCAGTCGCGGCAGGTGATGCGGTTGCCGGTCCAGTTGTGGAAGTACTCGTGCGCCACGACCGCCTCGATGCGCTCGTAGTCCACGTCGGTCGCCGTCGCCGGGTCGGCCAGCAGGAGCGAGGAGTTGAAGACGTTCAGCCCCTTGTTCTCCATGGCCCCGAAGTTGAAGTCGCGGACGGCCACGATCATGAACAGGTCGAGGTCGTACTCGCGCCCGTAGGCCTCCTCGTCCCACTTCATCGAACGCTTCAGGGCGTCCATCGCATAGGCGGCGCGCGGCGCCATGCCGGTGTCGACGTAGATGCGCAGGTCGACGACCCGGCCGGACATGGTGGTGAGCTTGTCCTCCAGCACGTCCAGTTCGCCGGCCACCAGGGCGAACAGGTAGCTGGGCTTGGGAAAGGGGTCGTTCCAGACCGCGAAGTGGCGGTCGCCGGGCAGGGCGCCCTTCTCCAGCAGGTTCCCGTTGCACAGCAGGTGGCGGTATTTCTTGTCCGCCTCGATCCGCACCGTGTAGCGGCTGAGCACGTCCGGCCGGTCCGGCCACCACGTGATCTTGCGGAAGCCCTCGGCCTCGCACTGGGTGCAGAAGCGGCCGCCGGACATGTAGAGGCCTTCCAGCGCCTTGTTGTTCTCCGGATCGATCTCGACCTCGGTCTCGAGGCTGAAGGTGTCGGGGCAATTCGGGATGGTCAGGAACTCGGCGTCGATGGTCAGTTCGCCCTCGCCCAGCGCGCGGCCGTCGATCGCCACCGAGACCGCCTTCAACCGCTCGCCGTTGAACACCAGCGGGTCGGCATGATCGCCGTTGCGGCGGACCGCCAGCTTCGCCTTCACCCGGGTGGTGTTGGGCTCCAGCAGGAAGGTGAGATGCACCTCGTCCACCAGGAACGCGGGCGGGCGGTAGTCGGAGAGCCGGATCGGCTCGGGCGTTTCGGTTCGCATGGCCCATCTAGGCCAGTGAGTTGGGCGGCGCCAAGGCGTCGGCTGCGAACGGCGCTCGCCTGTCAGGAATGCGACAGACAACCCGGCCGGGCGCCAGCAGATTGGCGGCGGGGACCGAAGTCGGGGCTACGGGCGTGCTGCAATATCGACTGTATCACGTCGCGGAGGGCGGCCGGCTTAGGCTGGGCGACGCTTTGCAGGCCCTGGACGACGGCCAGGCGATCGAGAAGGCCCGCCTCCTGCGGCTGTCCGGCTCCGGCGCGGAGCTGTGGCAGGAAGGGCGGATCGTCGGCCGGTTCTCGAAGAGCGGTGGCTACGCGCCGGCGCGGTGACGCGAGGTCATACTTTTCTTGCTCGCGCTCCGCGCGCAATGCTGCGGCCAGGAAACGCCAGGCCGGGCCTACCGGCAGGAAAAGGGCCATGAATTTCGACTTCTCCGACGACCAGAAGCACCTCGCGGGCGAGGCCCGCCGGTTCCTCGACGCCAACTGCTCCACCGCCGCCGTGCGCAAGGTGCTGGACGACGACAAGAAAGCCTTCGACGAGAAGCTGTGGAAAGCCGTGGCCGAGCAGGGCTGGCTGGGCGCGGCGATCCCCGAGGAGCACGGCGGGCTCGGGCTGGGCCACCTGGAACTGTGCGTGATCGCGGAGGAGCTGGGCCGCGCCGTGGCGCCGATCCCGTTCGCCTCGACGGTCTACTTCCTGGCAGAGGCGGTGATGCTGGCCGGGAGCGACGCGCAGAAGGCGGCGCTCTTGCCGAAGATCGCGGCCGGCGAGGTGATCGGCTGCGTCGCCACCTCCGAAGGCCCCGGCGTGCTGACGGCCTCGGCGCTGCAGGCGAGCGTCTCGGGCGGCAAGCTCAGCGGGACCAAGCTGCCGGTCACCGACGGCGACATCGCCACCCACGCCCTGGT
>CBHTUE010000277.1:0-6298 GCA_966096115.1 uncultured Phenylobacterium sp.
CTGCGCGAGGCGGGCGTGCAGGACATCCGCATCATCGAGAAGGGCGGCGACTTCGGCGGCACCTGGTACTGGAACCGCTATCCCGGCGCCCAGTGCGATATCGAGGCCTACATCTACCTGCCGCTGCTGGAAGAGACCGGCTACATCCCGAAGGAGAAGTACAGCTTCGCCAACGAGATCCGGGCGCATGCGAAACGGATCGGCGAGACCTTCGACCTCTACCGCCTGGCCTGCTTCCAGACCGAGATCTCCGAGATGCGGTGGATCGAGGCGGAGAAGCGCTGGCTGATCACCACCAACCGCGGCGACGCCATGCACGCGCGCTATGTGGTGATGTCCTCAGGCCCGCTGAACCGCCCGAAGCTGCCCGGCATCCCCGGCATCGAGACCTTCAAGGGCCACAGCTTCCACACCAGCCGCTGGGACTATGCCTACACGGGCGGTTCGTCCGAGGGCGGGCTGGACAAGCTGGCCGACAAGCGCGTGGCGATCATCGGCACCGGGGCGACGGCGATCCAGTGCGTGCCGCACCTGGGCAAGCACGCCAAGCAGCTGTTCGTCTTCCAGCGCACGCCCTCGTCCGTGGACGTCCGCGGCAACAAGCCGACCGATCCGGAGTGGGTGAAGACCCTGTCGCCCGGCTGGCAGAAGCGGCGGATGCAGAACTTCAACACCCTGGTCTCGGGCCTGCCGCAGGACGAGGACCTGGTGCATGACGGCTGGACCGACATCATCCGCAACCTGGGCGCCGCGGTGGTCGCCCGACTGTCCACCGGAGGTACGCTGACGCCCGAGGAACTGGGCCAGCAGATGGAACTGTCGGACTTCAAGAAAATGAACCAGGTCCGCGCCCGCGTGGACGCCACGGTGAAGGACCCGGCGACGGCCGAGAAGCTGAAGCCCTGGTACCGCCAGTTCTGCAAGCGGCCGACCTTCAACGACGACTACCTGCCCACCTTCAACCGGCCGAACGTGACCCTGGTGGACACCCTGGGCCGTGGCGTCGACCGCATCGACGAGACGGGCCTGTGGTTCGACGGCGTCCACTACGAGGTCGACTGCATCATCTTCGCCACCGGCTTCGAGGTCGGCACCGCCTACACGCGGCGCGCCGGGTTCGAGGTGTACGGCAAGGACGGCCGCACGCTCACCGACCGCTGGGCCGGGGGCCTGAAGACGCTGCACGGCTTCTACACCGACGGCTTCCCCAACTGCTTCCACCTGGGCATCACCCAGAACACCCTGACCCCGAACTTCCCGCACATGCTGGAGGAACAGGCGCGCCACGTGGCCGAGGTGGTGAAGGCCGCGGGCCTGCGTCAGGCCCAGGTGGTCGAGCCGACACCCGAGGCGGTGCAGGAGTGGGGCGACACCATCCGGAAGATGGCGCTCAACAACCTGGCCTTCCGCCAGGACTGCACCCCCGGCTACTACAACGGCGAGGGCAAGGCCGGCGAAGGGCAGGGGCTGTTCGATGGGCTGTACGGCCCCGGCTCCGACGCCTTCTTCGCGCTGGCCAAATCCTGGCGCGAGAAGGGCGACCTGGCCGGGCTGGACGTGCGGTAGGGGCGCTCAGCCATAATATTTCCGCTCATCCCGGCGAATGCCGGGACCCAGATCGCAAAACGCTGACGCCGATTGGATGGGCTCAGCGCTCATCGAGCTTGCCTCAGCGCCATTCCATCTGGGTCCCGGCATTCGCCGGGATGAGCGGTGCTGAATTTAGTGCTGGTGGTGGCCGGCGCTGCCGCACATGCGGTGTGAGGCGCCGTCCATCCACATGATCTGGACGCCGGGGCTCCAGGTGAGCGTGCGCCTGCCGTCGCTCCAGGTGATCTTGGGCGCGCCACCGTCCCAGGGGCGGATCGGCAGGGCGTGCGGGCCGTCGCCGGCGTCGACGATGGCGATCAGCTTGGCGTCGCGGTTGGTGAACTGGGCGGTGAGGTTGCCGCCGCCCTCACACTTGAAGGCGGTGTAGGGCCGCACCGCGGGCTCGGGCGCCGCGCCGGCCGGCTCGAGGTGTGTCGGCCCTGGCGAGGTCACGATGGCGAGCAGCATCAGCGCGGCGTTCATCAAGCTCATACCCCCATGAACCGCGGCGCCCGTTTCTCGACGAAGTGCGCCACGCCCTCCTTGAAATCGTCGGTCTTCAGGCTTTCGGCCATCTCGCGGTCGGCGTCCACCATGGCTTCGCGAAGGCCCTGCAGCAATCCGTCCCAAAGCTGCTTCTTCATCACCCGCATGGAGCGCGGCGACACTTTCTCGGCCAGTTCGCGGGCATAGGCGCGGGTCTCGGCCATCAGCACGTCGGCCGGGAACACGCGGTCGGCCAGGCCGATGCGGTAGGCTTCGTCGCCGCTGACGCGGCGCGACGACAGCAGGAGGTCCAGGGCGCGCGAATGGCCGGTCAGCCGGGTGAGCATCCAGCTGGTCCCGTGCTCGGCGATCAGGCCGCGGCGGGAGAAGGCGGTGACGAAAGCGGCGCTGTCGGCGACGAAGCGCAGGTCGCAGAACAGGCTGATCGCCACGCCCATCCCGGCGCACGGGCCGTTGATGGCGGCGATGATCGGCTTGCCGACCGTGGGCAGCCAGGTCTGCGGGTGCTGGTAGTCGGCCTTCGCGCCTGGATCGAGCGGCTCGAACGGGCGGGCGGAGGTGGTTGTGGCGCCCGCCGCGCTGATGTCGCTGAGGTCGTTCATGTCGGCCCCGGCGCAGAAGCCGCGCCCGGCGCCGGTGAGCACGATCACGCGGACCTCCGGGTGGCCGGCGGCGGCCTCCATGGCCTGGCGCATCTCGCGCGCCATCGTGCCCGTCCAGGCGTTCAGCCGGTCAGGCCGGTTCAGGGTGACCGTCGCGATCCCCTCGCTCACCTCGTACAGGATGTGGCTGTAGCCCACGGCGTCGTCCTCCGGCGTTTTGGCCACCCTCCCACGGATCGGCCGGCTCTGCGAAGAATTCACAATCAGCCAACCGTACCTATCGCATAACGTGTGGACGCCGGTGAGCAACGGCAGGGGGACCCCTTGGGTACGATCACGACCGCGGAGGTCTATGCCGGCCTGCGCTACGCCACCGGCGAACGGTGGGCGAGCGGCTCGCTGAGCTACAGCATCCCCAACGTGGGCACGAACGTCTGGTCGCCGGCGTCCTATGCGTCGAACGAGGAGCCCTACAACGCCAGCTTCGGCGTCCTCAACGGCGAGCAGCGAGCCGCCTTCGTCAACGCCATCGCGGCCTGGGAACGGGTGATCAACCTCGACCTGTTCGAGGTGCCGGACAACGCCAGCAGCCAGGGCCAGATCCGCGTCGCCTTCACCAACACCTCCGACTACAGCGACGACGACCCTGCGGCCTATGCCTATCGGCCGCCGCTGGCGGGGGGCGCGATCGCGGGCTTCCACGGCGATATCTGGATCGACGACGACTACAAGAACGACCCCGCGGTGGCGGGCGACTTCCTGTACGAGACCTTCCTGCACGAACTCGGCCACGCGCTGGGGCTGAAGCATCCGTTCGACGGCGCAAGCCTGCCCGCGGAGTTCGAGAACACCCGCTACACGGTGATGTCCTACACGGACTTCCTCGACAGCGGCATGCGCCAGTTCAACCTGGACGGGGGGACCCTGCTGGCCACGACGGTCTCGGTGCAGCCGTCGACGCCGATGCTGCTGGACATCATCGCCCTGCAGGGGGTGTACGGCCCGGCCACCGGCGTCGACACCGGCTCCACCACCTACACCTTCACCGAAGGCTCGGCGCTGATGGCCACCCTGATCGACCAGGGCGGCAACGACACCATCGACCTGTCGACCCACGCGCGGGCGTCCAGCATCAACCTGACGCCAGGGACATTCTCCAGCATCGACTACTTCTCGATCCCCGCGCAGATCGCGTTCTGGCAGGCGAAGTTCCCGAACTTCTCGCCCAGCTTCATCGCCAACTACATCGACAAGCCCAGCACCTACACCTGGTCCAACAACTTCGCGACCAACACCGACACGGTGATCGAGAACGTCCGCGCCGGTTCCGGCGACGACACGGTGCTGGGCAACTCGGCCGCCAACAGCATCAGTGGCGGCGCGGGCTCGGACTCGATCTCGGGCTCTACGGGCGACGACACGGTGGATGGCGGATCGGCGGGTGCGGCGGGCAACTACCTGCGCGGCGACGACGGCAACGACAGCCTGCTGGGCGCGGGCAACTTCGACGACGCCAACGGCAACATGGGCAACGACACGGTCTCGACCGGGGCGGGCGACGACTACTGCGTGGGCGGCAAGGACTTGGACCTGCTGTTCGGCGGGGCGGGGCAGGACTACGTCTACGGCAACCTGGGCGACGACACGGCCAACGGCGACGACGGGAACGACACCGTCCGCGGCGGGCAGGGGAACGATACCCTGGCGGGCGGCTCGGGCGACGACTTCGTCTCGGGCGACAAGGGCGACGACACCATGACCGGCGGGGCCGGCGCCGACCTGTTCCACACTTTCAGCGACGCCGGGATCGACCGCGTGCTGGATTTCAGCGTGGCCCAGGGCGACCGCGTGCTGCTCGACCCCGGCACGACCTTCACGGTGCAGCAGGTCGGCGGCGACACCGTCATCATGATGAGCGCCGGCCAGATGGTGCTGGTGGGCGTGCAGATGTCCACTTTTCCGCCGGGGACGATCTTCGGGGCCTAGCTGTTCACCGACAGGACCAGCTGCGGGTCGGGGATGGTGTGTTCGGCGCTGATCGGCGTGACCGCGGTGCCGACCGAGAAGAATTCGATGATGTGTGGCTGCCAGTTGTGGTTGCCCTCGTGCAACTCGACCCCGACCACGCCCTCGGCGCCCGCCTCGGTGGCCTCGTGCTGCATCCGCTCCATGGCGATTTCGCGGGCGTCGTAGAGCGCCTGGCTGAAGTTGGTCAGCTCCACGTTCTGGCCGATCGCGCCCAGGGTTTTGAACAGCCCCCGATGGGCGACGTGGTAGACGCAGCTGCCCATCACCAGCTCCAGCGGCCGGTAGCCGGCCTGCAGCAGCACCCAGAAGTCCTGGCCCGAAAGATCCGAGGTGAACGGACGCCCCTTCGGCCCCTTGTAGGTGGGCTGGCCCGAGGCATGGACCACACCGGTGCCGATGGCGACGAACTCCAGCACGTTGGAGTCCCACTCCTGGCGCTTCACGGTCAGCCGGACGCCGACGATGCCGTCGGCGCCCATGTCGGTGGCCTCCTCGCGCATGCGCTCCATGGCCAGTTCGCGCGCGTGGTACATGGCCTGGGAGAGCACCGTCATCTCCTGGTTCTTGGACCAGGAGCTGTACTGGATGCCCACGTGGTAGATGCAGGAGCCGACGCACAGGCCCACGGGCTCGAAGCCAGCCTTGCGGACCAGCAGGAACTCGTTGACCGAGAAGTCCGAGGTGAAGATGCCGCCCGGATGTCCCTGGCCGCGCAAACCCTTGAGCCGCTCCAGCGCATGGGCCGGGATGTTGGCCGTGCCGGTCATTCAGATGGCTCCCTCTTCCGCGTCGCTCAGGTAGGGCATGGTCACCTTCGCCTCACCGCCGAACAGCGGTGAGACCTCGTCGTTCATGTCGACCACGGTCTCGATGCCGAGCCGCAGCGCGTCGCCGGGCCGGCAGGCCACCACCGTGCCCACCACGATGTGGCGGCCCAGGTAGCGGTCGGGTTGCTTCTCGACTTCCTGCTTGATCAGCTGGCCGAAGTGGGTGTGGGCCAGGACGCCGTTGCCCTGCGTGGCCGCGTCCTGACGCAGTTCGTAGTGGGCGCGCCGGCGCACCCGCTCCCAGAAGTTCCCCAGCGTGGTCAGCGGCTGGTTGCCCGAGAAGATGCTGCCGGACATGCCGCCCCAGTTGTCGGTCAGCCACTGGTACTCGGCGCCCACGGCGATGCCGGTGGGCACGATCCCGGCTTCCAGCAGGCGCACGAACTCCAGCGCCGAGGTCGTGGCCACGACGGGATTCTCCGCCGGCGGCAGGCTGTCGAAGCGGATCGCCGTGCCCACGAGGGTGTAGTCCATGCTGGACCCCTCGGCGGCGGAGGTGCGCATCTTCACATCGACGATGGCGTTGGCGCCGCACGCGCGGGCTTCGGCCACAAGGCGCTGGATGGCCGTGCGCCAGCCGCTGACATGGCCCTCGGTCCAGCTGCGCCCGAACTGGAACCAGCAGGTGCCGGTGACGGTCGCGAGGGGGCGCGCCCCATGGGTGCGGACGATCAGCAGTTCTGCGGGCGTCATGGTGGAAAGCCACGGCGTCCGCTGGGCCGCGGCGTCGGTCAGCCGTTCCTG
>CBHTUE010000278.1:0-6227 GCA_966096115.1 uncultured Phenylobacterium sp.
CTGAACAGTGCATAGATCAGCAATTTCACAGACCCGCTATGCGTTTGCGCATGCCCGTCCGACCGACGCGCCGCAGCGCCAGGAGCGACCGCCAAATTGAGCGCCCCTCCGGCGACGTACACCTTCTGATTTAGCACTTCACTTTTACGCGCATCGGATTAGCGTTGCCGTGGGGCGGCGCCCTGAAGGCGCCAAGGGGGCGTCATGCTTCTCGGAACGAAGGTCCTGCGAGCGGGCCTGGTCATCGGAGCCGTCATCCTGGGGAACTCGGCCGCAGCCGGCGCTCGGGCCCAGGACCGGGTCGCCGGCAATCCGCGGGTGCTGGGCAAGGTCACCGCGCCGGAGGCCATGGCGCTCAAGACGCAGCAGAACTTCCTGTCGGCGCCGCCGGGCCCGAAGGCGCTCGACACCCAGCTCCACCTGAAGATCGTCTACACTGACGGCCGCATCTACAATCCGGCCACCCAGACCTACGACCACGTTCGCCTGCGCAGCTACAACGGGACCGACGTCTCGCCGGACACGCCCTATGTCGCCCCGACCATCGAGGCGGCGCCGGGCGACACGGTGCGGATCGAACTCGACAACCAGTTGCCCGCCGACCCCAGCTGCGCCTCCGCGCACATGGCGATGAACACGCCGCACTGCTTCAACGGCACCAACCTGCACGCCCACGGGCTGTGGGTCAGCCCGACCGGCAACAGCGACAACGTGCTGCTGTCGATCGATCCCGGCGCCCAGTTCGGCTACGAGTACAACATCCCCCGGGACCATCCCGCCGGCACCTTCTGGTACCACACCCACCGGCACGGCTCGACGGCCCTGCAGGTCGCCAGCGGGATGGCCGGGGCGCTGATCATCCGCGGCGATCGCCTGCCGTCCCCCGGGGCCAACGGCGACCTCGAGACCCTGCTCTACCAGGGCGGCAAGCCGATCCCCGAGCAGGTCGTCCTCTTCCAGCAGATCCAGTACGGATGCCTCGACGCCAACGGCCACATCAAGGTCAAGACCAAGCCCAACCCCAATCCCACCGGCCCGCCGATCGTCGTCGCCTGGGTCTGCGATCCCGGCGACGTCGGCGGCATCGAGACCTATGACGACGGCAGTCCCCTGCACACGGGCTTCGGCCCGGGATCGTGGAAGGGGTCGGCCCGCTACACCAGCATCAACGGCCAGGTGCTGGCCACGCTGAACGCCACCGCCGGACAGCTGGCCCGCTGGCGGCTCATCCACGCCGGCGTCCGCGACACCATCGCCCTGCAGTTCCAGAGGATGACGCCCGAGGGCGCCAAGGCCCTGAACGGCCCTGCACCGCAGGACGGCGAGGCCTTCAAGGCCGCCTACTGCGTCGGCGACCCGATCCCCTTCTATGTCGTGGCCAACGACGGCCTGACCGCCGGGCGCGCCGCGCTGAAGACCCAGCTGGTGCTGCAGCCGGCCTACCGCAACGACCTGCTGATCGTGTTCCCGGCCGCCGGCGACTACTGCATGATCAATGCCGCCGTCACCGCCAGCGGCTCGGTGACCGCCGAGCAGAAGGCGACCAGCGTCCTCGGCAAGGTCACGGTGGCGAAGGGCCAGGACGTGGCCGACATCCCGGCCTTCGTCACCGCCCAGCTCGTCGCCGCCGCCAAGGCGCGGATGCCGCTGGCTGTGCGACAGTCTGTGGTCGACGACCTGCAGGCCGGGCTGAAGCTCACCCGCTTCACCGCCCACGCGGACGTCACCGACGCCGAGATCGCCAACGAGCCTGTGCAGAAGGTGCTCTTCAACATCGCCTTCCCGCCGACCGGCCCGCTGCTTTTCGAGGTGGGATCGCAGGACTATGCGCCACGCCCCTACCAGCCCGACCGCATCGACCGAACCCTGACGCTCGGCCACGCCCAGGAGTGGCGGCTGCAGTCGGAGTTCGTGAGCCACCCCTTCCACATCCATGTGAACCCGTTCCAGATCGTCGCGATCCTGGATCCGAACGGCAAGGATGTGAGCGCGCCCGGCGCGGTGGACGACTACGCCGGCGGTGCGCCGGACCTGAACTACCCGGGCCTGAAGGGCGCCTGGAAGGACACGATCTGGGTGAAGAGCGCCCAGCTGCCGGGCCAGCCGGTCGGCATCTACACGATCATCATCCGGACCCGCTATCAGCGCTACATCGGCGAATACGTCCTGCACTGCCACATCCTCGACCACGAGGATCAGGGGATGATGCAGAACGTCCAGATCGTGCTGCCGGGCGCGGCGCCCATGGCCATGGCGCACCCGTGACCCGCCCCGTACCCGTCATCGCGGTCCAGATGCCCTGACGCCGCGCTCAAACTTCCAGAGGAACCCTGACGGCCAAACATCAATCGCAGGAGATCGACCATGAGCTCGAGGCGTGAGGTTTTGTTGCACGGTGCGATCGGCGCGGGCGTGATCGCCAGCTCCCTGGCCGGCGTCACGGCCCTGGCCAAGGCCGCGCCGCCGAAGCGGCGCTCGCTCGAGGGCCTGGCGTGGAACGACCCGATCGTCGCGACCTACCGCGACGCCGTGGGGATCATGAAGCAGAAGGCCGCCACCGATAAGCTCAGCTGGCTGGCGCTGGCCTCGATCCACGGGACCGACCCGAACACCTACCACTTCTGCCCGCACGGCGACTGGTACTTCCTGCCGTGGCATCGCGCCTTCACGGCCATGTACGAACGCATCGTCCGCAAGCTGACCGGCAACAACGCCTTCGCGATGCCCTACTGGGACTGGACGGCGAACCCGCTGATGCCGGAGGTCTTCCTCGATCCCACCACCCCGGACGGCAAGCCGAACTGGCTGTGCGTGACGGATGCCGGATGGGAGCGGACCTGGCCGCGCGCCGAGCCGATGCCGGCCGAGAACGTGGGGCCTGCCGTTCTCCAGAGCATCCTGGCGGCCACCGGGTACGAGACCTTCGGCACCAGCCGCAACCGGCGGCAGAACAACCTCGACCCGTCCTGGGTGCCGGCCGGAGGCGGGCGCCAGGGCATCCTCGAGGGCAACGCCCACAACATGGTCCACAACGACATCGGCGGCTGGATGCCGTCGGCGTCATCGCCGCGCGACCCGATCTTCTTCATGCACCATGCGAACATCGATCGGATCTGGGCGCTCTGGAACGTCCACAACGCCAACTCCACCGACCGGCTGTGGACCAACATGACCTTCACGAACAACTTCGTGCACGCCGACGGGACGGCCTGGTCGCCCAAGGTCTCGGACCTCTACGTCCCGGAAACGCTCGGCTACACCTACGGCCTGCCCGCCAGGCGCCCGCCGTCGCCCACCCGGACGCGCCTGACCAACACGCTGACGGCCATGTTCGCCTTGCCGGAGACGGTGGCCAGCCCGACCGCCGGCGTCGCCACGGTGGTGGTGCCCAACGCGGCGACGGCCAGGGCCGGCCAGCCGCTGGAGGTGGCGGTCGCCATCCCCGCCGCAGGCCTCAGCGCCGTGCGGCAACGCCCGCAGGTGAGCTCCGGCGTCGACCTGATGGACTTCGCGGCGGCGCAGGAACGCGCCGCGGCCGGCCCGCGGGTGCTGGCCTTCTTGCGAGACGTCGCGATCACCGACCCGCAGGCGACGATGTTCCGCGTGTTCGTCGACGCCGACGGCGTATCCGAACACACCCCGATCACCGATCCCCACTATGTCGGGACCTTCGGGGTCTTCCACCACGGGGACCATGCCGGCCACGGTAGCCCGCCGTCCTTCGTCGTCGACCTCACCGCGGCGTTGCAGCGGTCCCACGGCACGGCCGCCGGCAGTATCCGGCTGCAGCTCGTCGCGGTGACCAGCCGCGGCGCGGCGGGCGCAACGGGCACGGCGACACCCGGCGCGATCGAGGTTAGTCTCATCTCCAACTGAGACAGCCGGCGGATCGCGGTCGGACATGCGGCTTGATCGAAGGATGTGGCGATCGACGGCGGCGCTGGTGCTCGCCACGGCGAGCCTCGCGTCCGCCGCCTGCGCGCACTCGGAACGGTTCGTGGCCACGGTGGCGCAACCGACGACGATCCCGCTCACCCGCGCGCCGGAGGCCTCTCTGGCCGCCGGCCCGTTCCGGCAGGTCGACATCAACGTGCTGGGCTTCCGCCCGGCCACGGACGGGCCGGTCCAGGTCGTCGTCGAGGCCCGGAACGGTGCGGACACCGTCGAGATCGGCCGGTTCGGGGTCTATCCGGAGCGGGGTTTCTCCCCGGCCGAGCCGGCCAAGGTCCAGCGCTTCGCCCTGACCATCCCTGCCGGCCTTCGCCTGAGTGAATCGACGCGTCTGATCGTGCGCCTCCTGCCCACCCGAGGCCATGGTGACGGCGCCTCGGTCGAGGTCGAACCCGGCCAACTGCACTAGCGGCCAGCGGCCCCGGCGCGAGATCCCCGACGGGGATCGGTAGCCAGGATTGTGGCGCGAAAGACCTAAGCTCGGGGCGCCAGGAACGGGATCAGCATCGGCGTCCGCGCGGCGTAGGCGTCGTAGGCCTCCGCCCCCAGCTCCTGCCGCAGGAAGCGTTCCTCGCGCCGCGCCTTCCAGGCCATCTGCGCCGTCAGCGCCGCCGCCCCGATCAACGACGCGACGCCGCCGCTCGCCAGGGCGAAGGTCCAGGCCGCCCCCAGGAAGCCCGTATAGATCGGGTGGCGCACCAGCCGGTACGGGCCGCTGTCCACCACCCGGTGCCCTTCGCGCAGCGTGATCATCCCCGACCAGAGGCGGCCCAGGTGCACGCGCGCCCACCAGGCGAAGCCGAACGACGCGGCCTCCAGCGCCACCAGCCCCCAGCCCAGCGCCGCCGGCGTCCGCCACACGTCGCCGGGCCGCCACCACGCCGAGAACAGCAGTGAGAAGCCCACGATATAGGCCAGGTAGTCGCCCGCCCGGCTTGCCGCCGACGTCCGCGCCACGGCCCGCGACGTCCACACCATCGCCAGCTGCCAGCTCAGCAGGAAAACGGCCCACAGCGCCGCGCCCGCCTGGAAGATGCTCATGCGCCCGGATCCATCTGCGCCCGCAACAACGCCGCCAGGCGATAGCCGCCCAGCAGCCCCGGCGCCAGCGCCAGCGCCAGCGTTAACCCTGCCGCGGGGCCGCCCAGAAGCCTCCCTCTTCTCACCACGCCTCCGTGTCAGGTCTTACCGCCACGCCAATCCGGTGTTCAGGCGCGGTTCAGCCGCCGCCCGCCAGAACACCCTCAGTTCCCGCTTTGCTCAGAGTTCATGTCATGCGCAACGCCAAGGTCATCCCCGCCCCCCGTCCCGACGCCTGGGCCCGCCTCCTGCTCGCCGGCTCCATTCTCTTCGCCGCCCTGTCGCTGAGCCTGCTGGCCTTCGCCTGACGCGGGGGGCCTGACGCGCGGGGCCGGTCACTTCACGGCCGGCCCCTCCACCTCCAGGCCCATCGCCTCCAGGCGCTCGATCACGCCGCCCTTGGCGATCAGCTGGCGCAGCCGCACCATGGCCACCGCCTTGCCCGGTCGCTGCAGTTCCGCGGCGATCGCGCCGGCCTGGTCCTCCACGCCCTGCGTCCACACCTGCGGCCCGCCGGCCACCACCAGGAAGCACTTCTCGAACCCGCGCGGGGCCTTCAGCGCCGCGCCCACGTCGCCGCGCGCCCACCCGCGCGCCGCCTCCGCCGCCACCTCGCGCCCGGCCTCGACGTCGTCCAGCGCCGCGGCCAGGCACGCCGTCTGCACCTCGCCCGTCAGCCCGGCCTTGAACTCCTGCAGCACGGGCGCGGCGTCGCGCTTCACGCCCTCGCGTTCCTTGACCCGCAGCTTGCGCGCCATCTTCCGCACGTCGCCCTCGGCGTCATGCCACTTGGCCCCTTCGCGGCTGTCGCCCACCAGGATGAACCCCGCCACCATCGGGCCCCAGCCGGCGTAGTGCCGGGCGTCCTTGCCCAGCCCCTCCCGCGCCGCCACGAACCGCTTGCGCAGCTCCGGCGGCAGGTCGTCCTCCATCGTCCCCTTGGTCCGCATCGCCCGCCGAAGCGACAGCAGCATCCCCAACGTCTTGAACGACAGGTTCAGCTTGTAGCTCCGCCCCCCGCCGATCAGCGCGTTCGACCCGCGCAGCCGGCGCTCCAGCCCGACGGTGTCCCACGCCAGGTCTTTCGGCAGCTGGGTGTCCGGCAGCGCCAGGATGTAGACCGTGGTGTCCTCGTCCGAGACCCGCCACCACGCCGGCCCCCGGTCCCGCGCCACCACCACCAGCTCCTCGACGAC
>CBHTUE010000279.1:0-6191 GCA_966096115.1 uncultured Phenylobacterium sp.
TGATGGGCGCCTCGCTGGTGCCCGGGATATGGTACAGGTTGATCGGGATCCGCACCTGGTCGAACAGCATCGAATAGTAGCGGGTCAGCCCGTCCACCGGCGGGTTGTTGAAGTAGAACGGCGGGATCACCAGCAGACCGTCCGCGCCGTTGTCCTGCGCGTGCTTCGCCAACTCCACCGTCTCGGAAATGTTCGGCGTGCCGGGCCCGACGATGACGTTCAGGCCGTTGCGGTTCTTCAGCGCCGTCTCGGCCACCAGCTTGCGCTCCGCCACCGAGAAGCTGGGGAACTCGCCGGAGGTGCCCAGCACCACCACGCCGTCGGCGCCGTTGTGCTTGAACCAGGCCAGCACGTCCTTCATCGCGCCCGGATCGAACCGCCCGGTCTTGTCGCAGGGCGTGACCGCCGCGGCCCAGAACAGCACCTTCTCCTTGCTGCCCAGGTTGGGCGCCGCACTCGCCGCCCCCGCGTTCGCCGCCAGCGCCGCCGCGCCCACGGCCGCCAGTCCCAGGGCCTCCCGCCGGGTCGTTTCCATGGTCGTCTCCCTGCCCCGCGCCGGCCGCCTTCGAAGGGCCGGTCCGGCGCCTGTCACACTGTTGCGCAACCGGCGGTCGCCGGGAAGGACTCCGGCTGCAATTGTCGGCGGCGTCAAAATCCACACCAACCCAACTCGTCATCCCCCGGCTTGTCCGGGGGACCCATTGCGCGTCGATGCCTGCGGAAAGACCCGCGAGCACTGAAGCTGCTGTTCCTCACGGTCTCACGTGCTGGACCATGGGTTCCCCGGCTTGTCCGGGGGATGACGATCGGAGGAGGCGCAACGATGCCCTACCCGCGTCCGTTGGCCTCCTGCTGCGACCCGAAGCTCAGCATCAGCTTGCGCTGCTCGCTGCGCGGGTCGTCGACCATGCGGCTCGTCTCGTCGAGGATCATCGTCGGCCGGGTCTTCGCGTTGTAGGGCGTCCAGGCCGGGACGCCCGGCGCGCTGGGCGCGCCGTCGCGCGCGAAGTTGGCCCACAGCGCCGAGACCTGGTCGGCCAGGTTCTGCGCCTGCGGCGTCACCGGCCCCACCATGTTCGGCGCCTTCGCCAGGCTGTCGAACACGAACGGGATCTCCTCGGCGTGGGGCACGAAGTAGCGGCCGCCGTCCACCGGCGTCTCGCGGTAGAAGTTGTACATCCAGGTCTTGCCCCCGCCGGCGTCGGCGCGGATCCCCGCCAGGATCGTCGAGTCCAGGAAGTACCCCCGGTCCGTCGCCGCCATGTACAGCACCTCGGCATTGCCGCTCTTCGGATAGAGCCGCCGGTAGGTGTCGTAGAGCTGCCGGCCCTTGCCCCGCTCCACGTTGTCCAGGCGAGACAACAGGCCGTTGTCGTCCAGGGTGTCCATTGCCGCGCTAGTGCCTAAGAAGCCGGACTGCTCGGTGCGGCAGGTGCCGACCATCACTGGAATGTCGCGCGACATGGTGGGCGCCTTGCCGTCGAACGGCTGCGCCGGAAGGCTGGGCGTGCCCGCCGCCGGCATCCACTGCACGCCCGGCCCCAGCGCCCGGGCCTGCGCCGCCTGGATGTCCTTCAGCGGCAGGTCCTGCAGCTTGCCCACCTCGGCCGGGGTCAGATTCAGCTCGGCCAGCAGCTTCCGCGCCTTGGCGGTCGCGGTCTCCACCGTGTCGACCCGCAGCTGCGAGCCGCTCTGGATCACCGCGCGATGGTAGAGGCCCTGCGCCGGCGTGGTGGTCAGCACCATGGTCGTCTTGCGCCCGCCGCCCGACTGGCCGTGCACCAGCACCCGGCCGGGGTCTCCGCCGAACCGTCCGATGTTGGCCTTCACCCACTTCAGCGCCGCGACGCAGTCCAGGGTGCCGATGTTGGAGCTGTCGGCGAACCGCGGGTCGAAGGCGCCCAGGTGGCAGTAGCCGAAGACGTTCAGGCGGTGGTTGATCGTCACGATCACCACGTCCTGCTTCCGCGCGATATTGGTCCCGTCGTACCAGGGCGAGGAGCCGGAACCGGTCGAGAAGCCGCCGCCGTGAATCCAGAACAGCACCGGCCGCTTCCTGTTATCCAGCCCGGGCGTCCAGACGTTCAGCACCAGGCAGTCCTCGCTCTGCGCCTCGGGCGCGCCGCGATAGAGGCTG
This sequence comes from uncultured Phenylobacterium sp., assembly GCA_966096115.1. Classification (GTDB taxonomy): domain Bacteria; phylum Pseudomonadota; class Alphaproteobacteria; order Caulobacterales; family Caulobacteraceae; genus Phenylobacterium. The sequence goes on from CBHTUE010000279.1 coordinate 2,138, forward strand.
GGATAGGGCCCGCTGGCGGGCGCCGGCGGCCGGCCGTCGCCCTGCGGCGTCGCCGGCCCATGGGCCAGGCAGTCCTTCACGCCGGCCCAGGGCTTCGGCGGCCTGGGCGGCACGAAGCGGTTGGCCCCGCCCGTCGTGTCGCCGTACGGGATGGCCTTGAACACGTGCGCCCCGTCCGCCGTGACGCCGCGCACTTTGCCGGCTGTGGTCTCCACCACCGGCGCCCCGCCCTGCGCCCGGGCCGCGCCCGCCGCCAGCCACACTCCGCCGGCGCCTAGCACCCAGCGACGATTCAGCTCCATGCCCGCGCCTCCCACCTGTTTCCCGCATCCTAGGACCGTCGGTCGCGACCGGGGAAGCATTTTCGGAAGTCCGGTATGGCGCGAGCTCAGAGGTCCTTCTCGGCCAGGCTGCGGAAGTCGTCCGGCACACTCTGCGACGCGCCCGGCGCGGCCGAGGCATAATGCACCGCCTCCCAGCCGAAGCGCTCGCGGATCGCGTCGATGGCGTGGTCGGCCCGCAGCCGAGCGACGCCGCGCCGGGTGCCCGGCCGCCGCCCGTCGTCGGCCAAGCCGAAAGGCAACTCCAGCTGCAGCGACTCATCCTCGCCGAGGTTGGACGCCGAGATCGCCAGCAGCGAGATCACCGGCTCGTGGCTGTTGTCGGCCAGCACCCCGCGCACCAGCTCGATCGCCACGTCCGCCAGCGCCGTCGTCGCCGAGATCGGCGCCGGCAAGGTCAGCGCCCGGGTCACCGCGCGCAGGTCGGCGAAGCGCACGCGGACGGTCACCGTGCGGCACGGCCGGTCCTTGGCGCGCAGCCGCCGCGCGATCCGGTCGGCCAGGTGCAGCAGGACAGGGCGGAACACCGCCTCCGTCGCCGGCCGCCGCCCCAGCGCCGACTGCGCCCCCGCCGAGCGGGCCCTCCGCCCGGTCTGGATCGCGCGCGGATCGCGGTTCCAGGCCAGGGCCGTCAGCTTGCGTCCGGCCGCGCGCCCCAGCAGCCGCTCCATCGCCCACGACGAACTGTTCGCCAACTGCCCGATCGTGGTGACGCCCGCCTCGGCCAGCCGGGCCTTGGTGGCCGGCCCGACGCCCCACATCAGCTCGACCGGCAGGTCGTGCAGGAACGCCAGCTCGCCCGCCGGATCGACCACCACCAGCCCGTCGGGCTTGGCGACCTGCGAGGCGATCTTCGCCAGGTGCTTGGTCCGCGCCACGCCGACGGAGATCGGCAGCCCCAGCTCGTCCCGCACCCGCGCCCGCACCCGCGCGGCGATGTCGGCCGGCGCGCCGAACATCTGCGCCGACCCGGCGACGTCGGCGAACGCCTCGTCGATGGAGATACGCTCGATCTCCGGCGTGAAGTCGGCCAACACGGCGATCGCCGCATCGCCCAGGCGCTGGTATTCGCCGAAATGGCCGCCGGTGAAGATCAGGCCGGGGCAAAGCTCCCGCGCCCGGCGTCCCGGCATCCCGCTCCGCACCCCGAACGCCCGCGCCTCGTACGACGCCGCCAGCACCACGCCCCCGCCCACGGCGATCGGCTTGCCCCGCAACTCCGGCTGCAGCAACTGCTCCACCGAGGCATAAAAGGCGTCCAGGTCGGCATGGAGGATCGAGGCGTCCATGGAGCAATGATGTTCTTATTTTGTTCCGTGGCAAGACATCTGATATGGCAATCGCCCGCCGACCTCGGAGAGCATCAGACGCCGGCGCTGACCGGACCTTCCGCCGCCGGGCCGCAAGCGGGAGTCACGAAGTTCCGCGATGGGTGGAAAGCGGATGCTGGCCCTGTGCCCGGAAGCGGACGTGGGCGCACGCCCCCCCGACAGCGGACGCCGCGAAGGTCCGAGATGGTGGATTGCGGACGTTGGCGAACATGGGTTGCGAAAGCCATAGCCCAAAGCCAAGCTTGTGAATGACCCCAGAACCTAAGCTTGAGCGGGCCGCCCGTGAGGCCATTTGGCCGTACCCGCGAATGTGGAGAGCGTTCCGCCGCCTCCATCCCGTAGTTCAAGTGGTGGTGTTCAGCTCATGGCTCGTGGCGACAGCGACACTGCTCTGGATGGGCGAGTTCCGCCCCTATGATCTGTGGTCGATGCATCCGGCGACGCGGGCGCCTGCCGACCTCAAATGCGACCGTTGGGTTTCGGGCCATGCGCTGGGCGGCAGACTACTCCGAGGGGAGGAAGTTCGCATCCTTGCCGAAAAACACTCAGCGGATGGGGTCGATTGGATACGCATCGGCCGCAAAGCCGGAGGGGCATGTTGGATGGACCGATACTATTGGGATGAAGCCGTGGCGCAGGTGAGGCCCTAAACGTCCGCAATGGGTCGAAAGCGGACGCTGGCCCTGTGCCCGGAAGCGGACGTGGGCGCACGCCCCCCGACGGCGGACGCCGTGAAGGTCCGAGATGGGTGGATTGCGGTCATGCAGTGTGAAACCGTGGCTGCATGGGTTGCCATCGATACAGCTCGCGGATGTTCCGCATGCTCCTAGGCCTGGGCGCAGCCCTTTATCTGGCCAGTTGCGGCTCGGGAGACAGCGCCACCCGAATTGACGCACTCGGTGCCGTGAAGGCAGGCGACGCATGGAATCCAGGCGCTCGCTTTCCTCGTGGTGTCGCTGTCTTTGCCGTGCAGTGCGGATCCAAAATGTATTTCGGCCGGGAAGCTTCGCAGGGCCTTTGCCTAGCAGCTCCCGATCTGGTTGTGCTCCGCTCCAGGGTCCATCAGTTCAACCCGAAGGTTCAGAGCGGGCGAGTGGTCGAGATGACGCGCTACCCGATGGGGATGGATTTCTAAGTCCGCCACGGGTCGAGAGCCGCTATCGGCTCAACCGTTGAAACCGGACGTTCGGCCATGGCGCCCGGAAGCGGTCTCCGCCAAAGGCTTCGATGGGTGGATTCACGCCGTGGCCGCGACGCGGTGCACCTCAACCGAGTCTATGGTGACGCCGGGTGCCGTCCAGTTTTCAACAGCACTGGCGGAACGAGCCTGATCGTTGGTGTCGAACAGCAGAAAGCCAAGTCCTCTTCCGCCTGCCGGGTCCAGCCAATAGCCACCCCTAAAGCCGTCGGCCGCTTTGACCTTGGGAAGCAATTTTGTGGTGAACGTCTCGGCTGCGGCCGAGGCAAGTGAAGGCTCGAATTTCAGATACATAACTGCGGCGTACATTGGCCTCTCCGTCTTTCATCACCAAGCCTGCGTGCGCAACCCGTTCTTAGGGCTGCCTGTCGGCAAAGGACGCAACGAAGTCTCCCATCCCGACAGCGCTGGTTGAAATTGTCGGACCACCGGACTGCGCCACCGCCTATGTCCGCTAAGGGGTCGATAGCCGACCACAGGGTTCGACCCGCGAGCGGACGTCCGGAGCGTCCTGTCGGGAACTCCAGCGCTACGACCGTTTCTGACGCAAGGCCTTGGTCTGGTGCCGCGCATGACCGAGGCGGCGACCAGCCCTGACCGGACCACCCAGATCCTCGACCTGCTGGCCGAGATGGATCTGGCGGCCGCGCAGCACGTGCACGCCCAGCTCCTGGCCACGACCGAGCCGAAGGCGTTGGCCGAGTTGGCCCGCGCCTACCAGCGCGCCGGCCGCGCGCTCCGCCAGGTCCTCATGTTCAAGCTGAAGCAGCAGAAGGACGCCGCCGACACGGCCGCCAGGGCCCAACGGTCCTCCGCCACCGGCTACGCCGACGACGCCCGCACCCGCATCGCCGATCTGCGCACCGCCCAGCTGCAGGACGCCGTCGGCCGCGTCGCCGCCGCCGCCTGGCCCGACAAACCCCGCCTGCGCCGCGAAGCCCTCGACCGCCTCGATGTGCTCATCGACGACTGGTGGGCCGACGACGGCGACGACAAGCTGTTCCTCGACCGCCTCGACGACCTCGTCCTCGAAGCCTGCCACCACCTCGACCTTCCCCCGGCCCTCGCCCGCGAATAGGAAGACCTCCCCCCGCCCCCCGGCACCTTCGACCCGTCCGCAGCGCCATTGCCGCCCCCCAGAGCCGACACCGGCTGACGGCGCGAAGCGCGTCCCGTCGTGAGCC
>CBHTUE010000280.1:0-6187 GCA_966096115.1 uncultured Phenylobacterium sp.
TCGTCACCCCCCGGCTTGTCCGGGGGACCCATACACACCTTCAGCGCTGGAAGGTCGCAGCGGCGCCGCTGCGGATCGCTCGGCGACGGCGGGGGCAATGGGTCCCCCGGACAAGCCGGGGGATGACGTGCCTTGATTGTTGGCTAGGCGCCTACCCGTTGGTTTCCATCAGCGCCGAGTAGACCAGCGTCCGCAGCTGCCGCCGCACCGGATAGGTCGACGAGGGCAGCAGCTGGGTCATGAACACCGCGGTCACGTCCTCCAGCGGGTCGCACCAAAATGCGGTCGAGGCGGCTCCCCCCCAATAAAACTCGCCGTTCGAGCACGGGATAAGGGTCTGCGGCGCGTCGAACACCACCGCCACGCCCAGGCCGAACCCGACCCCGGCGTTGGTGCTCTCCGAGAACAGCGAGCGCGACAGCATGGTCAGGTCCTGGCCGCCGGGCAGGTGGTTGGACGCCATCAACTTCACGGTCTTCGGCGCCAGGATCCGCGCGCCGTCCAGCTCGCCGCCGTTGGTCAGCATGGTGGCGAAGCGCAGGTAGTCCGCCGCCGTCCCCACCAGCCCGCCGCCGCCGCCCAGCAGCCGGGGCGGCGCCAAGTAGGGGCTCTTCTTCGGGTCGTCCTGTAGCTTCATCTTGCCGCCGGGGGCGGCGTTGTAGCAGGCGGCGAACCGGTCGGCCTGGTCGGGGCGCACGTGGAAGCCGGTGTCGGCCATCTTCAGCGGCTCGAAGATCCGTTCGCGGAACACCTGGTCCAGCGGCCGGCCGGTGACCTTCTCGACCAGATAGCCGACCACGTCGGTGGAGACCGAATAGTTCCACGCCTCGCCGGGTGAGAACTCCAGTGGCTGCTTGGCCAGCTGCTGGATCATCCCCTCCAGGTCGTCCTTGCCGTGCATGTCGGCGATGCCGAGCTTGCGGTAGGCGGCGTCGACGTTGCTGCGGTTCTGGAAGCCGTACGTCAAGCCAGACGTGTGCCGCAGCAGGTCGACCACCTGCATCGGCCGCGCCGGCGGGGTCGTCAGGTACGGCCCGATCCCCGCGGAGAACACGCCCAGGTCCGCCCACTCCGGGATATACTTGGCCACCGGGTCGTCCAGGGCGATGCGGCCCTCCTCGACCAGGGTCATCAGCGTCACGCAGGTGACAGGCTTCGTCATCGAATAGAGCCGGAAGACAGTATCCTCCGTCAGGGCCTCGCCACGCTCCACGTCGCGCTGCCCCAGGACGCTCTGATGGACCAGCTCACCCCCTCGCGAGAGCAGAAATTGCGCGCACGGCATGTGGCCCGGGCCGACATAGGTCTCTTGGAGAAAGTGTTCGATGCGCTGCAGGCGCGCCTTCGAGAAGCCGTGTGACTTGGCCTTGCCCATGTCGCTCTCCCTGGAAGGCGTTCATTTGCCCTTGCCTGAAGCGCCGTCGCAAGCGCCACGATGGAACTATAAGGACGGCACGATGCCCGCTCATCACCCCCTCGACCGCCCCGTCTGGGGCGCGTTGACCACCCGCCAGGCGGCGCTGGCCCTCGGCGGCGCCCAGGCCGTGCGCATCGACCCCGCCTACGGTCTGTTCATCGCGGCCGCCGATCGCGCGCCCAGCAGCCTGGCCGCGCTGGCCGCCCTGCTGCCGGAAACCGGTGAGGTGGCCATGGTCGAGGCCGAGGACTGGCCCGATATCCCCGGCGTGATCGCCCAGCCGCCGGCCGAGGTCACCCAGATGGTCGCCGGCGGCCAGCTCAAGCTCGTGCCGGCCGAGGGCTTCGACATCGTCGACCTGAGCGACTTCGACGCTGCCGAGATGCTGGCGCTGGCGACGCTGACCCGGCCCGGCCCGTTCTTCGAGCGCACCCACCGCCTGGGCGATTTCGTCGGCGTGCGGGTCGCAGGCCAGCTGGTGGCCATGGCTGGCGAGCGCCTGCGGTTGCCGGGCTTCACCGAGGTCAGCGGCGTCTGCACCCACCCCGACCATCGCGGCCACGGCTATGCGGCGGCGCTGATGAGCGTGGTGGCCAGCCGCATCCAGGGCTGGGGCGAGACCCCGTTCCTGCACGTCTACGCCCACAACACCGGCGCCATCCGGCTGTATGAGGCCCTCGGCTACCGCATCCGCCGGGTGATGAAGATGACGGTGCTGACGAGGGCCTAGGCGCGAGGTCTTGCCTTCCCCGCTGTCGATGGGTCGAAGATGGTCCCGCTTCTGGAGGGCCGCCCTATGCCGACCGTGAGTTCCGAACGCGACGGCCGCATCGCCGTCATCACCATCGAGCGGCCCGAGCGGCGCAACGCCGTCGACCGCGAGACCGCCCAGGGCCTCTACGACGCCTTCAAGGCCTTCGACGCCGACGACGACCTGGACGTCGCCGTGCTGACCGGACGCGGCGGCTACTTCTGCGCCGGCGCCGACCTGAAGGCGATCTCCACCGGCGGCGGCAACCGCATCCCCGAAAGCGGCGACTTCGGCCCGATGGGCTGCACGCGCCTGCGCCTCGGGAAGCCGGTGATCGCCGCCGTCGAGGGCCCGGCGGTGGCCGGCGGGCTGGAGGTGGCGTGCTGGGCCGACCTGCGGGTGGCCGCGGAGGGGGCGACCTTCGGCGTTTTCTGCCGCCGCTTCGGCGTGCCCCTGATCGACCTGGGCACCGTGCGCCTGCCGCGCCTGATCGGCGCCAGCCGCGCCATGGACCTGATCCTCACCGGCCGGCCGGTCTACGCTGAGGAGGCCCACGCCATCGGCCTCGCCAACCGGGTGGTCCCGGACGGCCAGGCGCTGTCGGCGGCCATCGACCTTGCCCGTGAGATCAGCGCCTTCCCGCAACTCTGCATGCGCAACGACCGGCTGTCGGCGCTGGAGCAATGGTCGCTGGATTGGGACGAGGCCCAGGCGGCCGAGGTCCGCTTCGGCATGGAGACCCTGCGCACCGGCTCCGCCGTCGAGGGCGCCACGCGGTTCGCCCAGGGCCAGGGCCGCGGCGGGACGTTCTAGGACGTATCCACATTCAGCTGACGCAGAACCCATAGGTCGGGGCCGACCTGCGCCCTTCGCCTCATCGCACTGCGTACACCACCATCCCTACCCTTCCTCCATCGAGGAGGAAGGGGCGCGAACCTGGCAAGGCAGCTGGACGTTGATCGGTTCTAGCGCGCCCGGGCCAGCTCGCTGAAGGTGACCGTGCCGATGCCGTAGGTCGGCCAGTCCTTGTAGTCGAAGTGCCACCACTCCTGCGGATAGACCGTGAAGCCCTCGGCCTCCATGGCCGTCCGCAGGATCTGCCGCAGCGCCCGCTGGCGGCTCGTGCCGCCCACGAAGTCGGCGTAGGAGCGGGTCGACATCTCGTCGTAGCGCCCGGTCATCTCCACGGGCTTGCCGGTCTTCAGGTCGTACATCGACAGGTCGACCGCGCAGCCGCGGTTGTGCTTCGAGCCCTCGGCCGGATCGGCGACGAAGACGCGGCTGTCCGGCGGCGTCGCCTCCCAGAACATCTTGGTCACGAACCAGGGCCGGTAGGCGTCGTGGATCAGGAGGCCGTAGCCCTGCGCCGCCAGCGCCGCCTGCGCCCGGCCCAGCGCCAGCGCGGCGGGGCGCTGCAGGTAAGCGCCGGGCCGTTCGTAGAGCGGGAAGCCCATGAAGTTGTTCGCCGTCGCATAGCGGATATCCAGCCGGATGCGGGGGTCGATCGTCCGCAGGTCGACCAGGTCGGCGGCCTGCTTGCCGGTCTCCTTCGGCGGCGTGGCGGCCAGGGCTTCGGCGCGCACCTTCGCCGGGTCGGCCTTCACCTTGGCCTGGATCGCGGCCACCACCTCGGCCCCGAAGTCGTGGCGCGGGAAGTGCTCCTTCAGCAGCGTGACGGCCACCGCCTTCCCGCCGCGGACTTCGAAGTCCAGCTTCACCAGCTGGTCGCCCTGGTACTCGACGACGCAGGCTGTTCCTTTGCAGGCCAGGGGCGCCCTGGGCAGGTTCGCCGCATCGGCATGGAGCACGCCTTCGTCCTCATAGATCGTCAGCGGGCTCTGCGGCGTCCCGTACTGGCCGACCAGTCGCGCCAGGGCGGCGGGCGGCGCGGGCGGCAGCGGCGCGGCGGCGCAGAGGCCGACGGCGGCGAGGATCAGGAGGGCGAGGGCGGGGCGCGTCGTCATCGGCGATTGGTGCGGCCCTCGCTGGAAAATCACAAGCGGGCTCGCCTGCACCGAACATGCGTTTGACAAAATGCCGGGCTGTAAGCGTACTGAACCTACGAAAAATAAGCGCCCCTGGGAGAACGGCCATGGCCTGGGACTTCGAGACCGATCCAGAGTTCCAGAAGAAGCTCGACTGGATCGAGGATTTCATGCGCGAGGAGGTCGAGCCCCTCTCGCACCTGGGCATGGCGGTGCGTGGCCCGCTGGGACGCGAGAAGTTCCTGAAACCCCTGCAGGACAAGGTGAAGGCCGAGGGCCTGTGGGCCTGCCACCTGGGCCCCGAACTGGGCGGCCAGGGCTACGGCCAGCTCAAGCTGGGCCTGATGAACGAGAAGCTGGGCCGCAACGGCCTGGCCCCCACCATCTTCGGCTGCCAGGCGCCGGATTCAGGCAACGCCGAGATCATCGCCCACTACGGCACCGAGGCCCAGAAGGAGCGCTACCTCTGGCCGCTGCTGAACGGCGAGATCCGCTCGGCCTTCTCGATGTCCGAGCCGACCGGCGGCTCCGACCCGCTCACCTTCAAGACCCGCGCGGTGCTGGACGGCGACGAGTGGGTGATCAACGGCGAGAAGTGGTTCTCCACCAACGCCCGCTTCTCCAAGGTGCTGGTGCTCTATGCCGTCACCGACCCGGACGCCAAGGACCCCTACCGGCGCACCTCGATCTTCCTGGTGCCCACCGACACCCCCGGGGTCGAGATCATCCGCAACGTGGCGGTCGGCGGCGGCGGCGAGATCGGCGGCGGGACCGAGGGCTACGTCCGCTACACCAACGTGCGCCTGCCCTACGACGCCCTGCTGGGCGAACGCGGCGCGGCCTTCGTGATCGCCCAGGTGCGCTTAGGGGGCGGGCGCGTGCACCACGCCATGCGCACCGTCGGCGCCTGCAAGAACGCGCTGGATCTGATGTGCCAGCGCGCCGTCAGCCGCACCACCCGCGACGGCAAGCTCGCCGACCTGCAGATGGTCCAGGCCGACATCGCCGACAGCTGGATCTCGCTGCAGAGCTTCCGGCTGATGGTGCTGCACACCGCCTGGCTGATCGACAAGCACCAGGACTACCAGCTGGTCCGCAAGGACATAGCCGCCATCAAGGTGCTGACCCCCAAGGTCTACAACGACATCGCCACCAAGGCCGCCCACCTGCACGGCGCGCTGGGCGTCTCCAACGAGATGCCGTTCATGCACATGGTGACGTCGTCGCTGGTGATGGGCATCGCCGACGGCCCCACCGAGGTGCACAAGGTCACCGTCGCCAAGCAGGTCCTCAAGGACTACCGCCCCGACAACGACCTCTTCCCGGCCTACCACATCCCCAAGCTGAAAGAGGCGGCCGAGGAGCGCTACGCCAAGGAACTCGGCGAGCTGAAGGAAGCCTACGCGGCCAGCCGGCGGGATCGGGAGAAGGCGTAGCGCCAGCGGCCTCTTCCGGAACCTCATGGCCGGGCTCGTCCCGGCCACCCACAGACACGATCGCCGCCGAACCCGGCCCGCAGGCTGCCGCCGCGAACGCAGACCAATCGGTGTGCGTGGATGGCCGGGACAAGCCCGGCCATGACGGTTATGGGGGTGTGAATTTGAGACCGAAGGTGCGTTTGAAGTGACCGATACCGCCAAGCCCTGGCCCGTGATGTCCATCGCCGAGGCGCATGCCCAGCTGACCGCGCCGGGCGCGCCGTTCGAGATCGAGGAGAAGGTCATCCGGGGCATCCCGACCCGGACGTGGAAGAACGCCCCGCCGACCCTGCGCGACGTGTTCCTGGGCGGCCGCCGGTTCAACGACCGCGAGTTCCTGGTCTACGACGACGACCGCGCCACCTACGACAGCTTCGCCAGGGCCACGCTGACGCTGGCGCATCGCCTCATCGCCGACGGGGTGAAGAAGGGCGACCGGGTCGCGGTGATCATGCGCAACCTTCCGGAGTGGCCGGTGTGCTTCTGGGCCGGCGTGCTGGTCGGCGCGATCGTCACCCCGCTGAACGCCTGGTGGACCGGCGCGGAGCTGGAATAC
>CBHTUE010000281.1:0-6184 GCA_966096115.1 uncultured Phenylobacterium sp.
CTACCGGAAGATCTCCGCCAGCCAGCCGGTGGGCTCGCCTTCGCGGGCGCGGCGCAGTTCGACGTAGATCACCGCGATCGCCGCCCCGCCGACGATCGCGCCGATCGCACTGGCGATCGCCATGAGGACGACGGTGACCGGGTTCAGGACCGCGTTGACGGCCTTCATCGGGTCGGCCGCCATGGCGTAGGGCAGTCCGCCCAGGCCGATGGCGGTCTGGAAGATCTTCTGCACGATCCAGTTGATGATCAGCACGATCACCAGCAGGCCGAAGATCTGCCAGCGGTTGCCGCGGGTCAGTTCGGCCGAACGGGTGAAGGCCCCGAATACGCCGGTCCGCTCGGCGACCAGCGCCGGCGCGGCGACGAGCCAGGCGCAGGCCAGCATCACCCCCGGCACGACCAGCAGCACCATCCCGAAGGCGACGGCGATCCCGAACAGGATCGCCAGTCCGAACAGCGGCAGGAAGTTTCGCAGGCCGGTGGCGAGGCTGTCTCCGAGCGCGGACGGTTGACCGTCGAGGTCGCGCACGGTCGCGTGGATCAGCGCGCCCTGCAGGATGAAGGTGGTGACGATCGCGACGAGGCCGCCGAAGGCGCCCGTCATGACCAGGCTCGGCGAGAAGCTGAAGGTTCCGCGGGTGATGCCCGGAAAGGCGTCGTGCAGCCAGGACACCTGCACGATGCCGATGAGCGCGGTGGGCAGCGCCGACAGCACCAGGCCGAGAATGGAGAACGGCACGAGGTTGCGGGTGAGGACGGCGATCGTCTGCTGGATCACCCGGGCGATGTCGAAGCGATCGGGTTCTACGGCGTCCATGGTCATTGCGGCGTCCCCTCCAGGTTCCCTAAGGGGATGCTAACCACGCGTCGGGCACCCTGTCGACGCAAGGCGTCCGCGGCTGGGATCCGCGACGCTGCGGTTGCGCCTCGGGCGCGAAGGCCAGATCGGGACGCTCGAGTGACCCTACGCCTCGAAATCCGCGCCGAGCGGCTGGCCCTGCGGGCGCCGTTCCGCATCTCGCGCGGGGTGAAGAGCCATGCCGAGGTGGTGGTCGCCGAGCTGTCGGACGGCGCCGTCCTGGGCCGCGGCGAATGCGTGCCCTATCCCCGCTACGGCGAGACGGTGGAGTCGGTGGCCGCCGAACTCGCGGCCGCGGGGCGGCGCCTGGCCGGCGAGGGGATCGAGGCGGCGCTCGCGGGCCTGCCGGCCGGCGCCGCGCGCAACGCGCTGGACTGCGCGCTCTGGGACCTGGCGGCGCGGCAGGGCGCCGGCTCGGTGGCCGAGCGCCTGGGGCGGGCGGCGCCGGCGTCCCTCCCTACGGCCGTGACGGTCAGCCTGGACACGCCGGCCGCCATGCGCGCGGCCGCCGCGGCGGTGGCCGACGCGCCGCTGCTGAAGGTGAAGCTGGACGACGAGAGCCCCGCCGAATGCCTGCGCGCGGTGGCCGAGGGGGCCCCCGACGCGCGGCTGATCGTCGACCCGAACGAGGGCTGGACTCTGGCCATCCTGCAGGCCATGGCTGACCCGATCTCGCGCCTGAACGTGGCGATGGTGGAGCAGCCGCTGCCGTCGGAGGCCGATGCCGAACTGGCCGGCCTGGCCTATCCCGCGCCGCTTTGCGCCGACGAGAGTGCGCATACCGCCGAAGACGTCGAGCGAATCGCCGACCGCTACCAGATGGTCAATGTGAAGCTGGACAAGGCCGGCGGCCTCTCCGGCGCGCTGGCGATGGTCGAACGCGCGCACGAACTGGGCCTGGGCGTGCTGGCCGGCTGCATGGTCTGCAGTTCGCTGTCGATCGCGCCGGCCATGTGGGTGGGCGCGCTGGCCGACGCCTGCGACCTGGATGGGCCGTGGTGGCTCCGCGAGGACCGGGCGGGCGGCGCCCGCGTGGCCCGGGGCGTGCTCTACCCGCCACAGTCAGGCTTCTGGGGCGAGCCGGGCCTTCGACCCTAGGTTGACAGTGTAATCGCATCATCGCCTTCATCGGACTGTAATATCGGGAGGTCCGGTGACGGGCGCGGCGGCAGAGACGGTGGGCACGCTCGAGGTCGCCCTTGATCACGCTGCGCGTCTGCTCACGCGGGATGCCGCTGCGGCCGAAGCTCAGGCGCGCGAGATCCTGGGCGTCGCCGGTGAGCACCCCACGGCGCTGCGCATCCTGGGCGCGGCGCTCCGCCGCCAGGGCGAGACCGAGGCCGCCGAGGCCGCCTATCTTCGCTCCGTCCGCGCCTCAGTCGGCGACCCGGACCTCGTGGCCGCCGCGACCGCGCTCTGCGAGGACCGGCTCAGCGTCGCCGAGCAGACCCTGCGCGCGGTGCTGAAGGCGCGGCCCACCGACGTCGCCGCCATCCGCATGCTGGCCGAGACCGGCATGCGCCTGGGCCGCTACGACGACGCCGAGAAGCTGCTGGCCCGCTGCGTCGAGCTGGCGCCGGGGTTCACCGCCGCGCGGCACAACTACGCCACCGTCCTCTATCGGGGGAACAAGGCTGAGGCGGCGATCGCGGAGTGCGACCGGCTGCTAGGCGAGGATCCGAGGAACCCCGGCTACCGCAACCTGAAGGCCGCCGCCCTCGGCCGGATCGGGGAGTACGAGGCGGCGATCGAACTCTACGGCTCGGTGCTGCAGGACCACCCTGGCCAGCCGAAAGTCTGGATGAGCTACGGTCACGCCCTGAAGACCGTCGGCCGCCAGGCCGAGGCGATCGAGGCCTACCGCCGGACACTGGCCCTGGCCCCACAGCTCGGCGAGGCGTGGTGGAGCCTGGCGAACCTGAAGACCGTGAGCTTCTCTGCCGCCGACGTCGCGGCCATGGACGCCCAGCTGCGTCGCGGCGATCTCACCGGCGAGGACCGCTTCCACCTGGAATTCGCGCTGGGCAAGGCGCGCGAGGACGCCGGCGACTTCGAGGCCTCGTTCGGCAGCTACGCGCGTGGCAATGCGCTGCGCCGCCGGACCCTCGACTACGAGGCTGACGAGACCACGGACCAGGCGCGCCGGGCGCAGGCGCTGTTCACGCCGGCGTTCCTGGCCGCCCACTCCGGCCAGGGCTGTCCCGCGCCGGACCCGATCTTCATCGTCGGCCTGCCGCGGTCCGGTTCGACCCTGGTCGAGCAGATCCTGGCCAGCCACAGCCAGGTCGAGGGCACCCAGGAACTGCCCGACATCATCACCCTGGCCCGCCGGCTGGGCGGCCGCGCCCGCAAGGCGTCGGAGGGCCGCTATCCCGAGGCGCTGGCCGAGCTGACCGCCGCCGACCTTCGCTCGCTGGGCGAGGAGTACATGGCCCGCGCGGCGCCGCACCGGAAGCTGGGCCGGCCGTTCTTCATCGACAAGATGCCGAACAACTGGGCGCACCTGGGGCTGATCCAGCTGATCCTTCCGAACGCCCGGGTGATCGACGCGCGCCGCCACCCGCTGGGCTGCGGCTTCTCGGGTTTCAAGCAGCACTTCGCGCGCGGCCAGGGCTTCACCTACGACCTCACCGACATCGGCCGCTACTACGCCGACTACGTCGCGCTGATGGCCCACTTCGACGCCGTCCTGCCGGGGCGCGTCCACCGGGTGATCTACGAGGCCATGGTGGCCGATCCGGAGGGCCAGACGCGAGCGCTGCTCGCCGCATGCGGCCTGCCGTTCGAAGACGCCTGCTTGCGCTTCTACGAGAACGACCGCGCCGTACGCACCGCCAGCTCCGAGCAGGTGCGCCGGCCGATCTTCACCGACGCCGCCGACCACTGGCGCAACTACGACCCCTGGCTCGCCCCGCTCAGGGCCGCGCTGGGGCCTGTGCTCGACGCGTATCCGGATGCGCCTCCAACGTAGGGGCCATCGTCAGTTTAGCGGGGAAACGACATGACACGACACCGAACGCCTCGCCGGGCGGCGCTCAGCCTCCTGGCCACCACCATGCTGAGCGGGGTCGCGGGACCCGCCCTCGCCCAGGCCGCCAATGAGGCCGCCCAACTCGAGGAGGTGGTCGTAACGGCCCAGAAGCGGTCGGAGAATCTTCAAGACGTACCGGTCAGTATCCAGGCCCTGGGCAGCGCCAAGCTGGATCAGCTGCAGATCTCCGACGTCAACGACTACGTCAAGTTCCTGCCCAGCGTGACGGCTCAGACGGCCGCGCCGGGCTTCTCCACCTTCTACATGCGTGGCGTCGCCTCGGGTGAGAACAACAACCACTCCGGCCCACTGCCCAGCGTCGGCGTCTACCTGGACGAACAACCGGTCACCACCATCACAGGCCCGCTGGACATCCACATCTACGACATCGACCGGGTCGAGGTGCTGTCCGGGCCGCAGGGCACGCTGTACGGCGCGAGCTCCCAGGCCGGCACCATCCGCATCATCACCAACAAGCCGGAGACCTCGAGCTTCAAGGCGGGCTACGACCTGGAGGTCAATTCGGTGGCCCATGGCGACTTCGGCTACTCGGCCGAGGGCTTCGTGAACCAGCCGATCGGCGACAAGATGGCCGTGCGCCTGGTGGCCTGGGCCGACCACGACGCCGGCTACATCGACAACACCCCCGGCTCGTTCGTCTTCCCGACCGGCAACATCCGCGTCACCAACGCCAACCAGGTCGAGAAGAACTACAACGAGGTCGACACCGTCGGCGCCCGCGCCGCGCTGAAGATCGACCTGAACGACAGCTGGACCGTGACGCCCAGCCTGATGGGCCAGCGCACCCAGGCCGACGGCGGCTTCGCGGCCGACCCCACGGTCGGCGCCCATGCGATCCACCGCTATTATCCGGAAGGCTCGGACGACAAGTGGTTCCAGGCGGCCGCCACCATCGAGGGCACGGTCTCGAACCTGGATATCACCTACGCCGGGGCGCACATGCGCCGGTGGATCGACACCGACAGCGATTATTCGGACTACAGCTTCTTCTACGACACCCTGTTTGGTTACGGCCAGTACACCACCGATGACGCTGGAAACTTCATCAACACCTCGCAGTACATCCAGGGGAAGGATTACTTCAAGAAGACCAGCCAGGAGATCCGCATCGCCACTCCGGCCGAGAACCGGTTCAAGGTGATCGGCGGGCTGTTCTATGACCGCCAGACCCACAACATCCAGCAGCGCTACAAGATCGACCGCCTGGCCGCGGCGACCGAGGTGCCCGGATGGCCGGACACCATCTGGCTGACCAAGCAGCTGCGCACCGACCGCGACTACGCCGCCTTCGCCGACGCCACCTTCGACATCACCGACAAGCTGTCGATCGACGGCGGCATCCGCTTCTACAAGTACAAGAACTCGCTGCAGGGCTTCTTCGGCTTCGGCCCGGGCTATTCCAGCTCCACCGGTGTCGCCGCCTGCTTCCGGCCGGACGCCATCGTCAGGGGCGGGCCCTGCACCAACGTGGACAAGACCACCAAGGGCGACGGCCAGACCTACAAGTTGAACGCCACCTACAAGTTCGATCCCGACCGCATGGTCTATGCCACCGTCTCGACCGGCTTCCGGCCCGGCGGCATTAACCGGCGAGGCACGCTGCCGCCCTACAACGCCGATACCCTGAAGAACTACGAGATCGGCTGGAAGACCACCTGGCTCCACAACACGTTGCGCTGGAACGGCGCGGTCTTCTA
Organism: uncultured Phenylobacterium sp.; assembly: GCA_966096115.1. Taxonomy (GTDB): domain Bacteria; phylum Pseudomonadota; class Alphaproteobacteria; order Caulobacterales; family Caulobacteraceae; genus Phenylobacterium. The sequence goes on from CBHTUE010000281.1 coordinate 5,611, forward strand.
CGAGAGGTGGAACAACTTCCAGTTCTCCTTCCTGGGCGCCAACGGCCTCACCGAAATCCGCAACGCCGGCAAGGCCAAGATGAAGGGCGTCGAGACGGACCTGAACTGGCTGGTCACTGAGGGTCTGACGCTCAGCGGGTCCGCCGCCTACACCGACGCCGAACTGAACGAGGACTATGTACCCGACCCCAGCGCCCCGCCGGAGGCCATCAAGGGTACGTCGCTGCCGGTGACGCCGAAGTTCAAGGGCAACATGACCGCCCGCTACCAGTGGACGATCGGCGACATGGACGCCCACGTGCAGGGCTCGGTGATCCACACCGGGTCCAACTATCCGGACCTGCGCGCCTCGGACCGGGCGGTGATCGGCAAGCTGGGCGCCTACACCACCTTCGACTTCACGGCCGGGGTGGAGAAGGGCTCCTGGCGGATAGAGGCCTACGCCAAGAACCTGTTTGACGAGAACGGGGCGCTGGACAAGTTCGTCCAGTGCGCCTCGGCGGTGTGCACCCGCGTCTACACCATCCCGATCCGGCCGAGGACCGTCGGCTTGCGGTTCGGGCAGAGCTTCTAG
>CBHTUE010000282.1:0-6169 GCA_966096115.1 uncultured Phenylobacterium sp.
CGCTCGAACAGGTGGACGACGTTGCCGTGCTTGTCGCCCAGCACCTGGATCTCGACGTGGCGCGGGCTCTCGATGAACTTCTCGATGAAGATGCGGTCGTCGCCGAAGCTGGATTTGGCTTCCGCCTTCACGGCCGGGAAGCCCTCTTCGACATCCTTGCGGCTCCAGGCGACGCGGATCCCCTTCCCGCCTCCGCCGGCCGACGCCTTCAGCATCACCGGATATCCGATGTCTTCGGAGATCTTCACCGCGTGCTTGGTGTCGTCGATCTCGCCGACGTGCCCCGGCACCACCGAAATGTTGGCCTTGGCGGCGAACTTCTTCGACTCGATCTTGTCGCCCATCGCCTCGATGGCGTGCGGGTTGGGGCCGATGAAGGTGATGCCTTCCTTGGCCAGCCGGCGCGCGAAGCTGGCGTTCTCCGACAGGAAGCCGAATCCCGGGTGGACGGCCTCCGCCCCCGTCAGCTTCACCGCGTCGACGATCTTGTCGGCCAGCAAATAGCTCTCCGCCGCCGGCGGCGGGCCGATGAAGACGCTCTCGTCGGCCATCTCCACGGCCATCGAGTCGGCGTCGGCCTCGGAGTAGACGACCACCGTCTTGATGCCCATCCGGCGGCAGGTCTTGATGATCCGGACGGCGATCTCGCCCCGGTTGGCGATCAGGATCTTCGAGAACATCTGGTCCTTGCGACTTCCGCTATGGCGGGGGCGACCTTAGATTGGCGTCCATGAGCACGCCAGAAATCTCCCCGTCCGGGTTCTCCCTCTCGCCGCCTAACGCTGAGGAACGCAAGACCCTCGAAGCGGACCTTAGCCGCGAAGAGGCCGAAGTGCTGCTGCATCACGGCACCGAAGCGCCGTTTTGCGGCGGCCTGCTCGATCAGAAGGACACCGGCGTCTACTGCTGCCGCCTCTGTGGCCTGCCGCTCTTCCAGCACAAGACCAAGTTCGAGAGCGGCACCGGCTGGCCCTCGTTCTGGGCGCCGGTCGACGAGGCGCACGTCCAGGGCATCCGCGACGTTTCGTACGGAATGGTCCGCATCGAGACCCTGTGCGCCCGCTGCGGCAGCCATCAGGGCCACGTGTTCCCCGACGGCCCGCCGCCGACCCGGCTGCGCTACTGCATCAACTCGATCTCGCTGACCTTCGTCCCCGACGGCGGCACGCTGCCCGACCCGCTGAACCGCGGCGACAATGCCCACGCGGCGGCCGTCTACGCCTGACGGGATCGGCGGCGCCGCTACCGCGCTCGCGGTTTGGAGCGTGCGATGGCGCCCTTCGGCAGGACGTGGTCCTCGGCCGACGGCTCCAGCAGGTGGTTCAGCACCCGGAACAGGAAGGCTGTCGACCAGCCGATCAGCAACATCCCGTTGATGCCTTCCAGCGCGCCGACCACACGCCACTTGAGAGGCAGGACGGGGCCCGCCTCGCCCAGGGTCGAATAGGCGCTGGTCGAGACGTAGAGTGCCTGCTCGATGTCGGGCAGGGCGTCCAGGATCCGGTAGGCGAAGGCGTAGAACCAGATCTCCACGCCATGCAGGGCAAACAGGCCCAGCACGATGCCCAGCGGCACCACCAGGCGGTCCAGATGCAGCCACGCCGTCGTGAACCGCCTCAGGTGCAGGCCCGTCAACGACAGCAGCAGGTCCAGGCCGACCAGGTGGATCACCACCGTCGCCGCGACGAGCACCGTCGACGTCGCGAGTTCGGCCGGCAGGTTTCCCATGGACGTTCCCCAGGCAGGCGCGGCGCGCTCGCACCGCCCTGCCCAGGAAACGATATTCGGCCCGCAGGCCTTGATCTACCTCAGGCGGTTAGTTTCTGCGGGTCGTCGTGCCGATGGCGTTGGCGCTGGTCTCGGCGGACGCCTCACCCTCGGCGCGCACCCGCGCCTCGTAGCCGCGGACCCTCAGGTTGTTCTGCACGTGGGTCACGCCGGACAGGTCCTCCACCAGGTGCTCGGCCCGGTGCTTGGCCTCGCGGTTTTCCACCTTGCCGTTCAGGGTGACCTCGCCGTTCGACACCGTGGCGTCGATCTCGCCGGCGTCCAGCCAGGGATCGTCGGTCAGGCGCTGGTTCACCTCGTCGCTGATCCGCTCGTCCGAACGCTTGTAGCCCTTCGGCCCCAGGCCGCGGGCGCCGCGCTGCTCGTAGCGGCCCATGTCCGAGCCCTCGCCGGCCACGTCGCTGAACCAGTTGGCCACCTTGCGGCCCGTCCGGCGGAAGAAGTCACCCGCCTCCCGCGCCCGGGTCTCGAAGGCCTCCTCGCCGCGTTCATCGTAGAGCGGGCGGCGCGTCTGGTGTTCCCAGCGCTCGTCCGCCTCGCGGGTCCCGAACCGGCGGCCCTCCTGGTAGCGGGCGCCCTCGGGCCGCGACCCGGCGCCATATCCGTAGTCTTCGCGGAAACCGCCGCCGCGCCCGGCATCGCCGTAGGACCGGCCGCCGCGCGTATAGTCCTGGTTCCGGAACTGCGGATGCTCGCGCTCGTAGTCGTCCTCGTGCGCCTGGAAGCCGGGGCTCACGCCCTGATAGTCCCGGTCCTGCCACGCGGGCCGACCGCCGTCGCGCGCGGCGCGTCCGGCGCTGCCGGGGATGTCCCGCGGCTGGTTGTAGCCCATGCCGCTCTCACGCTCGCCGAACACCCGGTCGCGCCCGAACGAGCGGTTCTCGCCGCCCTCCGCGCGATCCCGGCCGCGCTCATCCCAGCGCCCGCGTTCGCGGTCGTCCGGGCCTCGCCCGTAACCTTCCGCCCGCCACTCATCATTCCATCGGCCCGGCATGCTCGTTCTCCTTCGTTCCTTTGACGGCCGAAGCCGCCGCGGGAGGAAGAACGAGGCGTGCGAGGGGTTGTTCCGGGGCCCTACAGCGGAATGTTGTCGTGCTTCTTCCAGGGGTTCGACAGCGTCTTGCCCTTCAGGTTCTTCAGCGCGTTCACGATCCGCCGCCGCGTCGAGTGGGGCATGATCACGTCGTCGATGTAGCCGCGCGACGCCGCCACGAACGGGTTGGCGAAGCGGGCCTTGTACTCGGCCTCGCGCGCCGCGATCGCCTCGGGGTCGCCGATCTCGGAGCGGAAGATGATCTCCACCGCCCCCTTCGAGCCCATCACCGCGATCTCGGCCGATGGCCAGGCGTAGTTGATGTCGCCGCGGATGTGCTTGGAGCTCATCACGTCATAGGCGCCGCCGTAGGCCTTGCGGGTGATCACCGTGATCTTCGGCACCGTGGCCTCGGCGAAGGCGAACAGCAGCTTGGCCCCGTGGCGGATCAGGCCGCCCTGCTCCTGCTTGGTGCCTGGCATGAAGCCCGGCACGTCCACGAAGGTGATCAGCGGGATCTCGAAGCAGTCGCAGAACCGCACGAACCGCGCGCCCTTGCGGCTGGAATCGATGTCCAGCACGCCGGCCAGGGTCTGCGGCTGGTTGGCGACGATGCCGACGGGTTGGCCGTCCATGCGCGCGAAGCCGACGACGATGTTCTTGGCGAAGTCCGGACTGATCTCGAAGAAGTCGGCTTCGTCCACGACCTTCAGGATCAGCTCCTTCATGTCGTAGGGTTTGTTGGGATTGGCCGGGACCAGGGTGTCCAGCGAAGCCTCGGCCCGCTCGCGCTCGTCGTAGCTCTCGCGGACCGGCGGCTTCTCGCGGTTCGACAGCGGCAGGAAGTCCACCAGCCGGCGCACCTGGGTCAGCGCCTCCAGGTCGTTCTCGAACGCGCCGTCGGCCACGCCGGACTTCAGCGCGTGGACGCGATAGCCGCCCAGTTCCTCGTGGCTCACTTCCTCGTGGGTGACCGTCTTCACCACGTCGGGGCCGGTCACGTACATGTAGGACGTGTCCTTCACCATGAAGATGAAGTCGGTGATCGCCGGCGAATAGACGTCGCCGCCGGCGCAGGGGCCCATGATCACGCTGATCTGCGGGATGACGCCCGAGGCCAGGGTGTTTTCCAGGAAGATGTCGGCATAGCCGCCCAGGGCCGCGACGCCCTCCTGGATCCGCGCCCCGCCGGCGTCGAACAGGCCGATGATCGGCGCGCCGACCTTCATGGCCTGGCGTTGCACCTTGAGGATCTTCTCGGCGTGGGCCGACGAAAGAGATCCGCCGAACACCGTGAAATCCTTGGAGAACACGAACACCACGCGGCCGTTGATACGGCCCCAGCCGGTGATGACGCCATCACCGGGGATGCGCTGGTTCTCCATCCCGAACTCGGTGACCCGATGCTCGACGAACATGTCGAACTCCTCAAAGGAGTCCTCGTCCAGCAACAGGTCGACGCGTTCGCGGGCGGTCAGCTTGCCCTTGGCGTGCTGGCTGGCGATCCGCTTTTCGCCGCCGCCCAGCCGAGCGTCGGCGCGCCGCTTCTCGAGTTCTTCCAGGATCTGCTTCACGCGAGGCCCGCCCTTCACCTAACTGACGCGAAGGCGTAGTCGCGACGGGCGGCGGAGGCAAGATCACGCCGGGTGAGGGAAGACCGCATGCTGGTGGTGACAGGCTCGGTGACCGCGCGGCCAGAGACGTTCGAGGCGCTGCTCGAAGCGGCCCTGCAGCATGTGCGTCGCTCGCGCACCGAACCCGGCTGCCTCAGCCACAGCGTGATGATCGACGCCGAGGACCCGCTGCGCCTGGTCTTCTACGAGGAGTGGGCCGACCGCGCCGCGCTCGACGCCCATTTCGCGGTCCCGGAGTCGCTTGAGTTCAGGAAGGTGTCCCGCGGCCGGGGCGCCGCGGGCGGCCAGATCCGGGTCCTGCCGATCGTCCCGCGCGCGGTCGCGCGCGCCGCGCACCACTGCTCCAGCACCGCCGCCTCGCCGCGCAGGCGTTCGCTGCGCTCAGCCGCCTCGGCGTCGATGCCCCATTGCGCTTCCTGGAAGGTCTCATCGACGCGGGAAAGCTCGTAGGCCTGGACGCCGGTCAGCCAGCCGCGCAGCAGGCCGATGCTGAGGACGGCCGAGCCGAACAGCGAGGTTCCGAAGGCGAGGCCCGCCAGCTTGAAGTCGTCCAGCGACAGGGCGATCTCGCGAACCTTGGCGAGGGACGGCGGGTCCTGCTCGCGATGGACGATGCCTTTCGCCCTGTGCAGCCGGATGTCCTCCACGGTGGCGACGCGTTCCAAGAGCGGCGTCCAGGCCGCCTCCTGGCGCGCCACCAGCTCGGCCGGCCCGTCGGCGAAGTAGCAGACAAGGTCCGAGCCGGCGTAGGCGGCGATCTGGTCCGCGACGCCCTCGCGCGAGCCGCCGATCGTCTCGATGGCGGTGTTGGCCAGGCGCGTGGCGTGCATGGTCGCCATCTCGATGACGTCGGTCTGGGCCGCCCATTCCGCCGCCACCTGCTCGGCCGCCGCCCGGGTCGGCAGGACCATGACCTGGGCCTTGGGCGTGCGCAGCCGGCGACCGTCCAGCAAAACGCCGAAGCCGCCGTCCGCGGCCTCCACCGTCACCGCCTTGTAGAACCGCCGCGGCTTCTCGGCCGGTTCATGGAAGCCCTTGCGCAAGTCCACCGTCATCTCCCGACGGAACCGCTCCGTCGCGGCGTGGAATGGGGATAAAACAGGCGAACCGCAAGGGGAGGACCGGCATGGCGTCGAGCCAAAGGGACCTGGAGGCCGCCATCGCGGCCACCCGCTTTGGACTGGGCGCCAAGGCCGGCGAGATCGCCGCCGCGTCGAAGGACCCGCGCGGCTACCTGAAGGCCCAGATCCGCCGCGAGGGCGCCGAGACCTTCGAGACCGAAGGCGAAACCTCGACCCAGCGGCTGGCCGAGTTCCGCGAATACCGCCGCGAACGCGCCATGGCCGATCAGAGCGGCAAGGACAAGGACGGCGAGGCCGCCGACCCCGTAAAGATGGCCCAGCAGTACATCCGCAAGAACGCCCAGGGCGACGTCCAGTCGCGCACGCTCCTGGGGGCGACAACCGACGCCGGGTTCCGGGAACGCTGGGCGCTGTTCTGGGCCAACCACTTCACCGTTTCCGCCACCAAGGTGCAGACCTCCACCCTGGTCGGGCCGTTCGAGAACGAGGCGATCCGCCCGCACGTGTTCGGCCGCTTCGCGGACCTCCTGGGCGCGGCCGAGACCCATCCGGCGATGCTGCTCTATCTGGATCAGGCGCAGTCGGTGGGCCCCAACAGCCGCGCCGCCGAGTTCCAGCGGCGCGGCGGCCCG
>CBHTUE010000283.1:0-6142 GCA_966096115.1 uncultured Phenylobacterium sp.
GTTGATGCCGACGGCGTGAGCGGCGCGTCCATCGATCCGGAGCGGGGCGTGGCCGATCGTCAGCGAGATGTCCTCGCCGCCGAGGATCTCGGGCCGCAGCGTCCCCGGTGACTGGCTTCGCGCCCAGCCGGGCAGCAGACCGCTCAGCGCCGTCCCGCCGCTGAGGGCCGCGACCGACTTCAGAAGCCGGCGTCTGTCGAACAGCGTCGTGGGTGAGCGCATGGCGCGGGTACTGATTCCTGGAGACGGTCGAACGGCGCGCGGCGCGGAACCTGCCTAGTGCTGGTGTTGGGCGTGCGGATCGGCCAGCGCCGGCGCCGGCGTCTTCGCGTCCGGCTTGGCGGGCATGGCGTGACCGTCCTTCATGCCGTCCTTCATCTTGTCGCAGCAGCATTCCATCTTGCCGTCCTTGTCCTTGCCGCAGCCATCGGCGCCGCAGGCGAAGGCGGCGGTGGCGGCGAGGCTGAGGCCGACGGCGAGGGCGGCGGTCTTGATCAGGCGGTTCATGGGGGAGTCTCCGTTTCGGGGGGCTTGGATTGAAAACATGGCGGCACCAGGGCTCAGCGGCTGACCCGCTCCAGCAGCTGGATCAATTCGGACGCCTTCTGGCGCTGCTCGTCGCGGTCGCCGGAGACGATGGCGCCCTCGATGCAGTGACCCAGGTGGTCGCGCAGCATCTCGGTCTCGACCTTGGCGAGGGCTGCTCGCACCGCCTGAAGCTGGGTGAGGATGTCGATGCAGTAGCGGTCTTCGTCGACCATGCGCGCGATGCCGCGCACCTGGCCCTCGATGCGATTCAGCCGGTTGAGCAGGCGGGGCTTGTTCTCGCGTTCCATGACGCCGAACATATACCCTCCCGGGGTAATTGCAATATGCCCTATGGGGGTATATCTGCCGGGTATGGAACGATATGCCCCCGGCCGGTATGGACGGCCCGCGCCTGAGCTATTTGGCGGGCTCAGGCTTCGCCATCTTCTCCGCGCAGCGCTTGTGCATCCTGGCCATCTCCGCCTTGCTCAGCGGCTTGCCGTTCGGCCAGGTCACCATGCCCGATTTCTCCCGGGCGTGGTCGTGCGGCTGCCGGGGTTGCATGTCCCGGCCCATGACCGACTTGCACATCTCATGCGTCGCGGCGTCCTCGGTCGCGGCGGGCGCCTTGGGGTCTTCCTTGGCCAGGATGGGCGAGGCGGTCATGGCGCTCAGCGCGACGGCGGCGATCAACAGGGTACGCATCTCCGTTTCCTCCGATTGCCGCGGCATGGTGGGCGCGGCCTACTTGTCCGCCTTGCGCTGCGTCAAAGATCCAAGGCGGCCCCTCGACCCCTGCCGGCGAAGGACTCCATCCCCGGCCCCAACCTCGGAGTTCGGACGTGAGCAGTACCTCCCACCCACACGACCATCGCCATCAGCACAGCCATGACCATGGCGCGCCGAAGCCGACCGGGAGGTCGGGCGGTGAGGCGCGCGACCCGGTCTGCGGAATGACCGTCGATCCGGCGACCACGCCACACCATGCCGAGCACGCCGGGGAGGCCTTCCACTTCTGTTCGGCGGGGTGCCGGACGAAGTTCGTCGCCGACCCGCCGAAGTACCTGAAGCCGGAACATCCGCCCGCGGCGGCCGCACCGGCCGGGACGATCTACACCTGCCCCATGCACCCACAGATCCGCCAGGTCGGGCCGGGCAGCTGCCCGATCTGCGGCATGGCGCTGGAGCCGGAGGTGGCGAGCCTCGACGATGGCCCCAACGCGGAGCTTGCCGACATGACCCGGCGGTTCTGGCTGGGCCTGGTCCTGACCCTGCCGGTCTTCGTGATGGAGATGGGCGGCCACCTGACGGGGCTGACCATGCGCATCGGCGGCCAGACCTCGGCCTGGATCCAGTTCGCGCTCTCGACGCCGGTGGTGCTGTGGGCCGGCTGGCCGTTCTTCGAGCGGGGCGCGCGCTCGCTGGTCACCCGCCACCTCAACATGTTCACCCTCATCGCCATGGGCGTGGGCGTGGCCTGGACCTACAGCGTGGTCGCCACGGTCGCCCCGCAGGTCTTCCCGCCCGCCTTCCGCACGATGGACGGTTCGGTGGCGATCTATTTCGAGGCGGCCGCGGTGATTACGGTGCTGGTCCTGCTGGGCCAGGTGCTGGAGCTGCGGGCCCGCGAACAGACCTCCGGGGCGATCAAGGCGCTGATGGACCTGGCGCCGAAGACCGCGCGCCGGGTGCGCGACGACGGCGCCGACGAGGATGTCGGCCTGGACCAGGTCGCAGCCGGCGACCGCCTGCGGGTGCGGCCGGGCGAGAAGGTGCCGGTGGACGGCGAGATCCTCGAGGGTCGGGTGTCGATCGACGAGTCCATGGTGACCGGCGAGTCCATGCCGGTGACCCGGGAAGCCGGCGACAAGGTGGTCGGCGGGGCGATCAACAGGACCGGCTCGTTCGTCATGCGCGCCGAGAAGGTCGGCGCCGACACCCTGCTCGCCCAGATCGTGCAGATGGTGGCCCAGGCCCAGCGCAGCCGCGCGCCGATCCAGCGGATGGCCGACACGGTCTCGGGCTGGTTCGTGCCGGCGGTGATCGGCGTGGCGGCCCTGGCCTTCGTGGGCTGGGCGGTCTTCGGGCCGGAGCCCAGGTTCGCGTTCGGCCTGGTGGCGGCGGTCTCGGTGCTGATCATCGCCTGCCCCTGTGCGCTGGGCCTGGCGACGCCGATCTCGATCATGGTGGGCGTGGGTCGGGGCGCTCAGGCGGGCGTGCTGATCAAGAACGCCGAGGCGCTGGAGCGCTTCGAGAAGATCGACACCCTGGTGGTCGACAAGACGGGGACGCTGACCGAAGGCCGCCCGGCGGTGACCGCGATCCGCGCCGCCGCACGGTTCGACGAGGCCGAGGTGTTGCGCCTGGCCGCCAGCCTGGAACGGGGCAGCGAGCATCCCCTGGCCGATGCGATTCTGCGGGCGGCGTCCGAGCGGGGCCTCGCGCTCTCCGAGCCGACGGGGTTCGACTCGCCGGTGGGCAAGGGCGTCATGGGCGCCGTGGACGGGCGGCGCCTGGCGCTGGGGTCCGGCAAGTTCATGGCCGAGCAGGGCGTCGCGACGGCCGCCCTGGACGCGGAGGCCGAGGCGCTGCGCGCGGAGGGCGCCACGGCGATCTTCATGGGCGTCGACGGCCAGGTCGCCGCGGTCTTCGCCATCGCCGATCCGATCAAGGCCACCACCGCCGAGGCCGTGAAGGCTCTGCAGGCCGAGGGGGTGCGGCTGGTGATGATGACCGGCGACAACCGCACCACGGCGCTGGCGGTGGCGCGGCGGCTGGGCATCGCCGACGTCGAGGCCGAGGTGCTGCCGCAGGACAAGGCCGCCGTGGTCAGGCGGCTGCAGGGCGAAGGCCGCAAGGTGGCCATGGCGGGCGACGGCGTGAACGACGCCCCGGCGCTGGCCGCGGCCGAGGTGGGGATCGCCATGGGCGCCGGCGCCGACGTGGCCAAGGAAAGCGCCGGGGTCACTCTGCTGAAGGGCGACCTGCAGGGCATCGTCAAGGCGCGCCGGCTGTCGCGGGCCGTGATGGCCAATATCCGTCAGAACCTGGTGTTCGCCTTCGTCTACAACGCTGCCGGCGTGCCGATCGCCGCGGGCCTGCTCTATCCGGTGTTCGGCTGGCTGCTGTCGCCGGCGATCGCGGCGGCGGCCATGGCGCTGTCCAGCGTCAGCGTGGTGGGCAACGCGCTGCGGCTACGGGGCGTGAAGCTCTAGGCGGCCCGCGCCGACCCCACGCTGAATGCGTTCGAGGCGTCCGCCGTCATGCGCCTGACGCACCAGCGCGCGTACGCGTCGGCGAGCGACGGCAGCCAGCGGCCGGGCCGCTGCAGCGTCGGCTCGTAGTCGATCCAGACCCGCAGACGCGAACCGGTCGCCGTCGCGGCGATCTCGAATCCCATCTCGTAGCCGTCGATGACGAGCAGCCGCGGCTGGCCGACGGTGCGCCAGACCTTGCGGCGAGGCGGGTCGCGCTCGGTGACCACTTCGTCGACAAACAGGTCGAGGCCAAACGCCTGGCCGCCCATCCGGATGTGCGACCCGACCGCCTGACCTCGCCCGGCGTCAAAGTCGTAGGTCATCCGCCCGCCGCCCATCATCATCGATGGCTTGGCCATGTGTTCCGCCAAGCGGGTCTGGTCGTCCAGACGGGCGAAAAGGTCCTGCGGCGTGGTGGGGATAAAGGCGGCAGCTTCGCGATGCAGCGTCATGGCCTGGCTCTTCGTGGCGGCCACACTGGCCGGTCCGGAGCCCAAGGCCTTGAGTTACGTCAAAAATCCAGACGCTTGCGCAGGATCAAGGCCCCGTTGGCGCGGCGGCGGATCGTTGGCGCTGAAGGAGGCGCGGATGACGCAACCATTCTGGCGGCGACCGATCGGACTGGCGCTTGGATCGGCTGTGCTGGTCCTGGCCTTCTTTGTGCTGCGCGAGCACTGGGGCCACGCACTGGGCTATCTGCCCTACCTGGTGCTTGTGGCCTGTCCGCTCATGCACTTCCTGCACCATGGGCATGGCCACCGGAAGCCCGACGATCCGGGCCGCGACTGAGCGTCAATCTTACGGGGGGCCGCTACTGAAGCGTCGGCGTGGTCATCATCGCGGCCGCCTCGAGGCAGGCGGCCTGGCAGTCGCGGCAGGCGGCGGCGCACAGGCGGCAATGCTCCATCGTCTCGCCGTGCAGAGCGCATTCGTCGGCGGCGACGCGGGCGGCCTCGGCGCAGGCCTTGATCAGCCGGCGCAGCACCGTGTCGTTCTCGCCGGCGCGCCGCGAGGCGATCTGGGCGGTGATCTTGCAGAGGTCGGCGCAGTCCGCGTTCAGGCGGATGACGTGGGTCAGTTCGGCGACCGCCGGCTCGGCGAGGCAGGCGTCGGCGCAGGCGGTGGCGGCCTGGGCGGCGTCGAGGCAGGCCTCGATGCAGGCGACCAGGACCTCGGCCGGTCTCCCCGGCACCTGCGGGTGGGTGGCGATCATCTGTGGGACGCGCATACGTGCGGAACTCCGTGTCGGAGGTCGCAACGCACGAACCCAGCCGTCGTTCGGCTCCGCTTGGGCTTACTGCGGACCCGTGACGACGGCGCGCGGAGACTTCGCGCCTGTTCCCCCCTAGAGGCACGAAGCGTGCGCCGCCGACCCAAGCTGGACAATGAGGCGAAGCGGCGCAGGCCATCTCGGCGCGCCGCAGGCGCCGTCATTTAAACCACTGAAGACACTGAAAACACTGAAGGCGCCCCACCTGGCCCGTCTGCGCCGGCTTCGCGAATTTTCAGTGTTTTCAGTGTTTTCAGTGGCTTCTTTGGACGTGGCTGCGCTGGCGCGCCACCGTGGTCGTGCGTGCGACGTTTCGCCTAGTTCGAGCCTTCCTCGCGGGCGTCCCCCCCGCTCGGCGCCTTGCCGGCACGTTCGGCCTCGCGGGCGCCCGCCAGGATGCCGCGCATGGCGTAGTTCCCCTCGTGGCAGGCGTATTCGTAGATCGCGTCCTTGGTGAAGTTCAGCGCCTCTTCGCCCTTCACCGGGGCGGAATAGGCGGTCGGGTCGGTCACCTCGAACCTGTAGTCGATCTGCTGCGGCGAGATGCGCGTGAAGCGCTCGATCACCGTCTGGTTCTCGGATGCGCCGCGGAAGGCGTTGTCGGCGCGGAAGTTGGTGGTCTCGACCACCAGCGTGTCGCCCTCCCAGTGGCCGACCGAGTCGCCCATCCAGCTCTTCACCGCGGCGGGCAGGTGTTGGCCGCCCAGGCGCACGACGCGGGCGTCGTGGACCATCTCGGTGATGATCACCACCGAATCGCGGGTCTGCTGGATCTGGTAGTGGTTGTTGTAGAGCACCGGCAGCAGCGGCGGGCCGGACGAGCCGCCGAAGCCCACCAGGCACCGCTCGCCCACGCCGCGGGACTCCGGACCGTCGAAGGCGCCGACCGTTCCCCGCGCGCGCAGCCGTGACGCGGCGCCCGGCTTGATCGGCAGGCGGCCGTTGGCGGGCGAGGTCAGGATCGAGGTGCGCGCCTCGTCGCCGATACGCACGATGCGGGTCCCGGGATCGGTCCAGAAGGCGTTGTAGCCACAGGCCGCGCCCTGGGCGCCGCTCTGGCACTCGGGCAGGTCGTCAACCTTCTTGC
>CBHTUE010000284.1:0-6119 GCA_966096115.1 uncultured Phenylobacterium sp.
GGACGCTTTCCGACGGCAAGGCCGGGTTCCCTGCGCTGCTGGACGCCATCGAAGCGCACCTGGCCGACGCCGGCGTGCCGAAGACGGCGATCGGGCCGGTGCTGATCGCGGCGGACGAGGTGGTGAGCAACGTCCTGAACCATGGCGGGGAGGGAGGGGCGGGGCCGACGGTGCAGGTGGACCTGCGCGTCGCCGACGGCCGCGTCGCGGTGCAGATCGCCGACGACGGCGCGGCCTTCGATCCCATCGCCGCGGACGCGCCCGACACCACCCAGTCGATCGAGGACCGGCGCATCGGCGGCCTGGGCATCCACCTGGTGAAGACCCTGATGGACAGCGTCGCCTACGACCGCGCCGATGGGCGAAATCTTTTGCGGTTTTCCAAGGGCTATTAGGCCTGCGTCGGCTTCCTGACGGATCGTCGATAAGACATCTTCAGGTGGCAGAGTCGGAGAGCCGCGCACGGGCGGCGACTTAGGATTGATACACGCGATGGATGAGACCGACGGGCTTTTGGTGCTGCACACCCAAGGGCCGCACGGGATGGGCGTGCGCACGCTGGTCCCGCGCCGGGCGGGCGAGGTGATCCACCGGTTCAAGGGCAAGGTCGGGCCCGAGCTGAAGCAGCACACGCTGCAGGTGTCGCCCGGCATGCACATCTCCGAGACCAAGGTGATCGGCTACCTGTCGCACAGCTGCGATCCGGACTGCCGGCTGGACATGGGCAGGTCCGAACTGCTGGCGCTGCGCGACATCGCCGCCGACGAGATGCTGACCATCGACTACGCGGACACCGAGGACGTGCTCTTCCGCCAGTTCGCCTGCCACTGCGGGGCGGTGGGCTGCCGCCACTGGATCACCGGGCGGCTGGAGGGGCCGGACGAGGACGGGCAGATCTACCTGGAAAGCCTCGAGGAATGAGCGCGCGGCCCTCGGCCATGGCGGCGCCCGGGTTCTGGTGGGCGCGGGAGGACCTGGGGTTCGTGGATGGGCGGCTGACGTTCGCCGGCCACGACGTGGCGGCGGTGGCTGAGGTCCATCCGGGGCCGCTCTACCTCTACAGCGCCGACCGGGTGCGGGCGAACCTGGGGCGGGTGCGCGCGGCGCTGGCGGCGACGGGGCGGCCGACGCGCGTCTACTACGCCATGAAAGCCAACCGGTTCGAGCCGCTGCTCCGGACCATGGCCGGCTGGGGCGAGTGCGGCGTCGACGTCTGCTCGCCCAACGAGCTGGACCGGGCGCTGGACTGCGGCTTCGCGGCCTCGGCGATCAGCTTCACCGGCACGGGGGTGTCCAATCGCGACCTCGAGCGGCTGCTGGAACACCCGGACCTGACGATCAACTGCGACGGGATCGGCATGATCCGTCGGATCGGCGAGCGCGCGCCGGGCCGGACGATCGGGGTGCGGGTGAACCCGGCGCTGGGCGTCGGCTACGGCGACAACGAACGGCTGACCTACGCCGGCGCCGCCGTGACGAAGTTCGGCGTCTATCGCGAGCAGTGGGGCGAGGCGCTGGCGACGGCGGGGGCGTATGGCCTGAAGGTGACCAGCCTGCACTTCCACGTCGGCTGCGGTTATCTCTCGGCGCAGCTGGCGGCCTGGGAGGCGGCGGTCGCCGCAGGGCTCAGCTTCCTCGACGAGGCGCCGGACGTGGCGACGGTGAACATCGGCGGCGGCCTGGGCCTGCCGCACCGGCCGCAGGATGCGGCGCTGGACCTGGCGCGGTGGTCGCAGATCCTGGGCCGCCTGTTCGCAGGGCGCGACGTGACCATCGCCGCCGAACCCGGGGACTACCTCGTCAAGGACGCCGGGCTGTTCGTGCTGTCGGTCACGGACGTGGAGGTGAAGCGCGACGTGACCTTCGCCAGCGTCGACGGCGGCTTCAACCTGGCGCCCGAGCCGGCCTACTACGACCTGCCGTGCGAGCCGGTGGCGTGCGTCCCGCGGAACCTCGACCCGGCCACTTGGCAGCCCGTTACCGTCGCCGGGAATATCAACGAGGCCCTCGACATCTGGGCGGCCGGCCAGCCGATGCCGGAGCTGCGCGAGGGGGACTTGATCGCCTTCCTCAATGCGGGCGGATATGGCGCGTCGATGAGCTCGAACCATTGTATGCGGGGCGAGTTCGCCGAACTGCTGCTCTAGAGCGCGTTAGGCGAAAGTGGATGCCGGTTTCGCCGCGAAACGCGCTCTAAAGCAAAGAAAGTCGACGAGCCTTCTGGCCTGGGTCAGATGAACCATCTGACCCAGGAAGGCTCTGGGAGGGGGAAACCGCCGCCATGAGTTCGAAGCTGGATCTGGCCGCTATCGTCGCCGAGGTGGGCGCGGAGGTGCAGCCGCACCGCGGCGAGGGCCACGTCGCCGACTACATCCCGGCGCTGGCGCGGGTGGACGGCAATCGCTTCGGCCTGGCCGTGATCACGACGGGCGGCGAGGTGTTCGAGACCGGCGACGCCTGGGTCCCGTTCTCGATCCAGTCGATCTCCAAGGTCTTCACCCTGACCCTGGCGCTGCAACGCCTGGGCGACGACATCTGGAAGCGGGTGGGGCGCGAACCGTCGGGGTCGCGGTTCAACTCCATCGTCCAACTGGAGGCCGAGCAGGGGATCCCGCGCAACCCGTTCATCAACGCCGGCGCCATCGTGGTGACCGACGCCCTGGTGGCGGGCCGCAAGCCCGAGGAGGCCGTCGCCGACATCCGCGACACCCTGCGCGGCCTTGCCGACAACGACACCATCGACGTCGACCGCGAGGTCGCGACCTCCGAGGCGGCGACGGGGTTCCGCAACTACAGCCTCGCCTACTTCATGCGCGGGTTCGAGAATCTGAAGAACCCGGCCGAGGACACGCTGCAGACCTACTTCAACCAGTGCGCCCTGCGGATCACCGCGCGGCAGCTCGCGCGGGCCGGCCTGTTCCTGGCCAACGGCGGCGTCGATCCGATCAGCGGCGAGCGGATCGTCAGCCCCGAGCACGCGCGGCGGATCTGCGCGGTGATGATGACCTGCGGCCACTACGACGCCTCGGGCGAATTCGCCTTCCAGGTGGGCCTGCCGGGCAAGAGCGGCGTCGGCGGCGGCATCCTCACCATCGCCCCCGGCAAGGCGGCGATCGCGGTGTGGTCCCCGGGCCTCAACGAATACGGCACCTCGCAGGTGGGCGCGCTGGCGCTGGAGAAGCTGGTGGCGAAGACCGGGTGGTCGGTGTTCTAGGCAGGCCGGGCGGGGATCGCCAGGCCCCGCTGCACCGCCGGACGGGCGAGGCCGCGCTCCAGCCAGGCCGGGACCGCCGTCAGGGCGTCGAAGTGGACGATCTCGCGGGCCTCGTAGAAGCCGATCAGGTTGCGCACCCAGCCCAAGGTGGCGACGTCGGCGATCGTGTAGTCGTCGCCCATGATCCAGGTACGGCCGGTGAGGCGGGTCTCCAGCACCTGCAGGAGGCGCTCGGTCTCGGCGCGGTAGCGTTCGAGCGGGCGCTTGTCCTCCCAGTCCTTGCCGGCGAACTTGTTGAAGAAGCCTAGCTGGCCGAACATCGGGCCGATGCCGCCCATCTGGAACATCACCCACTGGATCGTCTCGTAGCGGGCGGCCGGGTCGGCGGGCAGCAGCTTGCCGGTCTTTTCGGCCAGGTACTGCAGGATCGCACCGGACTCGAAGAGGGCGATGGGCTTCCCGCCCGGGCCGTCGGGATCGAGGATCGCGGGGATCTTGCCGTTGGGGTTCAGCGACAGGAACTCGGGCGTCTTCTGGTCGTCCTTGCCGAAGTCGACGAGGTGCGGCTCGTAGGGCAGGCCGATCTCCTCCAGCATGATCGAGACCTTCACGCCGTTGGGCGTCGGCAGGCCGTAGAGCTGCAGGCGGTCGGGGTGCTGCGCAGGCCAGCGCTGGGTGATCGGGAAATCGGCGAGCGTGCTCATCGGTGCTCCTGGGCTGGCCCCCTCCAGATGGCGTCCGGCGCAGGCGGATCAAGCCTCTCTAGTCCGCGATCACCTCGGCGGCGAACCTCTCCATCTCCTCGTACTGCGGGCTCATCTGCAGGAGCAGCAGGTCCAGGCCGGCGGCCTCGTATTCGGCGATGCGTTCGCGGACCTGCTCGGGCGTGCCGATCAGGTTCGGGCGCAGGCCGCGGTTGGAGACGGAGTATTCCTGCCGCTTCAGCTCGCGCTCCAGCTGGGTGCCGGAGAGCCATTGGTCGAAGTTGCCGAAGCCGGGGGCGTTGGGGTCCAGGGTGGTGATCCGTTCGACCTCGGCGCGGGCCTCTTCCTCGGTGTCGCGGACGATGGCGTAGGCGGCCATGCCATAGGTCATGGCGGGCTTGCCGGCGGCTTCGCGGCGGCGGGTCATGTCGGCGATCTTGGCGGCGATCACCTCGGGCTCGTCGCCGTGCATGACATAGGCGTCGCACTGGGCGGCGATCATGGTCTTGGCGGCCTCGGACTCGCCGCCGGCGTAGACTACGGGCTTGCGAACCGGCTTGGGCTCGCAGATCGCGTCGCGTAGCTGGTAGCGCTGGCCGGCGTGGGTGAACTTCGGCTCGCGCCAGAGGCCGTCGACCACGTCCAGCCATTCGGAGGTGCGGCCGTAGCGGTCGTCGTGCTGGTCGAAGGGCAGGCCGTAGCTCTCGGCCTCCTCCGCCCACCAGGACGAGACCACGTTCAGCGCCAGCCGGCCGCCGGAGATGCGATCGATGTTGGCGGCCTGTTTCGCCAGCAGCGCGGGGTGGTGGAAGTTGGGGCGGACGGCGACCATCAGCTCCAGGTTCTCGGTCACCGCGGCCAGGGCGGCGGCGGTGGACCACGCGTCCAGGGCGGGCTGATCAGTGCCTTTGATGTCGTTGAGGTTCAGCTCGGCGACCAGGGTCAGGTCGTAGCCGATCTGCTCGGCCCGTTGGCACAGGCGCTTTGTGTACTCCCACGTGGGCGCCATGCCCTCGTCGGGGATGTTGCGCAGCCAGCCGCCGAAGACGGGGGTCCAGAAGCCGTACCTCACGCCGCCACCTTCGCCTGAGCTACGCCGATCTCGCGCTTGAGGACCGCGACCAGGTTGTCGTGCGGGTCCCAGCCCAGCACCTCCAGCGGCTTGGCCACGAAGTTCGACATGGCGTTGAGGTCGTAGAACTTCGGCCGCCCGTCGCGGTCGTCGACCATGTACTCGATGCCGCCCACGTCCATGTGGGACATGGCGGCGAGCTTCTCGACGGCCGCCGTGATCGCGGCCGGCGGGTGGAACTGGCTGAGGGTGATGGTGGGCTTGTCGACCATGCAGACGTCGGCGGGGCAGAGGTCGAAGGTGGAGCCGGCGCCGTCGAGGGCGAGCGCATAGAGCAGCTTGCCGTCCAGCACCTCGCAGCGGATCACCTGGGCGTCGCGGGCGGGGACGTATTCCTGCACCAGCGCCACGCCATCGACGCCGACGGGGGTCAGCTTGTCGGCGACGGCCGCCGCGAGCTCTTCAGGCGTGTCGTAGCGGATCACCCCGGCGCCCGAGCCGCCGACGTTGACCTTCACCATCACCGGATAGCCGACCTGGGCGGCGAGCGCGGGCACGTCCTCGCGGCGGTGGGCGACGCGGGTCTTCGGGATGTCCAGGCCGGCGGCGCGGAACAGGCTCATCTGCCGGGCCTTGTTGGTGTCGTAGGCCAGCACGCCGGGGCCGTTGATCACCCGCGCGCCCAGGCTCTCCCAGTGGCCGAGCACGGCGATGGAGTAGAACAGCGCGTGCTCCTCCTGGCGCAGGAAGGAGGACATGGCGAGCCGGTTGAGGATCACGGGCGCCGGCAGGGTCGGGTCGGCGGGATCGAAGGTGTGGTCCTGGATGCGGATGGGCGTCCAGTCGAGGCCGTGGCGGTCCAGCGCCGCGAACAGCGGCTCGAACCACTGCGGGTGCTCATAGAAAACGGCGAGGTCGGCCAACGGACGCTCCGGCGCAAACGGCGGCGTGGAGAAAGCACATCGGGCGAGGTTGCGACAGTCCTCGCACTGACGCGGCGATGCTAGCGGGCCTGTCCGGAAGGGCCGGTGTGAATGGGGCCCCCGGACAAGCCGGGGGATGACGAGGATATCGGGGTGAAGACGGCTTCGCGCCGTCAGCCGGTGTCGGCTCTGCGGGTCGGCGGCGG
>CBHTUE010000285.1:0-6078 GCA_966096115.1 uncultured Phenylobacterium sp.
GCCGAGGTGGGCAGGATGCCGTGCTCCTGGCTGAAGGTGACCGAGCAGGACGGGAGCGGCGTCTACGCCGTGAGCGGGGCGTCCGCCGCGGCGCCGGCGGTCATCGCGGCGGAACTCGAACGCGGCGCCGAAACCCGGAACCTGAAAGCGCTGAAAGTGAACGCACAGGCTGTCGCGCCGGTGGACCCGCAGCGCTGCGCCTGGATCGACGCCCTGCGGCCGTTCCGCAGCCCCAACCCGCCGCACTTCGACTTGCGGGTCGGAAAGAAGGTGCAGGGCGGGACCCGCGCCGAACTGACGTTCAGGCCAGAGGAACTAGGACCATTCGGCGAACTTTACGGCATCGAGCCGTCCGGCGAGGTGCAACGGGTGCTGGGCCGCGCCGACGTACGCAAGTTCGCGGTCCGCAACGGGGACGGAACTTACACGCTGCCCTTCAACACCGACCGAACCGGCTGGAACGGCGTGGTCTTCCTGCAGTCCGACACGGCGGTGCCCCACAGGGCGGTCGAACAGCCGATGGCGACCGAGGCCCAGCGGGCGCGGTTCGCCGCCCAGGCCAAGGCGGGCGGCTGGCGATTCGAACTGGCCTGGTTCTGGGTGGAACCGTAGCCGCGGGGCGTTGCTCCGGCTCGGCGGCTTAGGCTAAGGCTCCCGCCTCTTCCCCCACCCGAGCCCGAGAGCGCCCAGAGAAGCCCCATGACCGAGATCGTCGACATCACCGCCCGCGAGATCCTGGACAGCCGGGGCAACCCGACCGTCGAGGTGGACGTGATCCTCGAAGACGGCTCGATGGGCCGCGCGGCCGTGCCCTCCGGCGCCTCGACCGGCGCTCACGAGGCCAACGAGAAGCGGGACGGCGACAAGAAGCGCTACGGCGGCAAGGGCGTGCTGGCCGCGGTCGATGCGGTGAACGGCGAGATCTACGACGCACTCTCCGGCTCCGACGCCGAGGACCAGCGGCGGATCGATACGATGCTGATCGACCTGGACGGCACGAAGAACAAGAGCCGCCTGGGCGCCAACGCGATCCTGGGGGTAAGCTTGGCGACGGCCAAGGCGGCGGCCAGTTCGGCCGCGCTGCCGCTCTACAAGTACGTGGGCGGCGTCTCGGCCCGCGTGCTGCCGACCCCGATGATGAACATCATCAACGGCGGAGCCCACGCCGATAACCCGATCGACGTGCAGGAGTTCATGATCCTGCCGACCAAGGCCGCGACCTTCGCCGAGGGCCTGCGGATGGGCGCGGAGATCTTCCACGCGCTGAAAAAGGCGCTGAGCGACGCCGGCCACGGCACCAACGTGGGCGATGAGGGCGGGTTCGCCCCGAACCTGAAGAGCTCCGAGGAGGCGCTGGCCTTCATCATGAAGGCGGGCCAGACCGCCGGCTACAAGGCCGGCGATGACTTCCACCTGGGCCTGGACGTCGCCTCGACCGAGTTCTTCAAGGGCGGCAAGTACGTGATGGAAGGCGAGGGGACGACCCTCGATCCGGCCGGCATGGTCGACTACCTGGCCGGGCTGGTGGGCAAGTTCCCGATCGTGACCATCGAGGACGGCTGCGCCGAGGACGACTTCGAGGGCTGGAAGCTGCTGACCGACAAACTGGGCGGCCAGATCCAGCTGGTGGGCGACGACCTGTTCGTCACCAACCCCGAGCGCCTGGCCATGGGCATCGGCAAGGGCCTGGCCAACTCCATCCTGGTGAAGGTCAACCAGATCGGCACCCTTTCCGAGACGCTGGACGCGGTGAACCTGGCGCACCGCAACGCCTACACCTCGGTGATGAGCCACCGCTCGGGCGAGACCGAGGACTCCACGATCGCCGACCTGGCCGTGGCCACAAACTGCGGGCAGATCAAGACCGGCTCGCTCAGCCGCTCGGACCGCACGGCCAAGTACAACCAGCTGCTGCGCATCGAGGAAGAACTGGGCGACCAGGCGATCTACGCCGGCGCCGGCGGGATCAAGAACCTCTGAGCCGTTCCCTCCCGTCGAGGGAGGCGAGGAACGTGGTTAGCCGCCCATTAACGGTCTGGGCCTGAAAAGGGCGGAACTCCTGCTGGGAATCGCCGTGCTCGCTCGTTTGCGTCCGTTTCTGTCCACCGCCTTCGTGCTGCTGCTGATCGTCTATTTCAGCGTGCAGGGCTTCATCGGCGAGGGTGGCCTGTTGCGGCGGGACCAGCGCAGCGCCGCCCTGGTCGCCAAGACCCAGGAGCTGGGCAAGCTGTCACGCGAACGTCGCGATCTTGAGATTCGCGCCCAACTGCTGCGCGATGAAAGCCTTTCAGCCGATCTGTTGGAGGAAAGGGCGCGCTCCCTGCTAGGCTTCGCTGACCCAAGGGATTATGTCATTCCGCTAAGGCCCTGAGATCGGTGTTCACCGGTCCCATGGCGGGGCGGTGAAAAACGATCACGGGAGCGACGCATGGCGCGTGCAACGACCGGCACGGCTGGTCGGAAGGCCAACGGCTCGGGAGCCGCCCGTAAGGCGGCCGAGGCCAGCAGGGCCACCAAGGAAGAGCTGCTCGAGTACTACCGCGAGATGCTGCTTATCCGCCGCTTCGAGGAGCGCGCCGGCCAGCTGTACGGCATGGGGCTGATCGGCGGCTTCTGCCACCTCTACATCGGCCAGGAAGCCATCGCCGTGGGTTGCCAGGCGGCCAAGCGGCCCGGCGACCAGATGATCACCGGCTACCGCGACCACGGCCACATGCTGGTCTGCGGCATGGACCCCAAGGAAGTGATGGCGGAACTGACCGGTCGGTCCGGCGGCTCGTCGCGCGGCAAGGGCGGGTCGATGCACATGTTCTCGACCGAGGCGGCCTTCTACGGCGGCCACGGGATCGTCGGCGCCCAGGTGAGCCTGGGGACCGGCCTGGCCTTCGCCAACGCCTACCGCGACGACAAGAAGGTGTGCTTCGCCTACTACGGCGACGGCGCGGCGAACCAGGGCCAGGTCTACGAGAGCTTCAACATGGCCCAGGTGTGGAAGCTGCCGGTCATCTACTGCATCGAGAACAACGAGTACGCGATGGGCACCGCCATCGACCGTTCGTCGTCGGAGACCAAGCTCCACAAGCGCGGCATCTCGTTCAACATCCCGGGCGAGGAAGTCGACGGGATGGATGTGCTGGCGGTGAAGGAAGCGGCCGAGCGCGCCTGCGCCCACTGCCGCGCCGGCAACGGCCCCTACATCCTGGAACTCAAGACCTACCGCTACCGCGGCCACTCGATGAGCGACCCGGCGAAGTATCGGACGCGGGAGGAGGTCGACGAGGTGCGCAAGACCCGCGACCCGATCGATTTCGTCGAGGAACTGCTGGAAAAGAACGGCTGGGCCGACGAGGCCGCGCTGAAGGCCATCGACGCCGAGGTGAAGAAGATCGTCGCCGACGCCGCCGAGTTCGCCCGCACCTCGCCCGAGCCGGACCCGTCCGAGCTCTACACCGACGTCTACACGGAGGCTTGAGGCGTGACCGACATCCTGATGCCGGCGCTCTCTCCGACGATGGAGGAGGGCACCCTCGCCAAGTGGCACGTGAAGGTGGGGGACAAGATCTGCTCCGGCGACGTGATCGCCGAGATCGAGACCGACAAGGCGACCATGGAGGTCGAGGCGGTCGACGAGGGCGAGGTGGCCGAACTCGTGGTTCCAGAAGGCACCGAGGAGGTGAAGGTCAACTCGGTCATCGCCCGGCTGAAGGGCGACGGCGCGTCGGCGGCTCCGGCCCCTGCCGCGGCGCCGGAACCGGCCGCCGATCCCAACCCGCAGCCGGCCAGCCGCGCCGAGGCCAAGGGCGATCCCGTCCGCGCCGCAGCGCCGCCGCCGACCGTGGCCGCGTCGTCGCTGAAGGATCCGGACCTGCCCGAGGGCGTGAACCTCGTGAAGGTGACCGTCCGCGACGCGCTCCGCGACGCCATGGCCGAGGAGATGCGCCGCGACGGCGACGTGTTCCTGATGGGCGAGGAGGTCGCGCAGTACCAGGGCGCCTACAAGGTCTCCCGCGGCCTCTTGGACGAGTTCGGCCCCAAGCGGGTGATCGACACGCCGATCACCGAGCATGGCTTCGCCGGCATCGGGGTGGGCGCGGCGATGGCGGGCCTGAAGCCGATCATCGAGTTCATGACGTTCAACTTCGCCATGCAGGCCATTGATCACATTATCAATTCGGCCGCCAAGACGCTCTACATGTCCGGCGGCCAGATCAAGACCTCGATCGTGTTCCGCGGTCCGAACGGCGCCGCCGCCCGCGTGGGCGCGCAGCACAGCCAGGACTACGGCGCCTGGTACGCCCACGTGCCCGGCCTGAAGGTGCTGGCGCCGTACGACGCCGCCGACGCCAAGGGCCTCTTGAAGGCTGCCATCCGCGACCCGAACCCTGTCGTCTTCCTGGAGCACGAGATGCTCTACGGGACCGAGTTCGACGTGCCGGAGGGCGTCGACTGGGTGGTGCCGATCGGCAAGGCGAAGATCCGCCGCGTCGGGACCGACGTCACCCTGGTGGCCTACTCGCGCATGGTGGGCTTCTGCCTGCAGGCGGCCGAGAAGCTGTCCGCCGAGGGCATCGAGGCCGAGGTCGTCGACCTGCGGACCCTGCGTCCCATGGACATCGGCACGGTCATCGAGAGCGTGAAGAAGACCAACCGCGTGGTCACGGTCGAGGAAGGCTGGGGCCCGATGGGCGTCGGCGCCGAGATCTCGGCCAAGTGCGTGGAACTGGCCTTCGACTACCTCGACGCCCCGCCTGGCCGGGTGCACCAGGAGGACGTTCCGCTCGCCTATGCGGCCAACCTGGAACTGCTCTCCATGCCGTCGATCGACCGGATCATCGCGGCGGTGAAGGCGGTCACCTACAAATGACCGCTTATTCCGGGCATCGGGAATGAGCCCCGCTTTCGCCTGGCGAGCCGGGGGATGCCACTGCGGCGGGGTCCGCTTCGAGGCCGCCTTGCCCGCGCGCGTCGAGGCGCAAAGCTGCAACTGCTCGATGTGCGCCAAGACCGGCTTCGTGCACGTGATCGTGCCGGAGAGCCGGTTTCGGATCACCAAGGGCGCCGACCGGCTGGCCGAGTACACCTTCAACACCCGGGTGGCGAAGCACCTGTTCTGCTCGGAATGCGGCGTGAAGAGCTTCTATCGCCCGCGCTCCAACCCCGACGGCTGGAGCGTCAACGGCCGCTGCCTCGACGAGGTCGACGGCCTCGAAATCGTGATCGAAGCCTTCGACGGCAAGAACTGGGAGGCCAACGCCGCCAGCCTCTCGCACCTCTCCAAGGAGCACGCCTGATGCTCCGCGGGCAGTGCCACTGCGGCGCGGTGCGCGTGGCGATCGACGCCGCGGCCGCCGACCTGCCGCTGCGGGCCTGCCAGTGCGGCTTCTGCCGTCGACACGGCGCGGCCACCACCAGCCGGCCGGACGCGGGGGTCACCTTCGCGGCGGACGACGGGGCGCTGAGCCGCTACCGCTTCGGCCAGAAGCTCTCCGATTTCCTGATCTGCCGGGCGTGCGGCTGCTACGTCGGCTCGGCCACCGAGATCGACGGGGCCTGGTACGCCATCCTCAACGTCCGCGGCGTCGACCTTCCGGGGTTCGACGGACGCATCCCCGAATCCATGGTCTATGACGGCGAGACGCCGGAGACGCGGACGGCGCGGCGCAAAGCCCGCTGGTCGCCCGCCCTGCTGACCGCCCCAGCCTTACAGCCGAGCGCCTGAGCACATGCCCATCGACATCCTCATGCCCGCCCTGTCGCCCACCATGGAGGAGGGCACCCTTGCCAAGTGGCACGTCAAGAAGGGCGACAAGGTCAGTTCCGGCGACGTGATCGCCGAGATCGAGACCGACAAGGCGACCATGGAGGTCGAGGCCGTCGACGAGGGGACGGTCGAGGAGATTCTGGTCCCGGAGGGCACCGAGGGCGTGAAGGTCAACGCGGCCATCGCCCGCCTCAGCGGCGATGGCGACAGCGCGCCGGCCCCCGCTCCGGCGGCGGCTCCGAAGGCGGAAGCCGCGCCTGCGCCGAAGGCCGAGGCGGCCCCGCCGCCTGCAGCTGCTCCAGCTCCCGCTACGGCCG
>CBHTUE010000286.1:0-6065 GCA_966096115.1 uncultured Phenylobacterium sp.
CGCTGCCGCCCAGCTTCGGGCCCATGCTGGTGGTGTCCGGGTCCGGCGACTTCCACCACATCACCCTGCTGCTGCTGGAGCGGGCCGCGGAGGCGGCCGGCGAGCCCGTCACCCTGCTCCACTTCGACAACCATCCGGACTGGGTGCGTTTTGAGCCCGGCGTCCACTGCGGGTCGTGGGCCAGCGACGCGGCCCGCCTGCCCCACGTGGCCAAGGTGATCACTGTGGGCGTGTGCAGCACCGACGTCGACCAGCCCGGCAGCCGCGTCGCCAATCTCGATATCGTCGCGGCGGGGCGGCTGGAGATCTATCCCTACCGCGCGCCGCAGTCGGCCCCCTGCCTTCGCGTCGGCGACCGGGCGTGGCCGTCCATCGAGGCCATGGGCGAGGCCGCCTTCGCCGACTTCCTGCCGACCCGGATCGCGACGGATGCGGTCTACGTCACCATCGACAAGGACGTCCTGCGGGCCGAGGACGCCGGCACCAACTGGGACCAGGGCCAGACCAGCCTCGCCTTGCTGAAGACCCTCATCGCCCGCGCCTGCGAAGGCCGCCGGGTCATCGGGGCGGACATCGTCGGCGACTGGTCGAAGCCGGTCTATGGCGGCGACCTGCTGGCGCCGCTCCTGAAGCAGGGCGAGGCCATCCTCGACCAGCCGTGGCGGGCGCCGCAGCCCGAGCGGCTGGAAGGCAACGAGGCCGTGAACCTCGAACTGTTCGAGCTGTTCCAGGAGCTCGCCTGATGAGCGCGCCCCTGACGCCCTGGATCTTCGGCCTGATCCTGTTCTGCGTGCTGGCGGAGGTGGGCACCCAGCTCAACTTCAAGGCCGCCTCCGAAGCCGCGCGACCCGAGAGCCCCGTGCTCTCCCTGTTCGGCCAGCCCCTGCTCTGGGTCGGGATCATGCTCTGGGCGATCGAGGCGGTGGCCTGGCTGCTGGTGCTGCAGCACGCGCCGTTGGTGATCGCATTCCCGGTCATGAGCCTGACCTATGCCGCCACACCCTTCGCCGCCCGCCTGGTGCTGCAGGAGCGGCTCAGCCGCGGCCAGATGCTGGGCGCCGGCCTCGTGGCGCTGGGCGTGCTGATCGTTTCCCTTTCGGACGCGGGAGGCGGCGCATGACCCCCGACTATCGCCTGCGGCCGCGCCGCAAGGGCCTGTTCGCCTGGACGACCTGGGACGCCCTGCCCGTCCTGGCCGGCTTCGCCCACGTGGGCTTCGTGGTCTGGATCGTCGCCGGCTTCGGCGCGCGCCCCTGGTGGGCGAACGTCCTCTGCGGCCTGGGCTTCGCCTACGCGGCGTCCTGGAACATCAACAGCGTCGCGCACAACTTCATCCATACCGCCTACTTCCGCTGGCCGCCGCTGAACTATGCCTTCAGCCTGCTGGAGAGCCTGGCTCTGTTCACCCCGCAGCGGTTCTACGCCTGGGTCCACCTGCGACATCACCAGGGCAACAGCGACCGGCCGGGTCCGGACGGCGCCACCCACGACTGGCTGTCGATCTATCGCCACGGTCACGACGGCGCGGCCGAGCCGCTGTGGTCCTACGTCTTCAAGGGCCCGTTCCGCGACAGCCCCGGCGACATCTACCAGGACCTGAAGGCGCGCCGGCCGTTCGACGCCCTGTTCGGCCGCGTCGAGCTGGCCGGCATCGCCGCCTACGTGATTGCCCTGCTGCTGGTCGACTGGCGCGCCGTATTGTTCCTGGTCCCCTTCTACTACCTGGGCGAATGCGCCTCGCAGCTGAACGGCTACTTCGAGCACTTCGGCGGCGACCCCGACCAGCCGATCGCCTGGGGCGTTTCGACCTACACGCCGCTCTACAACCTGGCCTGGTTCAACAACGGCTACCACGCCGAGCATCACTATCGCCCGGCCGTCCACTGGACCCGCCTGCCCGCCTTCCACCGCGCCATCGCCGATGAGCAGACCCGGGCGGGCGTCCACGTCATCGAGACCGCCCACGCCGTGGGCTTCCTGGCGCCGGCCAACCGCCGCGCGCGTCTGCGTAACCCGGAGCCGGCCGCGTGAGCGATTTGAGTTTCAGCACCTGTGGCGACGGCCGGAAGGGGGTCCTGCTCCTGCACGGCATGACCGGCGCCCCCGGCGAGATGCGGCTGGTCGGCCGCCGCCTTCAGCGCGCCGGTCTGGCCACCTCCGCGCCGCTGCTGGCCGGCCACGGGCAGGACAAGTCCGCGCTCCTGCGCAGCACCTGGCGCGACTGGCTGGACTCGGCGCGCGAGGGCTATCGTCGCCTCGCCGCCGAGGTGGACGAGGTCTACGTCGCGGGCATCTGTGTCGGCGGCGCGCTGGCGCTGGCGCTGTGCGCCGAGTTCCCGCAGATCAAAGGCGCCGCCGTCTACTCCATGACCTTCGAATACGACGGCTGGAACATGCCGCGCTGGGGCGCCGCCGCGCCGGTGATCCAGCTGGTCGCGCACCTGCCGCTGGTGCGCCGGATCAGCCTGGAGGAGCCCTATCCCTACGGCCTGAAGGACCTGCGCCTGCGCGAGGCGGCGTCGCGGCCCGACAACAACCTGATCCCCGGCGCCATCGACCGCATGCCGCTGGGCTCGCTCTACGAGATGTACCGGCTGGGCCGCCACGTGGAGCGGATCGGGCCCTCGATCGAGACGCCCACCCTGATCGTCCACGCCCGCGAGGACGACATGAGCCACCTGCGCAACGCCGAACGCCTGCAGCGCGCGCTGGGCGGACCGGCCGAGTTGCTGGTGCTCGAGGACAGCTATCACATGGTCCACGTCGATCGGCAGCACGCCCTGGTCGCGGAGCGCACCGCCGCCTTCTTCGGCGCCGAGGCGAAGACCCGGACCCCGGCCAAGGCGCCCGTCGATGCCTGACGTCCGCGTCGTCGACAGCCTGGCCGCCATCGACCGCGGCCAGTGGCGGGCGCTCTTCCCCGGCGCGGCGGAGGACTACGACTACCTGGCCGCCGTGGAGGCCGCCGGGCTGAAGGGCTTCCAGTGGCGCTACGCCGTGGCCTACGAGGGCGACCGGCTGGTCGCCGCCGCCCCCGGGTTCACGACGGCCTATCCGCTAGACACCACCCTCACCGGTGTGGGCCGCCGTGTAGCCGACAGCCTTCGCCGCGTCCTGCCCGACGCCCTGACCCTGCGCCTGGCGTGCCTGGGCTCGCCCTGCACCGAGACCGCCATCCTCGGCGTGGCCCCGGACGCGCGGACACGGCCCGCCCGGCTGGTCCGCGCCCTGGTCGAGGCGTTCGAAGAGGCCGCGCGCCGCGACGGCTGCCGCCTGCTGGGCGTCAAGGACGTGCCCGAGCCCGACCGCGCCGCCTGGGCGCCGGTCTTGAGCGGCCTCGGCTACGGCGCGATCCCCGGCCAGCCGATCGCCCGCCTCGGCGTCGATTTCGCCGACGTCGACGCCTACCTCGCGCGCCTGAGCCCCGGCGTACGCCGCGACATGCGCCGCAAGCTCCGCGCCCTGGACCGGGTCCGGATCGAGGTGCGCACCAACGTCGACGACGTCATCGACCGGATCATGGAACTCTATGCCCAGACCCTGGCGCGGGCCGAGATGAGCTTCGAGGAGCTGACCCCGGAGTTCTTCACCGGCGTGCTGGCGCGGATGCCCGGCCGCGCGGCCTGCGTGTTGTACTACGATGGGCCGGACCTGCTGGCGGTGAACCTGCTGGTCGAAGACGGCCCGACGATGGTCGACAAGTTCTTCTGCATGGACGCCGAGCGCGGCCGGCCCCTCAACCTCTATTTCCTGAGCTGGTTCACCAACCTGCGCCTCTGCCTGGCGCGCGGGCGCACGGTCTACCAGGCCGGTCAGGCCGCCTATGCCAACAAGCTGCGGCTGGGCTGCACGCTCACCCGGACTTCCAACCACTTCCGCCACCGCAACGCCCTGGTGAACGGCGCCCTGCGCCTGGTCGCCCCGATGTTCGGCGCCGACCCGACCCTGCAGGACGCCGCATGAGCTCCACCGACACCACGGCGGGCAAGCCCAGGACGCGGGGCCGCCTCGGCCTCTGGGCGCTCTGCGCGCTGCTGCCGGTGCTGGGCCTGGGCTACCAGGTGGCCGCCAAGGAGACCGCGCTGGCGTTGGCGCAGACCGACTTCGGCTTCGACTGGTTCGCCGACCTCTTCCGCCAGCCCTGGCTGGCCGTCCTCGTCGCCCTCGAACTCGCGAGCTTCGCCGCCTGGATGACGGTGCTGGCCAACATGCGCCTCAGCGCGGCCTTCCCGCTGACCGCCCTGGGCTACGTGCTGATCATCGGGGTCAGCTGGGGCGTGTACCACGAGCCAGCCAGCGCCGCGCAGATCGTCGGCGGCGCGGTGATCCTGGCCGGCGTCTGGCTGATCGGCCACGGCGAACGACAGGCGGCGGACTGACATGCCGCTGTCGCTGAAGACCCTGCTTTACGAGTGGCGCCGCTTTGCCCCGGCCATGGTGGCGGTGGCCTTTTCGGGACTGCTGGTGCTGCTGCAGGCGGCCATCATCCTCGGCATCTTCTCGCTCTCCAGCCAGTACGTGACCCGCTCGGGCGCGGACCTGTGGATCGGCTATCCGGGGGTGCAGAGCCTCGACCTCGGCCGGCCGATCGGCGGGCAGGCCGAGGTGTTCGCCTGGACGAACCCCCACGTGCGCCGCATCGAGCCCTTCCTCTGGGGCTCCGGCGAGTGGCGCACGCGGTCGCGGGGCATGGTCAACGTCTATATCGTGGGCGTGCAGCCGACGGCCGACGCCATGGCGCTGTCCGATGCGTTGTCGCCCTCGGAGCGGGCGGCGCTGGCCCAGCCCGACGCGGTGCTGGTGGACGCCGCCGACCTCCACAAGCTGCAGGTGGCCGTCGGCGACTCCGCCGAGATCAACGGGCGGCTGGTGCGCGTCGTTGGCCTCACCCACGGCCTGCGGGCCCTAGGCGGCGTCAACGTGATCGCCTCCCTGCCGACCACCCGGCGGCTCGACCCGGCGTCGGGGCCCGGCGGCCGGGTCGCCTACCTGCTCGCGCAGCTGGACAGTCCCGCCAACACCGACGAGGTGGCGCGGTCCCTGAACGCGACAGGCGCCCACCGCGGCTTCGAGGCGCTTAGCGGCCCCGACTTCGCCCAGCGCACCACGCTCTACTGGCTGGTCGAATCCGGCGCCGGCGTCGCGTTCCTGTTCGGCAGCGTGGTGGCTGTGCTGGTGGCGGTGATCATCACCAGCCAGACCCTTTCGGCCGCGGTCGCCGGCTCGCTGAAGGAGTACGCGGCGCTGCGGGCGCTGGGCTTCTCCATGCGGGCGCTCCGCCGCATCGTCGTGGCCCAGAGCGCCTGGGTCGGCGTCGCCGGCCTGCTCGCCGGCGGCCTGCTCACCGTCCTGCTGGCCTTTGCCGCCGCCACCGGCGCCATTCCCGTGGTGCTGTCCGTCCCGATGATCGGGGTCGCGGCGGCGCTCGTCTTCCTGACCTCCATCGGCTCCGGCCTGCTCGCCCTGCGGCGCGTGGGCCAGGCCGATCCGGCGACCCTGCTCCTATGAAACGCATCCTGCTCCTCCTGGCCGTCGCCGCGCTCTCGGGCTGTTCACGCCCGGCGCCCAAACCCCATGCCGAAGGCCCCCCGCCCGCGGCGGTCGCCAAGGGCGTGGTCGAGGCGCAGGGCGGTCTGCTGCGCCTGCTGGCGCCCCGCGACGGTGTCGTCGTCGAGGCCCTGGCGCAGGAAGGCGACACGGTCGCCGCCCAGCAACCGCTCGCCCGCCTGGACGACCGCCAGTCGCGCCTGGTGCTGGCCGCCGCCGCCGCCGAGCTCGGCGCCCGCCGCGCCCAGGTCGAGGTCGCCGCCGCCCGCGCCGCCGGCGCCGAGCGCGAGGCGACACGCCTGCGCAACCTGGCCGCCGGTGACGCCGCCACGCGCCAGGACGCCGAGCAGGCCGCGACCGCCGCCGCCGTCGCCCGCGGCGAGCAACACCAGGCGCTAGAAGCCCTGCACGCCGCCGAGGCCCGCCAGCAGCTCAACGCCTACGAGGTCGAGGTCCGCACCCTCCGCGCGCCCGGCCCCGGCCGCATCGTGCGCCGCACCACCGCACCCGGCGCCTAT
>CBHTUE010000287.1:0-6024 GCA_966096115.1 uncultured Phenylobacterium sp.
AGCGAGGCGATGCCGGCGGCGATGCAGGCGAACGGGTTGGCGCCCGACGAGCCGGCGAGGCGGACGGTCGAGGTCGACGCGTTCTGCTCGTGGTCGGCGTGCAGGATGAAGATGCGGTCCATGGCCTTGGTCAGGACCGGGTTCGGCTTCCAGTCCTCGGCCGGGACCGAGAAGCACATGCGCAGGAAGTTCTCCGCGTAGGAGAGGTCGTTGCGCGGGTACACGAACGGCTGGCCGCGCGAGTACTTGAACGCCCGCGCCGAGATGGTCGGCAGCTTGGCGATCAGCCGGTGGGCGGAGATCATCCGCTGTTCCGGGTCATTGATGTTGGTGCTGTCGTGATAGAAGGCGCTCATCGCGCCGACCGCCCCGCACATGATCGCCATCGGGTGAGCATCCCGACGGAAGCCTTGGAAAAAGCGGTCGAACTGCTCGTGCACCATCGTGTGGTAGATGATGTTCTTCTCGAACTCGGCGCGCTGCGGCGCGTTCGGGAGTTCGCCGTGCAGCAGGAGGTAGCAGACCTCCAGGAAGCTGGATTGTTCGGCCAGGTCGTCGATGGCGTAGCCGCGGTGCAGCAGGATGCCCGCGTCGCCATCGATAAAGGTGATCTTGCTCTCGCACGAGGCGGTGGAAGTGAAGCCGGGATCGTAAGTGAAAACATCGGCTTCCGCGTACAGCTTGCGGATGTCGATGACATCCGGGCCCGCGGTGCCCTTCAGTACCGGGAGATCGACTGATTTCCCGCCGATTTCGAACTTCGCCGTCTCGCCCATAAGACCCCCTACGACCACCGGATTTGGAACACCTGTTCGGCTTATACCCCTTTACGTGACGAGAGAAAGCGCGTCGTCGATGCGCCCCAGACTCTCGTCACGACCGAGGGCGGTCAGGGCTCCCGCGAGGTCCGGCGCGGGCGATCCGCCCGACAGGATGGCGCGCAGGAGAGGACCGATCTTCCCAAGTCCGACACCCTCGGACTCAGCGAATGTACGTAGGGCGCCCTCCAGTGGAGGCACGCTCCAGTCGGCCACGGCGCCGAGGGCCACGCGCAGACGGGCGAAGCGGCCCTTGTGCTCGTCCTCGGCCAGTTGCGTGCGGGTCTTCTCCGGCAGTTCGAGCGGGCGGACCTTCAGGACGAACATCACCGCATCGGCCAGTTCCAGCGTGGTCTTGGCTCCGTCGCGGACGAACGGGATCGCGCGCTCGATCAGCGCCAGGTCGCCCTGCTTCAGGCTGACGCCGCGGTCCTCCAGGATGTCGTCGACCAGCAGCGCCAGGCGGCCCGGTTCGGCCAGGCGGATGTAGTGGTTGTTGAGGTGCTGCAGCTTGGCCCAGTCCAGGCGGGCCGGGGCGCTGACCACGTCGATGATGTCGAACCATTCGATGGCCTGGGCGTCGGAGAAGATCTCGTCGTCGCCGTGGCCCCAGCCCAGGCGGGCCAGGTAATTGCGCATGGTCTCGGGCAGGTAGCCCATGTCGTCGAACTCGCCGACCGCCTGCGCGCCATGCCGCTTTGAGAGCTTGGCGCCGTCGGGGCCGTGGATCAGCGGCAGGTGGGCCCAGATCGGAACCTCCCAGTCCAGGGCCCGGTAGATCACCGTCTGGCGGGCGGCGTTGTTAAGGTGATCGTCGCCGCGGATCACGTGCGTGATGCCCATGTCGTGGTCGTCGACCACGACCGCGAGGTTGTAGGTCGGGTTGCCGTCGGAGCGGAGCAGGATCAGGTCGTCCAGCCCGGCGTTCTGGAACTTCACGTCGCCCTTCACCGCGTCGGCGACGATGGTTTCGCCCTCCAGCGGGCTTTTCAGGCGCACGGCGTAGGCGCGGTCCGGCCAGGTGGCGGGATCGGCGTCGCGCCAGGGCGACCGGACCACGCGGCCCTCGGCGCGGGCGCGCTCGCGCTCGGCCTCCAGTTCTTCGGCCAGCATATAGTCGCGGTAGGCCTGGCCCCGGGCCAGCAGTTCATCGACCGCCTCGCGGTGGCGCTCGGCGCGGGCGTGCTGGAACACCGGCGGCTCGTCCGACTCCAGGCCCAGCCACGTCAGGCCCTCGAAGATCACGTCGACATTGGCCTGGGTCGACCGCTCGCGATCGGTGTCCTCAACGCGAACCAGGAACTGGCCACCCGTGTGACGTGCATAAAGCCAGTTGAAAAGCGCCGTGCGGGCCGTGCCAATGTGCATGGAGCCGGTGGGCGAGGGGGCGATACGGGTGCGGACGGGGCGGTCTGACATCAAACTCGAAGGGGTTGGGGGCGACGCGGCGGCTGCCGTGGCGGCGCCACTTAGCACGGGCGTCCGATGGCGGCCTAGCCTGGGCTGGGCATGGGCCTGGATCGCCGCGCAGGTGGAGCGGCAGGCCGACCGCTGGACCCTGTGGACACCCGTGGCGTTCGGGGCCGGCTGCGCGCTCTATTTCAGCCTGTTGCGGGAGCCGCAGGCGGCGGTGGCGTGGGGGCTGCTGCCAATGGCCGCCGCGCTGCTGGTGGCGCGGCGCTGGAGCCTGTGGCGGGCGACCAGCATGCTGCTGGTGCTGGCGGCCTGCCTGGTCGCCGGGTTCGCCGTCGCCAAGCTGCGGACCGAGGCGGTGAAGGCGCCGGTGGCGCAGGCCGGGGCGCGGCCGCAGACGATCGAGGCCTGGGTGGTGGACATCGCCGCGCCGGGGCAGGGCGGGCAGCGGCTGCTGCTGGCCCCGATCCGGGTAGGCGACTGGCCGCCCGCCGCGACCCCGATCCGCAGCCGCGTGACGCTCCGGCCCGGCACGCCGCTGCCGGCGCCGGGCGAGGCGGTGCGGCTGTTGGCGATCGTGAATCCGCCGCCGCCGCCGGCAAGCCCCGGCGCCTACGACTTCGCCCGCGACGCCTATTTCGAGAGCGTCGGCGCCGTGGGCCTGGCGCTGCGGCCGCCCGAGCCGGTGACGGCGCAGGCTCCGGCGCCGTGGCGACTGCGGCTGACGATGCGGGTCAACGCCGTGCGCTGGGCGCTGACCAGGCGGATCGTCGAGGCCCTGGGCCCGGAGACTGGCGGGCTGGCCGCGGCGATGACCACGGGACACGAAGCCTTCATCCCGCAGCAGCAGGTGGACAATCTGCGGGCGGCCGGGCTGGCGCACATCATTTCCATCAGCGGCTTGCACATGGCGATCGTCGGCGGCTTTGCCTTCGGTCTGGCGCGACTGCTGATCGCCGCCTGGCCCTGGCTGGCCCTCAGGATCCACGGGAAGAAGGCGGCCGCCCTGGTGGGGTTGGCGGCGGTGCTGGGGTACCTCGTGCTGTCAGGCTCCCCGCCGCCGGCCGAGCGGGCGGCCATCACCGCCTCGGTGGCGTTTGCCGCGATCCTGGTCGATCGGCAGGCGATCAGCCTGCACGCTCTGGCGCTGGCGGCGATGGCGGTGCTGCTCGTTCAGCCGGAGGCAGTGACCGAGCCGGGGTTCCAGATGTCGTTCGCGGCGACCGCGGCGCTGGTGGCGCTGGCCGAGATCTGGCCGCGGCCGGTGAAGGAGATCGACGTGCCCTGGCCGATCCGCGCCGTGCAGGGCGCGGCCGGCTGGACGGCGGCCAGCCTCGCGGTCAGCTTCGTGGCGGGCCTGGCCACGGGGCCGTTCGCGATCCAGCACTTCAACCGGGTCTCTACCTGGGGCCTGTTCGCCAACCTGGCGGCGGCGCCGATCTCGTCGTTCCTGATGATGCCGGGGTTGGCGCTGGGGGCGGCGCTGACGCCGTTCGGACTGGGCAAGTGGCCGCTGGAGGTCGCGGGCGCGGCGATCGGGATGATCAACCAGGTGGCGGCCTGGGCGGCGGCGGCCCCGATGGCGCAGGTGGTCGTGCCCAGCGCGCCGGACTGGGTGTTGCCGGTGAGCTTCTTCGGGTTGCTGTTCGTCTGTCTGTGGCGCGGGCCGATGCGCTGGGCCGGCCTGCCGCTGGCGCTGGCGATCCTCTGGGCGCCGCGACCGCCGGCGCCCGACGTCTGGGTCAGCGCCGACGGCGCGGCGGTGGCGATGCGCGACGGCAAGGATGCGGTGCTGCTGCGGCCCGACGTGAAGCTGTTCGGGGCGGAGCTGTGGGCGCGACGGCGCGGGCTGGCGCCGCTGGAGACGGAGGCGGCGCGGGACGCCCGCTTCGATTGCGATCGCTGGAGTTGCGCCGCCGGGCCGGCCGCGCCGGTGCGGCTGGCCGCGGCGTGGAACCTGAAGCGGCCACTGAAGGCGGGACGGCTGGAGGCCATGTGCGCCAACGCCGAACTGGTCGTCTTCAGGAACGACTTCCCGCGGGAGATCTGCCCGGCGCGCACGGTGCTGACCGGCGCCGACTTCGCGCGGGGTGGGTCCGTGGAGATCTACCGCGCCGGATCGGGTTGGCGGATGGTCTGGGCGCAGGACCGGCGGGGACGACGGCCGTGGACCTGGGGCTACGACCCGCGATGATGTTCGCCAAGCCGCTGCGGGAACGGGTCCGGTCCGGCGAGATCACCACCAGCGTCCGGATCTGGCAGCGGCCGCAGGTGAAGGTGGGTGGGCGTTATCCGCTGCTGGACGGCCACATCGAGGTGACGCGGCTGCAGGAAGTGGACCTTGACGACATCACCGAAGAGACGGCGCGCGAGGGTGGGTTCGAGAGCCTGGAGGCGCTGATGGCGACCGCCCGTCACGGGCGCGGCGAGCGGGTCTTTATCGTGGATTTCGTGTGGGTGGGCGCGACCGTGTAGGGTGCGCCACCCTACCCAAAGGTCGTCAGCCCCCGGCTTGTCCGGGGGACCCATGCTTCAGCTTGCAGACGCGATTCCCACCGATCGCGGCGACGACGCTGCGGTTCATCCCATTCTCACGTGCGACCGAGGAATGGGTCCCCCGGACAAGCCGGGGGATGACGGTCGGGATGAGAGCGACCGCCTGGGTCTAGTGATACCGCCGGATCAGGCCCACCAGCTTGCCCTGCACGGCGACCTGGTCGGGGCCGAAGATGCGGGTTTCGTAGGCCGGGTTGGCGGCTTCGAGGGCGATGGACGCGCCCTTCTTACGCAGGCGCTTCAGGGTGGCCTCTTCGCCGTGGATCAGAGCGACCACGATGTCGCCGGAGGAGGCGGCGTCGGTGCGCTTGATGACCACGAAGTCGCCGTCGAGGATGCCGGCGTTGATCATCGAGTCCCCGGCGATCTCGAGCACGAAGTGTTCGCCGGCGCCCAGGATGCTTTCCGGCACCGGCATGCGGTCGCGTTCCTGCTGGATCGCCTCGATCGGCGTGCCGGCGGCGATCTTGCCGAGAATGGAGAGCTCGCGGGTGTCGTTGGCCGCGGCCGGCTGGGCCGGTCCGCCGTCGACGAGTTGCGGCTTGAACGGGGCGCGGCCCTTGGGCGGGGCGGCGGGGGTGGCCTGCTGCGGCAGCTTCACCACCTCCAGCGCCCGGGCCCGGTGCGGCAGGCGACGCAGGAACCCGCGCTCTTCCAGCGCCGTGATCAGGCGGTGGATGCCCGACTTAGACGCCAGGTCCAGCGCCTCCTTCATTTCGTCGAAGGAAGGGGAGACGCCGGATTCCTTGATCCGCTCATGGATGAACATGAGCAATTCGTGCTGCTTGCGGGTGAGCATCTGCGTTACCTCAAAGAACAAAGCGCAAACTCTTGTCGATGTTCTCTAGGTGTTCCGCATTAATGTCAAGTTACAGGCTCGGCCGTTGAAAAGGCTGGCGAATTTTGGCGGTAAAACGCGACTCAGCCGAGCAGGGCGCGAGTCGCCGCGGTGACGTCGGCCTGGCGCATCAGGCTCTCGCCGACCAGCATGGCGCGCGCGCCCGAGCGTTCCAGGCGCGCGACGTCGGCCGGCGAAGCGATGCCGCTCTCGGTGACCAGCAGGGCGCCGGCCGGCGCGGCGGCGGCCAGGCGCTCGGTCGCCGACAGGTCGGTGACGAAGGTGCGCAGGTTCCGGTTGTTGACGCCCACGAGGTCGGCCCCGAGCGCGCCGGCGCGGGCCATCTCGGTGTCGTCGTGCACCTTGACCAGGGCGTCCATGCCCAGTCGCCGCGCCTCG
>CBHTUE010000288.1:0-6009 GCA_966096115.1 uncultured Phenylobacterium sp.
CCGTGCGCGCGGCTCAGCAGGATCTGCGGGCCCTTGGTCTCGCGGCGGACGTCGTAGATGTAGCAGCGGATCCGGTCGCCGATGTTGAAGTTCTCGCGCGGGATCGACTGGTCGCGGCGCATGATGCCTTCGCCGCGGCCCAGGTCGACGACGACGTTGCCGTACTCGACCCGCTTGACCGTACCGTTGACGATCTCGCCCACGCGGTCCTTGTACTCCTCGTACTGGCGCTCGCGCTCGGCGTCGCGGACCTTGCCCATCACCACCTGGCGGGCCATCTGGGTCTGCACCCGGCCGAACTCGAACGGCGGCAGCAGCTCCTCGGTGGTGTCGCCGATCTTGGCGTTCTTGTTCTTGCGCAGGGCGTCGGCCAGCCGCTGGATGCCCGGCGGCTCCTCGACGGGCAGCTCCAGCCCGGTCTCCTCGTCGATCCCGCCGCCGAACACCGCGTCGTCGGCCACCACGGTGATCACCCGCTTGATGGTGGTCTCGCCGGTCTTCGGGTCGATGTGGACGCGGATGTCGTGCTCGGCGCCGTAGCGCGAGCGGGCGCCCTTCTGGATCGCCTCCTCGATCGCCTCGATGACGATCTCCTTGTCGATCGACTTCTCGCGGGCCACGGCCTCGGCGATCTGCAGGAGTTCAAGCCGGTTGGCGGAAATGCCGGTCAGGCTCATGGAGTGTTCCTCTTACTCGGTCGTCTGTTGTTGTTCGGATGCGATGCGGGCCGCGCGAACCTCGGCCCCCCGCTTCATCAATTGATCGGTCAGCACCAGCTTGGCCTCGACGATCCAGGCGAAGGGAACCATCGCGGTTTCCTCTTCCCCCTCCAGGTCGATACCCACCTGGTCGCCTTCCACACACGCCAGCACGCCGCGGAACCGCTTGCGGCCCTCGGCCAGGCGGTCCAGCTCCAGCTTGACCTCGTAGCCCTCGAAGACCTCGAAGTCCTTCAGCCGGGTCAGCGGCCGGTCCACGCCGGGCGAGGAGACCTCCAGGGTGTACTCCCCGGCGATCGGGTCGGCGGCGTCCATCACCTCGGAGATCGCGCGGCTCAGCCGGGCGCAGTCCTCGACGTTCATGTCCCCGTCGGACGGGCGCTCGGCCATGATCTGCAGACGCCGCGTCTCGCTGCCGCCCATCAGCCGCAGCCGCACGATCGCGTAGCCGGTCGCCTCGGCCACGGGGTCGAGCAGCTCCAGCAGTCTGATGTCCTCGGCGGTCTTCCCGCGCATGCCAAACCAGGGCCCTAGTAAAGAAAAAAGCGGTCGGGCCGGAGCCCGCCGCCTGAAAGCACCATCCGGCGCTACCAGCGATGTTGGCGAGCTATATAGTCCAACGGATTGCGGCTGTCACGGGGGGCGCTCGCGACATGATCTACAGCCAGATCATAATGCTGGTGGCGGCCGTCGCTTGCGGGATCATCCTCGTCCGCAGCAGGACGACACGGGCGGCCTCGCCGCATGACGTGAAGCTGTTCGAGCAGCGCTACTCGGCACGCGGCCTTAAGGTCGTCGAGGTGCGCCGCATCGGAACGGAATGGAACGAACGTGCGGCTTTCGGCCGGTGGCGGCCCGTCCGCAAATACGAGGTCGATCTCGAGCTCCCCGATGGCGGCCTCGAAACGCGCGTCCGAGGCGTCTCGAGCGGCGAATTCGGGGATGACACCGTCTGGCGCTACGACGCTGGAGGGCGGAAGGAACGACTGATCTAGTCGGGACACTTTCATGGGTCCCGGTCTTGGGATGCGTCCAGACCGGGATGACATTCGCCGGGAGAATTTCGCCCTCCACGCGAGTCCACTTGACCTCACGTTGAGCGCAAGGCCCCTTCCCCACACGCACATCATCGAGGCTGGCTCGCGCCTGTCGGGGGACAGGTCCTGGCCCGCCTCACATGTTGAAGGGCTTTCCCCCATGCCCCGTCACGTTCCCTATTCGCGTGCGCTTTCCGTCCTCGCCGGCGTCACGGCCGCCGTCGCCATCGGGGGCGCCGCCCACGCCGGTGACGGCTCGGTCAAGCCGCCCAACTTCAAGTTCGCCGACGGCCTGGTCGGCTTCTCGCTGGCCAGCAAGGGCGGCCCGATCAATCCCGGCATCCTGGTCGGGTTCAACCCGCAGCCCGATCCGCCCGGCGACGTCGGCTTCGTCAGCCTGCTGGACCTGACCGACCCGACGCATCCGACCGTGCACGCGCCGATGACGGGCGACCGCAGCTATCGCTTCGAGTTCTTCCACACCCTGGCCGACGGCTCGGTCCGGATGATCGACGCGCCGAACAGCGACGGCTTCACCGGCTTCCGCGACGTGTTCAACGGCCACGACGTGAACGTGACCTTCCACTTCGGCCCGGGCCAGGTCGATCCGGGCAGCTGGGTCGGCTTCAACCCGCAGCCCGATCCGCCGGGCGACGGCGTCGCCTATGACTTCAAGTTCTTCGGCGCGCCGGCCGCCGGCCTGTCGGCGTTCGGGTTCAGCCCCGAGGCGGACGTGTCGCGCAACGCCGTCGTGACCTTCTCGGTGGCAGTGGACGGCGACCTGCTCAGCTTCGCGCTGACGCCCGAGCCGTCGACGTGGGCGATGATGATCCTGGGCTTCGGCGGCGCGGGCGTGATGCTGCGCCGGCGGCGAGCGCCGGTCCCGGCCTAACGCCGCTCTGGAGCCCGGCCGGAGGCCAGCGCCGCGTCTTTTATCGCGACGGCGGCGCAGAGCATCAGCGTGCCTCCGGCCATCTCCAGGGTCTCTTCCAGGGCCACTTCGACGTGCCCGGTGAAAAGGTGTGCGTAGCCCAGCATCTCCAGCCCGGCCGCGCCGGACAGCATCACCACCGCGCCGGCGAACCCCAGCGCGCCCGCCGCCGGGAACGCCCGCCAGAACCGCACGACCGGGCGCCAGAACACCACCAGCAGCAGCGGCGCGGCCAGGCCGTAGATCACGACCCAGGCCGCGTGCTGGTGGCCGAACGGCGCCACGCTGGGCGCCACGCCATACACGGCCCGCGAGAGCGCCTCGTGGATCGAGGCCTCCTCATCCAGCGACAGGAAGAAGAACCCGAGCGCCGCCAGCCGCAGGAACCAGGGCGCCGGCCGGTCGGGCGTCCGCATGCCGGGCGCGGCAAGCCACAGCGCGAGCCCGATCATCAGCAGCTGGCTTGCGGAAAACCAGGTCCCCACGGACTGCTCGGAGTCGAGGTCGAACAGGACGCCGACCCGATGCCCCAGCGGGCCCGCGCGCGTGGCGAAGTAGAGGATCACCAGCAGGGCCTCGAAGGCCATCAGCGTCGTCAGCAGCGAGGGGCGTACCACGGCCGCCGGACGCGCCACCGCGATGGAAGGGTTCCCGCTCATCCATACCTCCTGAGACAACGGAAGGTTGCAACCGAAGCTTGAGCGTAAGGCGGCCGTCACGATTTTGCGAACGCTGTTTTGTCCCGCCGGGGCGGCGCGTGGCGCCTCTGCCTGCACGCTGGCCTGCCGAGCAGACCGCCGCCAAGACATCTCCAAGATGCCCCGCCAGATGCGATCCGCCATACCGGGCGCGCCATCCGACCAACCTTGGCTTGACTCCCCCTGCCGCCGGGCTGAGCGTCAAATGCGGGGGGTGCAACCGCACAGGGAGTGCAGCGATGAGCATCCTCGACAACATCGTAGGCGCAGCGACCGGTGGTGGCGGCGGCGGTCCGGCCGCTGCGATCGGAGACCTTCTGAACACCCAGGGCGGCCTCGGCGGCCTGGTCGCCAGCTTCGAGAAGAACGGGCTCGGCGAAATCGCGCAGTCGTGGGTGAGCAAGGGCGCCAACCTGCCGATCTCCGCCGACCAGATCCAGGGCGTCCTGGGCTCCGGCCCGCTCGCCGCCATCGCCTCCAAACTGGGCGTCGACCCACAGCAGGCCGCGACCCAGGTCTCAGCCCTGTTGCCGCAATTGGTCGACCACCTGACCCCCGACGGCACGCTGCCCGCCGGCGGCGGACTGGGCGGGCTCACCGACCTCCTGGGCAAGTTCAAGGTCTAGCCGGTCTCCTCGCGAAGACGGCCCGAGAGGCGACCGTCGTCGCGGGGGCTTCCTTTGGGGCCGCCTTTGCGCCACAGAGCGCGCCTTCTTTGTGTGTTCGGACAAGATCCCCATGGACCTCTCCAAGATCCCGGTCGGCCAGAATCCGCCCTACGACGTCAACGCCATCATCGAGATCCCGCAGGGCGGCGAGCCGGTGAAGTACGAGTTGGACAAGGAGTCCGGCGCGATCTTCGTCGACCGGTTCCTGCACACCGCGATGTTCTATCCCGGCAACTACGGCTTCATCCCGCACACCCTGGCCGACGACGGTGACCCCATGGACATCATCGTGGTCGGCCCCACGCCGGTGGTGCCGGGGGCGGTGATCCGCTGCCGGCCGGTGGGCGCGCTGATCATGCGCGACGAGGCGGGCGGCGACGAGAAGATCCTGGCGGTGCCGGTGGACGCGCTGCACCCGTTCTACACGGGCGTGGACTCCTGGCGGGCGCTACCCACCATCCTGACCGAGCAGATCGCCCACTTCTTCAAGCACTACAAGGACCTGGAGAAGGGCAAGAGCGTCGACATCATCCGCTGGGCCGACCCGGAAGAAGCCGGCGACATCATCCGCCAGTCGATCGAGCGCGCGAAGGGCTAGGTCCGCACGAAATCCAGGAACACGGGCGCGCAGTCTCCCAGGCGCTTTTCCTCGTAGCGGGTGGTGATGTGGTCGGCGGGCGGGCGGCGCCAGTCGTCGGCGCGCTCGGCCGTCCAGCGGAACGCCCCGCCCGCCAGGAACCGCTCCAGCGCCTGGTCGACGTAGCTCGCCACGTCGCTCGCGAAGCGCAGCCGCCCGCCGGGCCGCAGGGTCCGCGCCAGGTCGGCGACCAGTTCGGGCTGCACCAGCCGCCGCTTCTGCTGCCGCGTCTTGGGCCAGGGGTCGGGAAACAGGATGAAGACCCGCGCCAGGCTCGCGTCAGGTAGCCGCCCGATCAACTCGCGCACGTCGCCGTCGTGCAGCCGCACGTTGCTTAAGCCCTGCTCATCGATGTGGCGCACGGCGCTGGCCACGCCGTTCATGAACGGCTCGGCGCCCAGGATCAGGACATCGGACGCCCGCGCCGCCTGAGCGGCCATGTGCTCGCCGCCGCCGAAGCCGACCTCGAGCCACACCTCCCGCGCCCCGGCCATCAGGGCGGCGGGGTCGACCGGCCCGGGGGGGATGCGTAGGTCCGGCAGCCGCGTTTCCATCAGCGCGGCCTGGCGCGGCTTGATCGGGCGGGCCTTCAGCCGGCCGAAGGAGCGCAGCGGCGGATGGTGGGCGTCGGACATGGCCGGGGCGTCTAGCGCAGGAGCGCCTGGACCGCGAGGGCGATCAGGAAGATCGCGGTCGCGCCCCAGATCACCTGGACCGCATAGCCCGCCCACCGGCTCACCGGATTGTCGGCTGCCGCGTCGGCCGTGGCGCGATGCTCGGCCAGCACCTGCGGCGGGATGAGCCGGATGGCCAGCCACAGCCCGGCCGGCACCAGGATCAGGTCGTCGAGATAGCCCAGCACCGGAATGAAGTCCGGGATCAGGTCGATGGGCGACAGGGCGTAGGCGGCCGTGACGACCGCCACCGCCTTCGCCGGCCACGGCGTGCGGGGATCGCGCGCGCAGAGCCACACGGCATGGGCGTCACGCTTCAGCGTGCGCGCCCATGCGCGAAGGCGCTCTAGGCCAGCGACTTCAGCTCTCCGACCAGATCGGTCCGTTCCCACGAGAACCCGCCTTCGTTGTCCGGCTTGCGCCCGAAGTGGCCGTAGGCGGACGTCCGCGCATAGATCGGGCGATTCAGAGCCAGATGTTCGCGGATGGCCCGCGGCGTGGCGCCGCCGATCAGCTGCGGCAGCACCTCTTCCAGCTTGGCCGGGTCGATCTCACCGGTGTTGTGCAGGTCGACGTAGAAGCTCAGCGGGTCGGCCACGCCGATCGCATAGCTGATCTGGATCGTGCACTTCTTGGCCAGGCCCG
>CBHTUE010000289.1:0-5957 GCA_966096115.1 uncultured Phenylobacterium sp.
TTTCCTTATCCGGCATGAGGCCGGGAGGAGACGGTTCATGGGCAGCATCGACGAAGGCGTCTGGCTCGACATCGCGGGCCGGCGGCAGTGGGTGGCGGTGCGGGGGCGCGACCGGGCGAACCCGGCGCTGATGTTCATCGGCGGGGCGGGCGGCGGGTTCGCGGGCATCGCGCCGTTCTTCAGCCCCTGGGAGGACGACTTCACGATGGTCCATTGGGACCAGCCCGGCGGTGGTTTCACGGGCGGCGCGCCGGTGAGTTATGCGGCGCTGGGCGCGCAGGCGGTTCTGGTGGCGGAGGCGGTGAAGGGGCGGTTCGGGCTGGAGGAACTGGCGCTGCTGGCGACCTCGGGCGGGACGATCACGGCGCTCAAGGCGGCGCGGGCGAGGCCGGAGCTGTTCAGCGCCTATGTGGGGACCGGCCAGATCGTCAACCGGGCGCGGCAGGAGGCGCTGAGCTACCGGATGGTGCTGGACCGCGCCCGCGCGGCCGGCGATGCCGAGGCCGTGGGCAAGCTCGAAGGGATCGGGCCGCCGCCCTATGCCGACCCGATGGGCGACCTGGTGAAGTCGACCTATGCCAACGCGCCGACACCGGCGGAGGCGGCCGCGTGGGCGGCGATCGTGGCGCTGGGACCGCCGAAGCCGGGGGCGAAGCACGCGCCGCCGAACGCGGTGGTCGGCGATCCGCGGGCGGCGGGGTTCGCGGCGTTCCAGGTCTCGGCCGCGGAGCTGCAGGCGTTCGACGCGCGGGCGCTGGGGACGGACTTCGGCCTGCCGATGCACGTGATCCAGGGGCAGGACGACGCGCACACGGTGACGAGCGAGGTGATCCCGTGGGCGGCGGAGGTCGGCGCGACCCTGCAGCTGATCCCGGAGGCCGGGCACCTGTCGGCGTTCCTGCGGGCGCCGATGCTTGCGGCGCTGAGGAAGGTGCTCCGCTAGCCGCGCGGGCGCGTCAGCCCAGCGTCGCCACCATCAGGTCCTGGGAGAGCTGGCCGCTCATGCCTTCGGTGGAGGTGTTGGTCATCAGGACGTAGCTGAGGTCGCTGGCGGGGTCGACGAACCAGCTATGGCCGTAGACGCCGCCCCAGAGCCAGGCGCCCTGC
This sequence comes from uncultured Phenylobacterium sp., assembly GCA_966096115.1. Taxonomy (GTDB): domain Bacteria; phylum Pseudomonadota; class Alphaproteobacteria; order Caulobacterales; family Caulobacteraceae; genus Phenylobacterium. The sequence goes on from CBHTUE010000289.1 coordinate 1,108, forward strand.
GGCAGGGGCGAGACGGCGACGGACTTGTCGGTGATCACCGCGCCGCCGAAGCCGAAGCCCACGCCCGGCCCGCTGGTGACGATCAGGCGCTCGCCGGTCTGGTTGGTCATCATGGCGCTGGCGGTGGCCTGCTTGACGATCGGGCGGCCGCCGGTGCGGATCGCCTCGAGGAACACCAGGAAATCCGGCGCCGAGCAGGCCGCGCCGGCGCCGCCCGAGGGGAAGGAACCGGGATCGAAGATGCGATCGGGGGCGAACTTGATGCCGGACAGCTCGGCGAAGGGGACGGTGTATTTGTCGCCCATGGGCACGGGCGGCTTGCCGTCGGCGTAGGGCACGGCCAGGCGGGCGCGGTCGGCGATGTGGAAGCCGGTGTCGGCCATGCCGAGCTTGGAAGTGACGCGCTCGGTGACCACCTGGCCCAGGGTCTTGCCGGTGGCCGCCTCGATGGCCGCGCCCAGGACGTCGAGACCGACGGAGTAGAGCCAGGCGGCGCCGGGGGGGAAGAACAGGCCGGCCTCGGTGATGCGCTTCAGCTCCTCCGGGAATCCCAGCCCGGGCTGGTCCATGCCGTCGGAGACGCCCAGCTTCAGGTAGGGGCCGTCCTCGGCCTGCATGAAGCCGTAGGAGAGGCCGGCCGTGTGGGTGAGCAGCTGGCGCAGCGTGATGGTCGGGACCTCGCCCTGGAACTTGGGCTGGAAGTCCGGCAGCCAGCGGATGACCGGATCGTCCAGGCCCATGATCTCGTCCTCGACGAGGCTCAAGAAGGCGGCGGTGACGATCGGCTTGGTCAGCGACGAGGCGCGGAAGATGGTGTCGGCGGTCATCGCCCGGCCCGCCTCGCGGTCGGCCAGGCCCACAGCGCGGCCGTAGGCCAGCTCGCCGCCCTTGGCGACCAGGGCCACGGCGCCGACGATGCGGTTCTCGGCAAGGGCGGTATCGAGGACCGGGTCCAGGCGGGCCGCCAAGCCAGCGTCCAGACGTTCCGCGAGTTTCGCCATGCCGTTCTCCCGTCCGTTGTTCGCCGGCGCCTTGCTACCCCGGCGCCGCCGCGTCATTCAAACCGATCCTGACGCCGAGCGTTAGGCCTTCGACGGAGGTTTTCATGGCCGAGGCCCTGCATGTGGTCTGTCCGCACTGTGACGCCGCCAATCGCGTGGCCCCCGAAAGGCTGGGCGACGGCGGCAAATGCGGGCGGTGCGGCAAGGCGCTGTTCACCGGGGCGCCGGTGGCGCTGGACGCGGCGCGGTTCGACAAGCACCTGGGCAAGAGCGACCTGCCGCTGATCGTGGACTTCTGGGCCGACTGGTGCGGGCCGTGCCGGGCGATCGCCCCGATCTTCGCGAGGGCGGCGGCGGAGCTGGAGCCGCGGGCGCGGTTCATCAAGATCGACGTGGACGCCAATCCGGCGCTGCAGGCCCGTTATCGGATCCAGGGCATCCCGGCCCTGTTCTGCTTCGCCGGCGGCAAGGTGGCGGCGCAGCAGGCGGGGCTGAGCGACCCGGGGCTGTTCCGCCAGTGGGTGGAGCGGTTCGGGGCGGGCGCGTAGGCTAGCGACCACCCCCAAAGCGCTCGTCATCCCCGGCTTGTCCGGGGGACCCATTTTGCGTCGAGAACGGCGGAAGGGCCCGCGAGCGGCCACGCGGTGGTTCATCGCAGTCTCACGTGGGCCCGAAGCATGGGTCCCCCGGACAAGCCGGGGGATGACGATCATAGGAGAGCGGTTGCCCTCCGCGACGTCCGGGCGGGATAATGCCCGGAGACTGAGGGAGTGCGGGCGTTGCGGGACGGGACCGAACAGGCGGTGTGGGAAAGCCACAGGCCGAAGCTGAACTACCCGTTCGACCACGCCCCCAAGGTGGGCGAGGCGGTGGAGATCGCGCCGGGGGTGCAATGGCTGCGGATGCCGCTGGGCGGGGCGCTGGCGTGGATCAACGTCTGGGCGCTGGCGGACGGAGACGGCTGGGCGATCGTCGACACCGGCATCGGCGGCGCCGAGACGCGCAACGCCTGGCGCGCGGCGCTGGCCGGGCCGCTGGGCGGCAAGCCGGTGACGCGGGTGTTCGTCACCCACATGCACCCCGACCACATCGGCATGTCCGGCTACCTGACGCGCAAGTTCGACGCGCGGCTGTGGATCACCCGGCTGGAGTTCATGACCTGCCGCTCGCTGGCGGCCGACACCGGGCGCGAGGCGCCGGAGGACGCGATCAGCTTCTTCCGCGCGGCCGGCTGGGACGAGGACGCGCTGGACACCTACAAGGCGCGGTTCGGTGGGTTCGGACGGGGCCTGCATACCCTGCCGGACAGCTACCACCGGCTGAACGACGGCGACGAGGTGCGGATCGGCGCGCACACTTGGCGGATCGTGGTGGGCTCGGGGCACAGCCCGGAGCACGCCTGCCTGCACTGCCCCGAGCTGAAGCTGATGATCTCCGGCGACCAGGTGCTGCCGAAGATCTCGTCCAACGTCAGCGTGTTCCCGACCGAGCCGGACGGCGACCCGCTGACCGACTGGGTGACCTCGCTGGCGCGGATCAAGACCAAGATCCCCGACGACGTGCTGGTGCTGCCGGCGCACAACGACCCGTTCCACGGGCTGCACGCGCGGCTGGATCACCTGATCGGCGGGCACGAGCGGGCGCTGGACCGGCTGGCCGAGCTGCTGGCCGAGCCGAAGCGGGTAGTGGACGTGTTCCACGTGCTGTTCCGGCGCACCATCGACCAGAACCTGCTGGGCCTGGCGACCGGCGAGAGCCTGGCGCACCTGAACTGCCTGATCAGCCGCGGGCTGGCCCGGCGCGAGCGCGACGCCGACGGCATCGATTGGTACCGGGCCACGGCATGACCGAGCAGGTGCTCATCGACCGCCTGCAGGGCGTGCTGACGCTGACCCTGAACCGGCCGGAGAAGAAGAACGCCCTGAACGGCGAGATGTACGCGGCGCTGGGCGAGGCGATCGAGGGCGCGAATGACGACCGGTCGATCGGCTGCATCCTGATCCAGGCGAACGGCGACATGTTCTGCGCCGGGCGCGACACCTCCGACATGGGCGGCGGGCCGGCGGCCGCGGCCGCGCCGGCGCCGCCTCCGCCGGGCGCGCGGCGGTACGGCAGCCCGCTGGTCAACGCCCTGGCGCGGGCGACGAAGCCGGTGGTGGCGGCGGTCAACGGCCGCGCGGTGGGCGTGGGCGCGACGATGCTGCTGCATTGCGACCTGGTCTACCTGGACGACGACGCGCGGCTGATGACGCCGTTTTCGAACCTGGGCCTGACGCCGGAGGCGGCTTCGTCGCTGCTGCTGACCGCGCGGGTCGGGCACGTGCGGGCGTTCTCGATGTTCGTGCTCGGCGAGCCGGTCGACGCGCCGACGGCGCTGGCCTGGGGCCTGGCCAATGCGGTGGTCCCGGCCGGGGAACTGCGCGCGCGGGCGCGGGCCGCGGCGGTCGCGGTCGCCGAGAAGGCGCCCACGGCGGTGGCGGTCACCAAGCGGCTGATGCGCGAGGTCGAGGCGATCACCGCGCGCATCCAGGACGAGGGCGTCCACTTCGCCGCCCAGATGGCGTCCGCCGAGGGCAAGGAGGCGATGGCCGCCGCCCGCGAGAAGCGCAAACCCGATTTCACGAAGGTGGCGCCGTGACCGTCTCCATCCGGGTGGCCACGCCGGCCGACACGCTGCTGATCCTGGAATTCGTCCGCGACCTGGCGGAGTATGAGCGGCTGCTGCACGAAGTGGAGATGACGGAGGCCGACGTGCGCCGTGATCTGTTCGGGGAGAACCCGCGCGCCTTCTGCGAGATCGCAGAGGTGGGCGGCATCCCGGTGGGCTTCGCGCTGTGGTTCTACAACTACTCCACCTTCCGCGGGCGGGCCGGGATCTACCTGGAGGACCTGTTCGTGAAGCCCGAGGCGCGCGGCGTGGGGGCGGGCAAGGCGCTGCTGCGGCGGCTGGCGCAGCGGTGCGTCGAAGCGGACCTGGGGCGGCTGGAGTGGGCGGTGCTGAACTGGAACGCGCCGTCGATCGCGTTCTACGATTCGCTGGGCGCCTCGCAGAAGGACGACTGGACGGTCCGGAGGTTGGACGGGGCGGCGCTGCACGCGCTGGCGGCCTCGTGAGCGCCCCGCCGAAGACCGTCCTCGAGGTCCCGGAGGCGGAGGCCGAAGCGATCCGGCAGGCGGTGCGGGACGTCGACGTGGCCGGCCTGGGGATGGGTCGCGCGCGGGCGGAACTGAAGCACGTGCCGGGGCTGGTGGCGCTGCTGTCGGACGAGCGGGTGTCCGGGCCGATCTACGACCTTCCGCGGCCGATCACGACCGAGAGCATCACCCGCTGGGTGGCGGAGAACCAGGCGCAGGCGCTGGCCGGCGAGGCGCTGCTGCTGGTGACCCTGGACGAGCACGGCAAGGTGGTGGGCTATTCGCGGATAACGGTGTGGCCGGACCGCTCGGCGGCGGAACTGGCGGGCGCGATCGCCGCCGACCAGCAGGGCCAGGGGAAGGGCGGCGTGGGCATGGCGCGCACCTTCGGCTGGATCTTCGAGACCCTGGGCGTGCGGATGATGTGCCTGACGGCGGCGCTGGACAACGTGCGCTCGCAGAAGGGCATCGACGCGGCGGGGTTCACCCGCATGGGCGAGCGCGAGGCGGTGCGGCCGGACGGCACGACCCGGCGCTCGGTCTACTGGGAGATGACGCGGGACGAGTGGCGGCGGCGGCACCGGCTGTAGGGCGTTCACACGCCCCAACGCCGTCATCCCCCCGCGTGTGCCGGGGGCCCCATGGGGGGTGGCCCACTGGGGCCGCGCGCGGGCCGTTGCCGGGGCGTGGGTGGGGCTGGGGGCCCCCCCCAAC
>CBHTUE010000290.1:0-5940 GCA_966096115.1 uncultured Phenylobacterium sp.
GCCACCGCCGCCCGAGCCCGGGCCGCCCGATCCGCCGCCCTACATCCCGCCCTGGGAACGCCTGCGGCCCGGCCAGAGCTGGCCCGCCGGCGGCAGCGGTTACTGACGCCTGCGCCCTAACGCCGTTTTCACGTGACAGCCGCCGGGCGACGACCCAGCCTCGCGCCTTCGCGGGGAGGCGAACCCATGAAGCTGGCAGCGGACCGGGCCGGTCTCCGGGCCCTGGCGGCGTCCGGCGCGCGCGCCGACGCCGTCGACGACCTCTTCGCCCGCTACCGCCCCGACACGCCCGGCTGCGCCGTCGGCGTCGCGCGGCCCGGCCAGCCCACGGTGCTGCGCGGCTACGGCTCCGCCGACCTGGAGCATGCCGTCCCGATCACCGCCGACACCATCTTCGAGGCCGGGTCGGTCTCCAAGCAGTTCACCGCCGCGGCGATCCTGACGCTGGTGGCCGACGGCAAGCTCGCGCTCGGCGACGACATCCGCAAATACCTGCCCGAGATGCCGGCCTACGCCGCGCCGATCACCGTCGACATGCTGCTGAACCACACCAGCGGCCTGCGCGACTGGGGCGAGGTGGAGGGCGTCGCCGGCTGGCCGCGCGGCTCGCGCATCTACACCCACGACGAGGTGCTGCAGATCGCGGCGCGCCAGAAGAGCCTGAACTATCCGCCCGGGACCGCGTGGTCCTACACCAACACCGGCTACAACCTGGCGGCCATGATCGTGCGGCGGGTCAGCGGGCAGTCGCTGGCCGACTTCACCGCCGAGCGCCTGTTCAAGCCGCTGGGCATGACCCACACCGGCTGGCGCGACGACTTCCGCCGCATCGTGCCGGGCCGCGCCCAGGCCTATGACAAGGCGGGCGGGGCCTATGTCCTCGACATGCCGTTCGAGAACGTCCACGGCAACTCGTCGCTGCTGACGACGGTCGGCGACCTGCTGATCTGGAACCAGGCGCTCACCGACCGCAAGCTGGGCGTCGTCGCCGATCAACTGCAGCAACCTGCGCTGCTGAACGACGGGCGCAAGACCGGCTACGCCCGCGGCCTGTTTCTCCAGAGCTACCGCGGCGCCCGACTGGTCAACCACACCGGGTCGACGGCCGGCTACCGCGCCTGGCTCGACCGCTATCCGGACCAGGGCCTGTCGATCGCCATGCTCTGCAACACCGGCGACGCCGACGGCGTCCAGCCGCGCAAGATCGCGGACATGTACCTGGCCGCGCCCCCGAAGTACGACCTGCCGCCGCTGCCCGTGCCCGGGCCGCTTCCCGTGACGCCGGCCGGCGAACTCAGCGTGCGGCCCGGGATCTACATCGCCGACGGCGCGCTCAGCGTGGTGCGGATCGTGGCCGACGGCGCCGATCTGAAGATCCAGGGCGGCGCGAAGCTCTGGCCCAGGGGCGACGGCGGTTATAACACCAACACCAGCACGATCCGCTTCCGCCCCGACGGGGCCATGGAACGCCGCGCCGCCGACGGAACCGTCGAGACCTTCCGCCACGAGACACCCGCGACGCCGAAGCCGGAGGACCTCGCGCAGTACGCCGGGACCTATGTCAGCGACGAGGCCGGCGCGACCCTGATCGCCAGTGTCCGCGCGGGGTTCCTGGTGCTGTCGCCCGCCGACCGCCCGAGCGAGAAGGTCGTCCTGAACGGCGCCTTCAAGGACGGCTTCTTCCGCACCGGCGGTCTGGTCCGCTTCACCCGCGACAAGGCCGGCAAGGTCACCGGCCTCAGGCACCAGGGCGGCCGCGTCTGGGACCTGCGGTTCCGCAAAACCGGCTGAGACGCCGCGCCGCCCTCCCAACCGCGCCCGGGCGTCCTATATAGGCGCCCATGTCCGAGCCTTCCCTACCCGACGACCTGGTCGGCGCCTTCCAGATCGAGGGCGAGCCCGTCCGCGGCCGCCTCGCCCGCCTGGGTCCCGCGATCGACGAGATCCTGCGCGCCCACGACTATCCCGAGCCGGTGGCCAACCTGCTGGGCGAGGCCTGCGCGCTGGCCGCCCTGGTCGGCTCCAACCTGAAGTTCAGCGGCCGCCTGGTGGTCGAGGCGCGCGGCGCCGGGCCGGTGGCCTATGTGGTCGCCGACTACGACACCACCGGCGGCCTGCGCGGCTATTGCCGCTTCGATCCCGACAGGGTGGCCGACGCCTCGACGGGCTTCGTACGGCCGGGCGCCCGGTCGCTGCTGGGCGAGGGCGTCTTCATGATGACCATCGACCAGGGCTCGGACATGGACCGCTACCAGGGCGTCACCGACATCCAGGGCGAGACGCTGGCCCTGTGCGCCGAGCAGTACTTCGCCCAGTCCGAGCAGACCCCCACCCGCCTGCGCCTGGCCGTGGGCCGCGGCGAGGCCGGCTGGCGGGCCGGCGGCATCCTGATCCAGTACATCGCCGAGGACGACGCCCGCGGCTCGACCATCGAAGCCTGGGAACGCACCCAGATGCTGTTCGAGACCGTGGGCGAGGACGAGCTGGTCGACCCCGACACGCCGCCCAACACCCTGCTGTGGCGGCTGTTCCACGAGGACGGCGTGCGCGCCTTCACCCCCAAGCCGCTGCACGCCTTCTGCCGCTGCAACCTGGAGCGCATCGAGACGGTGCTGAAGTCCTTCGAGCCGGCCGAGCGCGAGGACATGATCGAGCCCGACGGCAAGATCCACGTCACCTGCGAGTACTGCTCCAAGGTCTACGCCGTCGCCCCGGAAACCCTGGTCGCGGCGTAGGACCCCAAACTCCGCTCATCCCGGCGAATGCCGGGACCCAGATGGGATGGCTGGGCGGTAGGTTCCAAGCGCGCCGCGCCCATCCGATCCACGCGCCGCTATCGGATCTGGGTCCCGGCATTCGCCGGGATGAGCGGGCGTTATGGATGCCCCACCGGCTTGGCCCCGCCCTTCGGCGGCGCCTTGCCCGCCACCGCCTCGCAGACCGCGTCCACCGCCTGGGCGGCCTCGTCGCCGGCCTGCGTGTCCAGCCACTTGGGCTCTTCCGTGCCGCGCGAGGCGAACTCGTCCCTCAGGTTGTTGCCCCGGTAGACGCTGATCCGCATCAGGGCGTGGCGGCGGCTGGCGCAGTCCACCAGCCAGTGCTCCAGGTCCGAGCGCATCGCCGCCCCGCCCAGATCCACGGGCGCGAACATCTCGTGCCGCAGGTCAGCCTCGGCCGTCCCATCCGGTCGCAGCTTCACCCCGCCCGGCGAGGCCAGCAGCACCCCATGCGGGTTGGTCGCCAGCACGCGCCAGTCCTCGGCGTCCAGATGCGCCTGCACCCAGGCCGCCACATCCCTGGCCTCCAGGCTGGCCGGCGGCGGGGGATCGGCGGGCCTGTCCGGCGGCTGGGCCTCGGCGCCCCACGCCACGGCCACCGCCGCCAGCACACTCGACACCCGGATCGCGGCCTTCCCCATGCCGCCGACCTTAGCAGCCCGGCCGCCCGCCGCCAGCGCGCGCCCTGCGTCTGGGCGCTCTGCGAATTGCAACTTGAAGGTTTGCAGCTCTTGGCGTTCAGCTTACCACGTTCGGTGAACGGCGACCGCGCCGCGGCGCCGCCGACGGGGGAACCCAGATGCCGCAGTACGTCCTCCTGCCCCAGCGTGGCCTGAGCTCGACCAGTTCGGTGCTGTCGGCCTCCACGGCCGGCGCCTTCCTCGCCCTCAACGCGGACCTGACGGCGGGCGGCGCGCCGCCGGCGGACGCGCGGATCCGGGTGCTGGATTCGCTCCACGAGAACGGCGCCAAGCTGGTCGACGTGGCCGACGGCGACGTCGCCGAGGTCCGCGCCAGCCACCCCGACATGATCCTGGCCCCGGTGCTGTTCTACGAGCCGGCGCGGCTCAAGCAGCCGCGGGTGGAGATCGCGCTCGATCCGGTCGTGCTGCCGGCCGCCGCCGCCGCGCCCGGGATCGCCGCCACGACCGTGACCAAGATCACCGTCGTCGACGCGGTCACCGGCGCCCCGGTGGCCGGAGCCAACGTGGTCGCCTTCACCAACTTCGAGAAGCGGCAGGGCCTGCAGGCCACGACCGACGCGGCCGGCCAGGTCAGCCTGGACTTCGGCTTCACGCCGGTGACGCTGCAGCGGCTCTACGCCTTTCCCGGGCTGGTCGGCTACTGGGGCCATCTGGAACAGAACCTGAGCGTGCCCGCGGTTGCGCAAGTCCGCCTGACCCCGATCGACCTGACGTTCGTCGACTCGCTGCGCCACTTCCATCCGCCGGGCGCCCTGACCGACGGCGCCGGCGTCACCGTGGGCGTCATCGACACCGGCGTGGGGCCGCACCCCGACATCGTCTGCACGGGCGACGCGGACAACGGCGAGGGCCACGGCACGCACGTGGCGGGCATCATCGCCGCGCGTGGGAACCCGCCCACGGGCGTGCGAGGCGTGGCCCCCGGCGTGACGCTGCGCAGCTATCGGGTGTTCGGCAAGGCCGGCGGGCTGGCCGCCAACTTCACGATCGCCAAGGCGATCGACCAGGCCGTGCAGGACGGCTGCGACCTGATCAACATGAGCCTCAAGGTCGACAACCGCGACGACCCGAGCGGCTTCCTGATCGACCCCACGATCCAGGCGGCCATCGAGGACGCGCGCAAGGCCGGGGTGCTGCCGATCGTGGCCGCCGGCAACGACAACCGCACGGCGGTGGACTTCCCGGGCCGCGACCCGCTGTGCATCGCGGTGACGGCGCTGGGCCGCATCGGCACGTTCCCGCCCAACACCTCGGAATCCGGCGACGTGATGGGACCGCCCGGCGCCGACCCGAACGACTTCATCGCGGCGTTCTCCAACGTCGGGCCGGAGGTCGACCTGACCGGGCCCGGCGTGGGCGTGATCTCCACCGTGCCGGGCGGGTACGGCGTGATGAGCGGCACCTCGATGGCCTGTCCGGCGGTGACCGGGGCGGCGGCGCGCCTGCTGGCGCGGCACCCGGCGACCCTGGCGCTGCCGCGCAACTCGGTCCGCGCGACCGAGATGGCGCGGCTGATCCTGGGCGCGGCGGCAACCCTGGGCTTCCACAGAACGTTCGAAGGGGCAGGCCTCATACGCTAGGATGCGGCCGGACGCCGACCCGGAGGTTGCGTGACGAAGCTGATCTTGCGCTGGAGGGGCGAGGGGCCGATGCCCGATCACGTCGCCGAGCGCGTTCGCGGCCTGCAGGGCGTAGAACTGCTCGACAGTTCCGCGCGGATGCTCCGCGTCGAGGGCGATCGGGCGGCGGTGAGCCGGATCTCCGACAGCGAGGCGGACGTCGACCTCTTCGAGGAGGCCGAGGCCCAGCATATCGCCCCGCCGAACCTGGGCATCGCCCCCACCGGCGGACCGCCGCGGCGGCGGCGCCCCGACTGACGCGTCAGGCCGCGTCCAGCGCCCGGCTGACGTCGCGGACCAGGTCGTTGGGGCCTTCCAGGCCGACGCTCATCCGCACCCAGCCCTCGGTCAGCCCGATCTCCAGCCGTTCGGCCTCGGGCATCGAGCGGTGGGTGGTGGTGCAGGGGTGCGTGGCCATCGACTTGGCGTCGCCCAGGTTGTTGGAGATGTCGACGATCTGCAGGGTGTCGAGGAACTTCCACGCCGCCGCCCGGTCGCCCAGGTCGAACGCCACCACGTTGCCGCCGCCGGTCATCTGGTTGGCGACGATCGCCGCCTGCGGATGGTCGGGGCGGCCGGGATAGATCGTGCGCTTCACCTTCGAATGCGCGGCGATGGCGTTCGCCACCTTGCCGGCGTTCTCGGTCTGGCGGCGCACACGCAGCTCCAGCGTCTCCAGGCCCTTCAGCAGCACCCAGGCGTTGAACGGCGACAGCGCCGGGCCGGTGTGGCGGTGCATGTCCTTGTAGGCGCTGGTCATCAGCTCTTCGGCGCCCAGGATCGCGCCGCCCAGCACCCGGCCCTGGCCGTCGATGTGCTTGGTGGCCGAATAGACGACGA
>CBHTUE010000291.1:0-5931 GCA_966096115.1 uncultured Phenylobacterium sp.
TCCTCGATCCAGTTGGACAACGCCGGATCGTGCACTGCGCCGCGTGCGCGGCGGCAGAGCTGGTCGTTGGCGCGCAAGTCCGCCAGCACCGCATCGAGATAGGCGCGATCGAATCGCCTGGCCGGCAGCCGTGCCAGGCGCGACAGCGCCGCTTCGCCGGGCTCCAGCACCTTCAGCGGCGCCCCGCCGGGGGACAGTGCGATGGTCCCCAGCAGCATCGCCTCGCCGATGGCGTCGCGGAATCGGGTGCGGCTCTTCAGGTCCTTGGTCAGCCCCTTGGCCTGCGCCTTGCCGGCCAGCGCATAGGCGTATTCCTGGATCGCCGCGGCCAGGTCGGTGCGTCCCCCGGCCCACTCGACCCAGGCCTCGACGCGGGCGTTGCTGAAGTGCGCGGGCGCCTCGACCTCCACGAGCCGATCCCCGAGCTCGAGGGTGCGACCCTCGATCCCCGCGCGCGACGTCCCCCGATCCATCTGCCGACCGTCCATGCGCCGACTCCCTGAGGGGTCGAGGGTAGGCGTCGCCGCGAGCGATGGGCAATAGATGTTGGGTGCGGCGCATCGGTCATCCCCAACATATTGCGGAGAATTCGTCGCTGGTCCGGCGCTGGACGCTCCCCGGCCACATCCCTATAGTCCGGCCGAATTCGCGACCCGAAGGGCTCCCCTTGTCCGTCCTGAAGACCATCTTCACCTGGTGGAACGGCGCCACCACCGGCATCCATTTCACCACCTGGCGGCGCGGCCGCTACGTGGGGTCCGACGAGCTGGGCAACCGCTACTTCGAGGCCCGCGACGACAAGGACGCCTACGACCCCGGCCGCAAGCGCCGGTGGGTGATCTACAAGGGCTACGCCGACGCCTCGAAGGTGACGCCCGACTGGCACGGCTGGCTGCGCTATACCTTCGACGAGCCGCCGACGACCGACCCCTTCAAGATCAAGTCGTGGGAGAAGGGCCACCTGCCCAACCTCACCGGCACGATCTACGCCCGCAAGCCCAAGGGCGCGATCTCGCGCGGCGGCGACCGGCAGGCCGCCACCGGCGACTATGAGGCCTGGACGCCGGACTGAGTATGAGTCGCGTGCGCACCTCGCCGAAGCTACTGCGCCGCGCCGGCTTGGGCTTTGGCCTGGGCGTGCTGCTGACCAGCGTGGTCGCCGCCCAGCCCGCGGCCCCGCCGACTGCTCCGACAGCTGCCGAACCCTCCGCCGCGCCCAAGCCCGCGCCGGCCGAGGTCGCGCCCGCCGCGCCGCCGGCGCCCGTCGCGCCCGTCGCCCCGACGCCCGCCGAGACTGCGCCGGCTGCGGTCGCCCCGACGCCGAAGGTCGCGCCGCCGGCCGAGAAACCGGTCGAGGTGGTCACCCGGCGCAACCGCTACGACATCGCCGTCATCCAGGCGCTGGACAAGGTCACCGCCGAGACCCTGCGGTTCGAGGCGCGGGTCAACGCCCCGGTCCGCTGGAAGGGCCTGATCTTCACGGTCGCCACCTGTGAGCACTCGGCGCCGGAGGAGGCGATCGACGATTCCATCGCCTACCTGACCATCGACGCCCAGCCGCGGCCGCAGCCGGGCCGCCTCACGCCGCCGCCGAAGCAGGCGTTCAAGGGCTGGATGTACGCGTCCTCGCCCGGCCTCAACCCGATGCAGCACGCCACCTACGACGCCTGGGTGATCACCTGCAGGGCCAGCGCGCCGCCCCTCGCCGCCGCGCCCGCGCGCCCGCCGGCGGCCAGGCCGCCCGCGCCCAAGGTGCTGGACCTGCCGCCCGCCGCGACGCCCGCGGCGGCGCCTGCGCCCAAGGCGGCCGAACCGCCGGCCCCCAAGCCGGCCGCCGAGCCAGCGCCCAAGCCCGCCGCGCCTACCACCCCGTAGAAGTCGGCCTCGACCTTCAGCGCCGCCGCCAGGCGCCGGTGATAGTCGGCGCGGGCGATCTCCTGCGCCCCGAACTGGCGCAGGTGCTCGGTCATGAACTGGGCGTCCAGCAGCACGAAGCCGCCGGCGATCAGCCGGGCGACCAGGTGCACCAGCGCCACCTTCGAGGCGTCGGTCCGCCGCGAGAACATGCTCTCACCGAAGAAGGCGCCGCGCAGCGACACGCCGTAGAGGCCGCCGACCAATCGCCCGTCCTGCCAGCACTCGACGCTGTGGGCCCGGCCCAGGTTGTGCAGTTGCAGGTACAGCCGCTCGATCGGCCGGTTGATCCAGGTCTCGGAGCGGCCGGGGCCCGAGGCGGCGCACTCCAGCACGACCTGGTGGAAGACGGTGTCCACCCGCACCTCGAAGGGCTCGGCCCGAACCGTCCGCGCCAGGCGGCGTGACACGTGGAAGCCGCTGAGCGGGATCACGCCCCGCCGCTCGGGATCAATCAGGAAGACCTTGGCGTCCTCCCGTGCGTCAGCCATCGGGAAGACGCCGCGGGCGTAGCAGTCGAGGAGGTCGCGGGCGTCGAACGCGGACATGCCCCTGGTCTAACGCAACTCCGGTCCCGCGCGGAGGGCCTGGGCGTGCGTCAGGCCGCGAGGTCCTCGCAGACGAAGACCACCTTGTGGGTCGGGTCCAGCATCGCCTCGGCGGCGTCGCCGAAGGCGGCGCGCCGCGTGATCACGTGCTCGGGGCACAGGCAGCCGCGGCCCATCAGTTCCAGCACCGCCGGCATGTGGGCGCGGGCGTGCACGCGGCCCAGCTTCAAGGTGATGTTGCGGCCGTACATGTCGCGCAGCGGGGTCGCGGTGCGTTCGGGGAAGTCGCCGTAGGTGCGCTGGCAGAGGCCCTCGTAGTCGGTGCAGCGGATCGCATAGGCCAGGCCCTCGACGCTGCCGCTGGAGTCGATGGTGAAGGGGAAGCGCCCGGCCAGGGGCGTGTTGGGGCCCAATTGCAGGGTCGCGGCCTCGGCGCCCAGGGTGGTGGCCATGGCGACGCTGTCGGGGTCGTCGCTGACGAATGCCACGCGCCGGCTGCCCAGCGCCAGGGCGCACTGGATGATGTGCAGGGCAACGCCGCCGCCCGGTCCGCCGACCACCAGCATCGGCGCGCCGGGCCGCCGGCGCAGGGGCTCGGCGACGAAGTCGTAGGCGGCGGTCACGTTGTCGGCGACCCCGGCCATGGCCTCGGGCGAGAGGCCGGCCGCAGCCGGCACCAGCATGTGGTCGGCGAACGGCACGCGGATCAGGTCGGAGAGCCCGCCGCCGTAGTCGACGCCCGAAAGCGGCGCCATGCCGTAGGACGAGCGGTAGGGCAGGGTCTCGCACAGCGCGGTCAGTCCCGCGCGGCAGCGGCCGCAATGCCCGCAGCTCAGTTGGAACGGCACCAGAACCCGGTCGCCGGGCTGCACGTGGGTGACGGCGTCGCCGACGTCGACCACCTCGCCATAGGTCTCGTGGCCCAGCGCGAAGCCGCCGGGCCAGCCGGCCTTGCCGCTGGCGATCAGCAGGTCCAGGTCGCAGCGGGTTACGACCAGCGGGCGCACCAGGGCGTCGGTGTCGGAGGCCAGCCGCGGCGCGGGGACGTCATGCCATTCCAGCACGCCGCCGGACACATAGGTGAGCTGTCGCATCGGGACCTCCTGAGCCCCGGAACCTGCGGTGGACGTCGGTCGCAGGAAAGCGAATGATGCGGTCGATGGTTGAACCAGATTCACCTGATGTCGAGGCGCCGCCGCTGCCGTTCGCGGCCTTGCGGGCCTTCGACCTGGCCGCGCGGCTGGGCAGCTTCCGGGCTGCGGCGGCGGCGGCGCACCTGACGCCTTCGGCCGTCAGCCACCAGATCAAGGCGCTGGAACGGTCGGTCGGCGCGGCGCTGTTCCACCGCCAGGGCCGGGCCATCGTGCTCACGGAAGCGGGCGCTGCGTTCGCCGCCCACGTCCGCCAGGGGTTCCTGGCGTTCGAGCGCGGGGCCCGCGCGGTGCGCGGCGGTGAGCGGGGCCGGCAGATCCGGGTCAGCGCCCTGGCCCTGTTCAGCCAGACTGTGCTGCTGCCCAACCTCGGACGGTTCTCCGCACGCTGGCCGGACTACGACATGCGCATCGAGTCCACGCCGCGCTTCGTCGACTTCGACCAAGAGGACATCGACGTCGCCATCCGCGTCGGGAACGGTCGCTGGCCGGGGCTGCGGTGCAGCGAGCTCCTGCGGATTACCGGCGCGCCGGTTGCCGGACCGGCGTGGCTGGCGGCGCACCCGGTGAGCGGGCCGGACGATCTGCGCGCCGCGCGCCTGATCCACGACGCGGCCCAGCCTCAGGCGTGGCGGAACTGGCTGGCCGCCCATGACGTCGATCGGCCGAACGCGCCGGGCGACCTGTGGCTGGATTCCGCGCCCGCCACGCTGCACGCGGCGGAGCAAGGCCTGGGCGTCGCCTTTGCCATCGACCCGTTGGTGCGCGCCTGGCCGGGCTTCGGCGAGCGGTTGCTGCTGGTCCTGCCGGGCGCCGGCGGGCCCCGCACCCGCTACTGGTTGGTGCGCCGCCCGGAGTCCGACCGCGACCCGAAGATCCGCGCCTTCGCGGCCTGGCTGCGCAGCGCCTGCGCGACCCTGGGCTAGCCGACGGCGGTCTGGCTCGCCATCCAGCGTTCCAGCCAGTGGATGTTGTAGTCGCCGTTCAGGATGTCGGGCTGGGCCAGCAGGTCCTGGAACAGCGAGATGTTGGTGTCGATGCCGCCGACCACGATCTCGCCCAGGCAGCGGTTGAGGCGTGCGATGCACTCCTCGCGGTCGCGGCCGTGCACGATCAGCTTGCCGATCAGGCTGTCGTAGTAGGGCGGGATCGAATAGCCGGCGTAGAGCGCGCTATCCATCCGCACGCCCAGGCCGCCGGGGGCGTGGTAGTCGGTGACCAGGCCCGGCGAGGGCGCGAAGGTCTTCGGGTTCTCGGCGTTGACCCGGCATTCGATGGCGTGGCCCTCGAAGACGATGTCCGACTGCTTGAACGACAGCGGCAGGCCGGCGGCGATACGGATCTGCTCGCGCACCAGATCGATGCCGGTGATGGCTTCGGTGACCGGGTGCTCCACCTGTAGGCGGGTGTTCATCTCGATGAAGAAGAACTCGCCGTTCTCGTACAGGAACTCGATGGTGCCGACGCCCAGGTAGCCGATGGCCTTCACCGCATCGACCACGACCTTGCCGATCCTGGCGCGGGTGGCGGCGTCGATGGCCGGCGAGGGGGCCTCCTCCAGCACCTTCTGGTGACGGCGCTGCAGCGAGCAGTCGCGTTCGCCCAGGTGGCAGACGTTGCCGAAGCTGTCGGCGATCACCTGCAGCTCGATGTGCCGCGGGGTCTGGAGGTAGCGCTCCATGTAGACCGCGTCGTCGCCGAACGCCGCCTTGGCCTCGGAGCGGGCGGTCTGCACCGCCTCGATCAGGTCGTCGGCGGTCTTGGCGACCTTCATGCCGCGCCCGCCGCCGCCGGCCGCCGCCTTGATCAGGACCGGGAAGCCGATCTCGGCCGCCGCGGCGATCGCCTCTTCCTCGGTGGTGATGGCGCCGTCCGAGCCGGGCACCACCGGGATGCCGGCGGCCTTCACCGCCTGCTTGGCGGTGATCTTGTCGCCCATCATCTTGATGTGCTCGGGCTTGGGCCCGATGAAGGTGATGCCGTGCGCCTCGACGATCTCGGCGAAGCGGGCATTCTCCGACAGGAAGCCGTAGCCGGGGTGCACCGCCTGGGCGCCGGTGATCTCGCAGGCCGCGATGATGGCCGGGATGTGCAGATAGCTCTTCGCCGAGGGCGGCGGGCCGATGCAGACGCTCTCGTCGGCCAGGCGCACCCACATGGCGGACGAGTCCGCCTCGGAGTGCACGGCGACGGTGGAGATGCCCATCTCCTTGCACGCCCGGTGGACGCGCAGGGCGATCTCGCCCCGGTTGGCGATCAGGATCTTGTCGAACATGGGCTTAGCCGATGATCGCGAGCGGCTCGCCGAATTCGACGGG
>CBHTUE010000292.1:0-5929 GCA_966096115.1 uncultured Phenylobacterium sp.
AACCTTGGGCACTCCCCGTCAGGTGCTGAGCGACTGGCGTCCGGAGGACGCCGCGTTCTGGGCCTCGACCGGAAAGCCGGTCGCCAAGCGCAACCTGTGGATCTCGATCCCCAACCTGACCCTGGCCTTCGCGGTCTGGATGGTCTGGTCGATGGTGGTCGCCAAGCTGAAGCTGGTCGGGTTCAAGTTCACGACCGACCAGCTGTTCTGGCTGACCGCCCTGCCGGCGCTCTCGGGCGCGACCTTGCGGGTCTTCTACAGCTTTATGGTGCCGATCTTCGGCGGCCGGCTGTGGACGACGCTGTCGACCCTGTCGCTGCTGGTCCCCGCCATCGGCATCGGCCTGGCGGTGCAGAACCCGGACACGCCCTACTGGACGTTCGTCATGCTCTCGCTGCTGTGCGGCCTGGGCGGCGGCAACTTCGCCTCGTCGATGGGCAACATCTCGTTCTTCTTCCCGAAGGCCGAGAAGGGCAACGCGCTGGCGATGAACGCCGGCTTCGGGAACCTCGGCGTCAGCATCATGCAGTTCCTGGTGCCGATCGTGACCGGCGTGGCTCTGCTGGGCCCGATCGCCGGCCCCTCGCAGATGTCGGTCGACAAGGGCCTGGGCGTCACCGCGCCGGTCTGGATGCAGAACGCCGGCTACGTCTGGGTGCCCTTCATCCTGGCCGCGGCCGTGGTCGCCTGGTTCGGCATGAACGACATCGCCTCGGCGAAGGCCTCGTTCTCCAGCCAGGCCGTGGTGTTCAAGCGGCGGCACAACTGGATCATGTGCTGGCTCTACCTGGGCACCTTCGGCTCGTTCCTGGGCTTCTCGGCCGCCTTCCCGCTGCTCTCCAAGACGCTGTTCCCGCACATCCTGGTGCTGAAGCTGGTGTTCCTGGGGCCGCTGGTGGGCGCGGGCTCGCGGGCGCTGACCGGCTGGGTGTCGGACAAGTTCGGCGGCGAGCGGGTCACCCACTACGCCTTCCTGGCCATGGCGCTGGGCGTGGTGGGCGTGCTGTGGGGCGTCGGGGCCTTCCAGGGCGAGCGGTCCTTCCCGATCTTCTTCGCAAGCTTCCTCTGGTTGTTCTTCTGGACCGGCGTCGGCAACGCCTCGACGTTCCAGATGATCCCCGCGATCGTGCGCAGCGACATGCCCCGCCTGATGCCGGGCGCGGAGCCCGAGGCGCGCCTGAAGGCCGCCGAGATGGAGTCCGCCGCGATCGTCGGCTTCACCTCGGCCGTGGGCGCCTTCGGCGGGTTCTTCATCCCCAAGGCGTTCGGCGACTCGCTGAAGTCCACGGGCGGGCCTGAGACCGCCCTCTACGTCTTCCTCGTCTTCTACGTGAGCTGCGTGGCCCTGAACTGGGCGGTCTACGGCCGTCGCGGGTCGGTGCTCCACGCCCCCAAAACCGATGCGATCAAGGACTTCGCGGCATGAGCAACACCCTCGACCGCCTGGCGTTCTTCACGCGCAAGACCGAGCTGTTCTCCGACGGCCACGGCGTCATGAACGACGAGGATCGGGCCTGGGAAGAGGCCTACCGGTCCCGCTGGCGCCACGACAAGATCGTCCGCTCCACCCACGGCGTGAACTGCACGGGCTCGTGCTCCTG
The DNA here is from genome assembly GCA_966096115.1 of uncultured Phenylobacterium sp. Taxonomy (GTDB): domain Bacteria; phylum Pseudomonadota; class Alphaproteobacteria; order Caulobacterales; family Caulobacteraceae; genus Phenylobacterium. The sequence goes on from CBHTUE010000292.1 coordinate 1,602, forward strand.
GAAGATCTACGTCAAGGGCGGGATCGTCACCTGGGAGACGCAGCAGACCGACTATCCGCGCACCCGGCCCGAGTTGCCGAACCACGAGCCGCGCGGCTGCGCGCGCGGCGCCAGCTACAGCTGGTACCTCTACTCGGCCAACCGGGTGAAGTACCCGCTGGTCCGCGGGCGGCTGCTGAAGCTGTGGCGCGAGGCGCGGGCGACGCTGGCGCCGGTGGCCGCCTGGGCCTCGATCCAGAACGATCCGGTCAAGCGCAAGGATTACACCTCGATGCGCGGCTCGGGCGGCTTCGTGCGCGCCACGTGGGACGAGGTCACCGAGATCGTGGCCGCGGCCAACGCCTACACGGTCAAGCAGTGGGGCCCGGACCGGGTGTTCGGCTTCTCGCCGATCCCGGCCATGTCGATGGTCAGCTACGCCGCCGGCGCGCGCTACCTGCAGCTGCTGGGCGGGGTCTGCGGCTCGTTCTACGACTGGTACTGCGACCTGCCGCCGTCGTCGCCGCAGACCTGGGGCGAGCAGACCGACGTCGCCGAAAGCGCCGATTGGTACAACTCGGGCTTCCTGATGCTGTGGGGCTCGAACGTCCCGCAGACCCGCACGCCCGACGCCCACTTCTACACCGAGGCCCGCTACCGCGGCGCCAAGTCGGTGGTGATCTGCCCGGACTACTCGGAGGCGTCGAAGTTCTCCGACCTGTGGCTGCCGGTGAAGCAGGGGACCGACGCGGCCCTGGCCATGGCGTTCGGCCACGTGATCCTCAAGGAGTTCCACGTCGACCGGGAGGTTCCGTACTTCCGCGAGTACCTGCGCAAGTATTCCGACCTGCCCATGCTGGTCCGCCTGGTTCCGCAGGAAGGCGGCTACGTCTCCGAGCGCCTGCTGCGCGCCGCCGACTTCAAGGGCGGCCTGGGCGAGAAGAACAATCCCGACTGGAAGACCGTCGCCGTCGACGAGGCCACCGGCAAGATCGTCGTACCCAACGGCTCGATCGGCTTCCGCTGGGGCGAGGACGGCAAGTGGAACCTCGAGGAGAAGGACGCCGCCGGTCATGAGACCACGCTGCGGCTAGGCCTGAACGGCGTCCACGACGAGGTTGTCGGCGTCCGCTTCCCCTATTTCGCCAACACCGCGTCGAACGGCTTCGTCTCCACCGAGCACCCCGACGTGCTGGTGCGTAACGTGCCGGTGAAGCGGCTGAAGCTGGCCGACGGCAAGGAGGCGCTGGTCGCCTGCGTCTACGACCTGTTCCTGGCCAACTACGGCGTCGACCAGGGCTTCGGCGGCGACCACATGCCGACGAGCTACGACAGCCTGGAGCCCTATTCGCCGGGCTGGGCCGAGGCGATCACTACGGTCCCGGCCGAACAGATCATCGCCGTGGCGCGCGGGTTCGCGACCAACGCCGAGAAGACCAACGGCAAGTCGATGGTGATCATCGGCGCGGCGATGAACCACTGGTTCCACATGGACATGAACTACCGCGGCGTCATCAACACGCTGGTGATGTGCGGCTGCGTGGGCCAGTCGGGCGGCGGCTGGAGCCACTACGTCGGCCAGGAGAAGCTTCGTCCGCAGACCGGCTGGGCGCCGCTGGCCTTCGCCACCGACTGGATCCGCCCGCCGCGGCAGCAGAACTCCACCTCGTTCTTCTACGCCCACACCGACCAGTATCGGTACGAGACGGTGAGCGCCGCGGAGATCCTGTCGCCGACCGCGCCGGCCGGGCCGTGGGACGCCTCGCTCATCGACTTCAACGTGCGCGCCGAGCGCATGGGCTGGCTGCCCTCGGCGCCCGCCCTGAAGACCAATCCGCTGGACGTGGCCCGCGCCGCCGCCGCCGAGGGAGTCGACCCCAAGGCCTACACGGTGCGCGAGCTGAAGGCGCGCAGCCTGGAACTCTCCTGCCACGACCCGGACGACCCGGCGAACTGGCCGCGCAACATGTTCGTCTGGCGCTCGAACCTGCTGGGGTCGTCCGGCAAGGGCCACGAGTACTTCCTGAAGCACCTGCTGGGCGCGGCCCACGGCGTGCAGGGCAAGGACCTGGGCGTGATGGGGCGGCAGAAGCCCCGCGACGTCGCCTGGCATGACGAGGCCCCGGAAGGGAAGCTCGACCTCCTGGTCACGCTCGACTTCCGGATGTCCACGACGGCCGTCTACTCCGACATCGTGCTGCCGACGGCGACCTGGTACGAGAAGAACGACCTCAACACCTCCGACATGCACCCCTTCATCCACCCGCTGTCCGCGGCCGTGGATCCGGCCTGGGAGTCGAAGTCGGACTGGGAGATCTTCAAGGCGATCGCCCGGAAGTTCTCGGACGTCGCGCCGGAGGTGCTGGGCGTCGAGAAGGACGTGGTCCTAACGCCCATCCAGCACGACAGCGCCGCCGAGCTGGCCCAGCCGTTCGACGTGAAGGACTGGTACCTCGGCGAATGCGAGCCGATCCCCGGCAAGACCATGCCGCAGATCACCGTGGTCGAGCGCGACTACCCCAACCTCTACAAGCAGTTCACCTCGCTCGGCCCGCTGATGGCCAAGGCCGGGAACGGCGGCAAGGGGATGGCCTGGAACACCGAACACGAGGTCGGCCTGCTGGGCGACCTGAACGGCCGGGTGCCGGAGGCCGGCCTCACCGAAGGCCAGCCGCGGATTGAGACCGACATCGACGCCTGCGAGACGATCCTGATGCTCGCGCCGGAGACCAACGGCGAGGTGGCGGTCAAGGCGTGGGCGGCGCTCGAGAAGCAGACCGGGCGCGAGCACACCCACCTGGCGTTGCCCAAGGAAGACGAGAAGATCCGCTTCCGCGACCTGCTCGCCCAGCCGCGGAAGATCATCTCGTCGCCGATCTGGTCGGGGCTGGAGAGCGAGCACGTCTGCTACAACGCCGGCTACACCAACGTCCACGAACTGATCCCGTGGCGGACCCTCACCGGCCGCCAGCAGCTCTACCAGGATCACCTGTGGATGCGGGCGTTCGGCGAGGCGCTGTGCGTCTACAAGCCGCCGGTCGACCTGAAGACCACGTGGGTGAAGGGCAAGACGCCGAACGGCGAGACCGAGATCGTCCTCAACTTCATCACCCCGCACCAGAAGTGGGGCATCCACTCCACCTATTCCGACAACCTCCTGATGCTGACGCTGAACCGCGGCGGCCCGGTGGTGTGGCTCTCGGAGACGGACGCCAAGGCGGCGGGGATCGAGGACAACGACTGGATCGAGGTCTTCAACGCCAACGGCGCGCTGACGGCGCGCGCGGTGGTCTCCCAGCGCATCCGTGAAGGCACGACCTTCATGTACCACGCGCAGGAAAAGATCGTGAACACGCCGGGGTCGCAGATCACCGGCCACCGCGGCGGCATCCACAACTCGGTCACCCGCACGGTGCCCAAGCCGACGCACATGATCGGCGGCTACGCGCAGCTCGCCTACGGCTTCAACTACTACGGCACCGTGGGCTCGAACCGGGACGAGTTCGTCGTCGTCCGCAAGATGAACAAGGTCGACTGGCTGGAAGAGCCGCGCTCGGCCGTGGAGCCCCGCTCATGAAAGTCCGCGCCCAGATCGGGATGGTGCTGAACCTCGACAAGTGCATCGGGTGCCACACTTGTTCCGTCACCTGCAAGAACGTCTGGACCAGCCGGACCGGCGTCGAATACGCCTGGTTCAACAACGTCGAGACCAAGCCCGGCACCGGCTATCCCAAGGACTGGGAGAACCAGAAGCGCTGGAACGGCGGCTGGGTCCGCAAGCCCAACGGCAAGATCGAGCCGAAGATGGGCGCCAAATGGCGGATCCTGGCGAAGATCTTCGCCAACCCCGACCTGCCCGAGATCGACGACTACTACGAGCCCTTCGACTTCGACTACGGCCACCTGCAGTCGGCGCCCGAGATGAAGGCGTTCCCCACCGCGCGGCCCCGCTCGCAGATCACCGGCCAGCGGATGGAGAAGATCGAGTGGGGGCCGAACTGGGAGGAAATCCTGGGCGGCGAGTTCGCCAAGCGGAAGGCCGACTACAACTTCGAAGGCATCGAGAGCGAGATCTACGGCCAGTTCGAAAACACCTTCATGATGTACCTGCCGAGGCTGTGCGAGCACTGCCTCAACCCCGCATGCGTCGCCGCCTGTCCGTCGGGCGCGATCTACAAGCGCGAGGAAGACGGCATCGTCCTGATCGACCAGGAGAAGTGCCGCGGCTGGCGGATGTGCGTCTCCGCCTGCCCGTACAAGAAGATCTACTACAACTGGGAGAGCGGTAAGTCCGAGAAGTGCACCTTCTGCTTCCCGCGCATCGAGGTGGGCCAGCCGACGGTCTGCTC
>CBHTUE010000293.1:0-5895 GCA_966096115.1 uncultured Phenylobacterium sp.
AGGCCTGCGCCGCGACCCAGCGGGCCGGGCCGCCCATGAAGCGGTCGGTGAACATGGCGCGCGCCTGCTTGTCGACGTCGCCGGCGTCAGCCGAGTACGCGGCCGTCAGCGCCTCGCCGGCGTTCAGGCGGGCAAAGGCCTCGGGCCCGATCTTGCCGGGGCCCATCAGCGAGTCCTCGCCGGAGTTGGAGCCGATGATCAGCGGCACGTCGTTGGCGGTGCGCCGGGCCAGCGCCTGCGAGGGCGTCTCGGTCATCAGCTTACCGTCGGTGAAGGGGCCGTAGTCGGCGTCCAGGGCGACCAGTCTGTCGAGCGGCAGCGCGCGCAGGTCGGCGGCGCTGGCGGTCGCCGGCACGCCGATCTTGCCCAGCAGCGCCACACCTTCCTGTTCCCTGGCCGCCAGGGTGGTCGGCGTGAACCAGCCGGCGCCGCTCTCCACGATGGCCTTGCTATAGAGCCCCTTGGCCGAGGGCGTGGCCAGCAGCGCGAGGGTGCTCATGCCGCCGGCGCTCTCGCCGAAGACGGTGACGTTCTTCGGATCGCCGCCGAAGGCCGCGATGTTGCGCTGGACCCACTTCAGCGCCGCGATCTGGTCCATGAGGCCGAAGTTGCCCGTGGGCCGGGCGCCGGCGGCCTTGGTCAGCGCCGGGTGGGCGAAGTAGCCGAGCGGGCCCAGGCGGTAGTTGATGGTCACCACCACCACGCCGTCCCGGGCGAAGTTCTGGCCGTCGTAGACCCAGCCGGCCCCGGTGCGGTGCCCCCCGCCGTGGATCCACACCATGACCGGCGCGCCCTTCGCGGCCTTGGGCGCGAACACGTTGAGCTGCAGGCAGTCTTCCGAGGTCGGGCCATTGGCGCCGCCGCCGTTGGGCGCGCCGTTGGCGTTCATCGGCTGCGGACAGGAGGGGCCCGGATAGGCGGTCTCGCGCGGCGTGGTCCAAGGTTTCACCGGCTGCGGCGGGGCCCAGCGCAGGTCGCCCACCGGCGGGGCGGCGAAGGGGATGTTGCGGAAGACGTTGGCGTGTTCGTGCTCGACGCCGACGATCGGGCCGGACTCGATGGTCGCCTTCACCAGGGGCAGCGGCGCGGCCGGCGGCTCCTGGGCGCCCGCCCGGACCGCCGCCAGGGCCATGACCACCGCCGCGAACGCCAGAGCCTTGCGCATCATCCGCCTCCCGAACCGACCTGCCGCAGTATCACCCGACGGCCTCGCGTGCATGACTTCCGCACGGAAATTCCGCGGTCACAAAGGCGCCATTACAAACTCCAACACTCAAGGTTGCGGCGCTCTGGGGGAGCGCAACGGGGGAAGATCACTGTGACGCGTGCGTTCTGGCTCGCGACCGCGGCGTTGGCGGTCGGGGCCGCCCCGGCGGTCGCCCAGCAACAAGCCGCCCCGGCGCCTGCGGCAAAGTCCGCCGCCGCCCCCGCCGCCAAGCCGGGGAGCACCGTCGGCGAGGTGGTGGTCACCGGAACCGCGCCGCCGGTCCGCACGTCGATCGACCGCCAGAGCTACAGCGTCGCGAATGACCTGCAGGCCACGTCGGGCTCGATCAGCGACGCCCTGCGCAACGTGCCGTCGGTCGAGGTGGACCCCCAGGGCAACGTCGCCCTGCGCGGCGATCCGAACGTCACGATCTATGTCGACGGCAAGCCCTCCGGGCAGTTCCGCGGGGAGAACAAGGCCCAGGCGCTGCAGAGCCTGCCCGCCGGCTCGATCGACCGGGTGGAGGTGATCACCAACCCGTCGGCGGCGTTCAACCCGGAGGGCACGGCCGGGATCATCAACCTGATCACCAAGAAGACCGCCAGGCCGGGCGTGTCCGGCGGCGTGAGTGTCAACGTCGGCAGCGCCGGCCGGCAGAACGGCAGCGCGAACGGGACCTACCGGGCGGGGAAGCTCACGCTCAGCGGCAACGCCTTCGCCCGTCACGAGTCGCAGAAGCAACAGTTCCGGAGCGTGCGCACCTTCGCCGATCCCCTGGGCGGCGGCCTGGTGGAGGAGCAGCGGCAGGTGGACGGATCGGGGCGCTTCAACATCGCCGGTGCGCACGCGGGCGTCGACTACGATCCGGACGCCAAGACCCGGATCGGCGTCGAGTTGAACTACACCGGTTTCAACTTTCAGGCCGCCCAGCCGGAGCGTGTCGTCCAGACCGGCGCGAACGGCGCGACGCGGCTGGCCTATCAGGCCCCCGCCGGCTTCAACCAGGACCGCAACAACCTCGAGACGACCCTCACCTACCGCCGCAAGATGGGCGAGGGTCACGAGTTCAGCATCAGCGTGGTCAACGAGTTGGCGGACGATGGCCGCGACCGCGCCGTCATGCGCACCTTCGAGGTCCCGGCCACGCCGTCCACCTTCGACGACCCCGTCAACCGCAACTACCTGCGGCGCGTGCAGGTGAAGGCCGACTATTCGACGCCGCTGCCGGGCGAGGTGAAGCTGAAGCTCGGCTACGAGTTCGACGGCGACGACAACGACTACCGCCTGGTCTACGGCCGCAGCGTCGGCGGCGCGCCGCTGTTCCTCGACGCCACGCGCTCGAACCTGTTCCGGTTCAACCAGCAGATTCACGCCGTGTACGGCACGTACGAGCGGCCGATCGGCAAGTTCACGGCGCTGGCGGGCCTGCGGGTCGAGGCGACGCAGATCGACCTCGACCAGGTCACCCAGGCGATCCGGAGCACCAACGACTACGTACGGTTCTATCCCAGCCTGCACGTGGGCTACGAGCTCAGCGAGCACCAGCGGCTGAGCGGCAGCTATTCGCATCGCGTGCAGCGGCCGCAGCCGCAGGACTACAGCCCGTTCCGCGTCTTCGTGGACATCCGCAACGTCTACCAGGGCAACCCGGACCTGAAGCCGCAGCAGAGCGACAGCTTCGAGCTGGGCTACCAGTACCGCAAGCAGGGGACGATCTACCTGGCGACCGGCTACTACCGCCGCGGCCACGACGCGGTGAACGACGTGTTCCGCGACTTGGGGAGCGGGGTGATCCTGCAGACGCGGGCGAACATCGGCAGCTTCCAGACCGCGGGGGTGGAACTGGTGGCCAACGGGCGGCCGCCGGGCAAGCTCAGCTACAACCTCTCGGGCAACCTGCTGTGGAGCGAGATCGACGGCGGCGCCCTGGGCCTGGGTGTGACCGCGCACGCGCTCTACACGGCCAGCGGCCGCGGCGCGCTGAACTGGAGCCCGACGGACACGGACTTCTTCCAGATCCAAGGCCAGCTGCAGGGCAAGACCATCTTGACCCAGGGCTATCGGCGGGGCTTCGGGGTGGTGAACCTGGGCTACCGCCACAAGTTCAACCCGACGCTGTCCGGCGTGGTGATCGTCAGCGACGCCCTCAACTCCGTGAAGCTCAACAGCGTGGTGACGACGCCCAACTACGTGGAGCGCACCCGCAACGAGGTGCGGGGCCAGGCGGTCTTCGTGGGCTTCACCTACACCTTCGGTGCCGGCCGCCCGCGCGACCCGGGCTTCGACTTCGGCGGCGCAGGGCCGGGGGGCTGACGGCCTACCCCGCCTTCCTCAGGCGCTTGGCGGTGAACATGGCGGTGTCGGCGGCGGCGATGAGGGTTTCGGGGTCGGTGTCGGCGGCCAGTTCGATCACGCCGTAGGAGAGGTGGACCGGGGCGGTCCATTCGCCGAAGCGCAGAGGTTCGCGCTCGATGGCGGCGGCGAGGCTGGCGGCCTTGGCCTCGGCGGTGGCCTGGTCGGCCTGGACCAGGACGATGGCGAATTCGTCTCCGCCCATGCGGCCGATCACGTCGCTGTCGCGGACGTTGGCGATCAGGCGCTCGGCCACCGCCTGCAGCGCCGCGTCGCCGGCGGCGTGGCCGTAGCGGTCGTTGATCGCCTTGAAGCCGTCGAGGTCGAAGTAGACCAGGGAGGCCGGCGCGCCATAGCGCTGGGCAAAGGTGCGCACCCGGCCCAGCTCGCGCACGAAGGCGCGGCGGTTGAGCAGCGGGGTGAGCGCGTCGCGGTCGGCCAGGCCCTCGGCCTCGGTCAGGCGCGACTTCAGCCGGCCCACCTCGGAGCGGAGGTCGTCCAGCTCGGTGAGCAGGGTCTGGATGGCCGCCTTCACCGCGGGCGTCATCTCGGCCTCGGGCACGCCCAGGAACTCGGCGGAGTCGACCCTGCCCGTCCCGGCGGTCACGGCGGCGCCGGCCTGCGCGAGCGCGCGCTTGCGCATCGCGCTGAAAGGTTCGTGTCGAGCGGCGCCGATCTTCATGACCATCCCCGAAATGGTTAACGGCAGTCGATACTAACGCGGTTAAGGGATTCTGACCGCCGCGCATTGTGCCGGCAAAGGCGGCGCCCTACTAACCCGCCTTCCGAATGGGCGAACGGGATCCACGACGGTTATGAGCGCGCCTGTCGCCATCATCATGGGCAGCCGGTCGGACTGGCCGATCCTGAAGCATGCCGCGGAGATGCTGGACCGCCTGCAGGTGCCCTACGAGGCCAAGGTTGTATCCGCCCACCGTACGCCCGAGCGCATGTACAGCTTCGCCAAGGGCGCCAAGGCCGCGGGCGTGAAGGTGATCATCGCCGGCGCGGGCGGCGCGGCGCACCTTCCGGGCATGACCGCCTCGCTGACCGACCTGCCGGTGCTGGGCGTGCCGATCGAGTCCAAGGCGCTGAAGGGCATGGATAGCCTGCTCAGCATCGTGCAGATGCCGGGCGGGATTCCCGTGGGCACGCTGGCGATCGGCGAGGCCGGGGCGAAGAACGCAGGGCTGATGGCGGCGCGGATCCTGGCGCTGGCCGACGAGGCGCTGGCCGGTCGCGTGGCCGCCTTCGCCGCACAGCAGACAGCGGGCGTCTCCGAGGCGGTCGAGTAGCGGCGATGGCTGAGCTTCCGCTTCCCCCCGGGTCGACCATCGGCATCGTCGGCGGCGGGCAGCTGGGCCGGATGCTGGCGCTCGCCGCCGCGCGGCTGGGTTTCGACGTGGCGGTGCTGGAGCGCGACGCAGACAGCCCCGCGGGCCGCGTCGCTGCGCACTGCATCGTCGGCGCCTATACCGACAAGGCGGCGCTGGAGCAGCTGGCGGGCCTGGCCAGCGTAGTGACCTACGAGTTCGAGAACGTACCGGCCGACGCGGTGCTGACGCTGCAGGCGCTGGGCGCCGAGGTCGCGCCGGGACCGGAGGCGCTGGCCGTGGCGCAGGACCGGGTGGCCGAGAAGCAGTTCCTGAACGCCAGCGGGGCGCCGACCGTGGCCTTCGCCTCCGCCGACACCGCCGACGAGGCGATGGGCGCCGCGGCGGTGATGGGCGCGCCGCTGTTGATGAAGACCCGCCGCGAGGGTTACGACGGCAAGGGCCAGAAGTGGGTGGAGCATGCCGCTGACGCCGCGGCGGCCTTCGCGGCGCTGGGCGGCGTGCCGGTGATCCTGGAGGCGCCGGCCGACTTCGTGCGCGAGCTGTCGATCATCGCCGCGCGCGGCCGCGACGGGGCGACGGCGATCTATCCGCTGTCGGAGAACCACCACGAGAGCGGCATCCTGCGCCGCAGCCTGGCTCCGGCGCGGGTGTCGAAGGCGCTGGCCGAGCAGGCCGAGCGGATCGCCGTGCGGATCCTCGAGGGCCTGAACTACGTGGGCGTGGTGGGGATCGAGCTGTTCGAGCTGCGCGACGGGCGACTGCTGGTGAACGAGATCGCGCCGCGGGTGCACAACACCGGCCACTGGACACAGGACGGCTGCGAGGTGGACCAGTTCGAGCAGCACATCCGCGCCGTCGCCGGCTGGCCGCTGGGGCCGACCCGGCCGATCGCGCAGGTGGAGATGCTAAACCTGCTGGGCGAGGAAGCGAACGCCTGGGCGAGGCTGGCGCACGAGCCGGAAACCCGCGTGCACCTCTACGGCAAGCGCGAGGCCAAGC
>CBHTUE010000294.1:0-5879 GCA_966096115.1 uncultured Phenylobacterium sp.
ACCTTCGGCGGCCTGGCGATCACCACCGACGCCCAGGTCCTCGACGTCGACAACGCCCCGATCCCCGGCCTCTACGCCGCCGGCGAGATGGTCGGCGGCCTGTTCTACGGCAACTATCCCGGCGGCACCGGCCTCGCTGCCGGCGCCGTCTTCGGCCGCATCGCCGGGACGAGCGCGGCGCGGGGCTGATACACTGACCTCAGCGGCCGCGAGAGCCGCGCGGGAGGACACCATGGACGCCCTGCTCAAGGACCTGGAGACCGCGGTTGGCGCCGCGGGGCTCGCCACCGGCGACGCCGCTGCGGAACAGGCGCACAGTCCGTGGGCCCGTCTCGGCAAGCCGATGGCCGTCGTCAAGCCGCGCACTACCCAGGAAGTCTCGGACATCCTGCGCGCCGCCCACGCCGCCGGCGCCGCCGTTGTGCCCTGGGGCGGCCGCACGGGCCTCGTCGACGGCGGCCAGGCCGAGGGCGCCATCGCGCTCAGCCTGGAGCGGATGAACGCGATCGAGGAGATCGACGCGGAGGGGGCGATCATGGTCGTCCAGGCCGGCTGCGTGCTGCAGACCGCCTGCGAGGCGGCCGACGCGGCGGGCCTGTTCCTGCCGCTGGACCTGGGGGCCCGCGGCTCGGCCACCATCGGCGGCAACATCTCCACCAACGCCGGCGGCAACCGGGTGCTGCGCTACGGCATGATGCGCGAGATGGTGCTGGGGCTGGAGGCGGTGCTGGCGGACGGCACGGTCGTGACCTCCATGAACCGGCTGATCAAGAACAACACCGGGCTGGATCTGAAACAGCTGTTCATCGGCTCCGAGGGCACCCTGGGCGTCGTCACCCGCGCGGTCCTGCGACTGCGCCCGAAGCCCTCGTCGCAGAACACCGCCTTCGTCGCCGTCGACAGCTTCGAGGCGCTGCCGAAGCTGCTGCGGATGCTGGAGCAGGAGTTGGCCGGCACGCTGTCCGCCTACGAGGTGATGTGGCCGGAGTTCTACGACTTCGTCACCACCGAGCCGGCCAAGGGCCGCGCCATCCTGCCCCGCGGCTCGGCCTTCTACGTGCTGGTCGAGATGCTGGGCTCGCACCCGGAGGCCGACGCCGAACGCTTCGAGACCGTGCTGGGCGAGGCCCTCGAGGCCGGCCTCGCCGCCGACGCCGTCATCGCCAAGTCCAAGGCCGAGAGCGACGCCATCTGGGGCCTGCGCGACGACGTCAGCCAGCCGTTCCGCAACGGTCCGGCCTTCACCTACGACATCAGCCTGCCGATCCCGGAGATGCCGGCCTATGTCGCCAAAGTCCGCGCCGACCTCACCGCCCGCTGGCCCAAGGCCGAGCTCACGGTCTTCGGACACCTGGGCGACGGCAACCTGCACCTGGTGGCCGGCGTCGGCGACCGCGGCGCCAAGCACGATGTCGAGGCGATGGTCTACGCCCCGCTCAAGGCCTTCGCCGGCTCGGTCTCGGCCGAGCACGGCATCGGCCTGCAGAAGAAAGCCTACATCGGCGTCTCCCGCTCGCCGGTGGAACTGGCCGTGATGCGCACGCTGAAGGACGCGATGGACCCGAAGCACATCCTCAACCCCGGCAAGATCCTCTGACCATGGCCGAGCACGTCCTCATCGCCGGCGCCTCCGGCGTGGTCGGCTATGCCGCCCTCAAGCACTACGCCGCCCAGTCCGGCGTCGAGCTCACCGCCGTCTCCCGCCGCGCCCCGCGCGACAGCTTCCAGGCCCGGCGCCTGTCGGTGGATCTGGCGGACGCTGACGCCACGCGCGACGGCTTGGCCCAGGCCAAGGGCGTCACCACCCTCGTCTACGCCGCCCTCCACGAGAAACCCGGCCTGGTCGCCGGCTGGCTGGAGGCCGACCAGATCGAGACCAACCGGCGCATGCTGGCCAACACCCTGGCCGCCCTGGAACCGACCTCGCCCGACCTGCGCCACGTCGTCCTGCTGCAGGGCACCAAGGCCTACGGCGCCCACGTCCACGCCATCGCCATCCCGGCCCGAGAGGACCGCGACGAGGACCGCGGCGTCGACAACTTCTATTGGCGCCAGGAGGACCACCTGCGCGCCGAGGCCGAGCAGCGCGGCTTCACCTGGACCATCCTCAGACCCCAGATCATCTTCGGCGAGGCGCTGGGCGCGGCCATGAACCTGATCCCCGCCATCGGCGCCTACGCCGCCCTGCTCAAGGCCGACGGCCAGCCGCTGCACTTCCCGGGCGGCGGCGACACCATCCTCGAGGCCGTGGACGCCGACCTGCTGGCCCGCGTGATCGACTGGGCCGCCACGAGCCCGGCCGCGCGCAACCAGGCCTTCAACGTCACCAACGGCGACGTCTACACGTGGCGCGGCGTCTGGCCCGCCATCGCCGACGCCCTGGGCATGGCCGTGGGCGAGGATCGCCCGGCGTCGCTCGCTCAGTCGCTCTCCGGCCGAGGCGCCGACTGGGACGCGGTGCGCAGCGCCCACGGCCTCGCCGCGCCCGGCCTCGCCGAGTTCGTCGGCCTGGGCTTCGACTACGCCGACTTCACCATGGGCTATGGCCGCCAGGGCCCGCCGGGCACGCTGGCCGGCGCGGCGATCGTCTCGACCATCAAGCTGCGCCAAGCCGGCTTCCACGAGGTCGTCGACACCGAGACCATGTTCCGCCGCCTCTTCCGCAGCTTCCAGGACGCCCGCCTGCTGCCCGGCACGACCCGGGCATGAGGGCGTCGCGCCTGCTGGCAATGCTGGCCGGCCTCGGTGCCTTCGCGGCGCCGGCCATCGCCGCCGACGCTGGGTTCGCGCACCTGCAGCTGCGGGGGCGAACGATCACCGCGCCGCAGGCGAACAACCTCACGGTCGTGGTCGCGAAGGGGCCGCGGCTCACCGGACCCCACGACTTCACCAAGGTCGAGGAGAACGGCTACCACTTCGAAGTGTCCCTCGTGAGCATCGTGGCCCGCGACTCGGTGATCTCGGTGGCGGGCGAAGGTCTGGTGGAGGCCGGTGCGCTGAGCTACGACGACCTGCCCGCCGCCCGTTGGCCCGACCCGGGGTTTCTCCGGCGCGCGTCGGGCTGCGCCGCCATGACGTCGGCCCAGGCCGCCGCGATGCCGGCCGAGAGCGGGATGACCTGGATTCGCCAGGCCGGCTTCGTTCCGGACGGCGCCTTCGCCTACGAGGCCAGCCTGCTGCTCGCCCCCGATCGACGCCATGAAGCGACGATCGAGCTGATCGCGCGGGTGAAATCCTGCGACGACACCGCCGCCGTCGAGGCCGCGCTGAAGGCGCTGCGGGCGCGCGTTAGGGTGACCCGAGCCCGCTGACCCGGCGCCTCGTGGCGCCCGATGGATTCCGGGCGGGAGCAGCAGCGGATGACACGCCCTGGAGGACGCGCGGCCGAGCCGCCTACTTCCCGTCCACCGAGTAGGCCAACAGCACGTTCACGCCGTTCGACCCCACGCGGGCAGCGCCGTTGTTGCCGCTCAGGACGTAGACCATGCCGTTCGCCACCGTCGGGCCCATGCCGTCGATGCCGCCGCCCGGCTGGCCCTTGATCCCGTTCAGGGTGTCGTAGGTCCGCGAGGTGGTGGAATCTTCCCAGATGATTTTGCCGGTGGCGCTGTCGTAGGCGCGGAACCAGCCGTCGAAGCCGCCCTCGAACACCGCCCCCGGGATGATCGCCGGGGCCTGCGACTGGGCGCGCATGCAGTTGCTGGGCTTGCCCTTGTCTGCGGCGTAGACGCACGGCGCCTTGGGCGCCGGAGCCGACCACAGGATCTTCCCCGTCGCCGGGTCCAACGCGTAGAGCCCGGGCTTGGCGCCGCGCGGCAGGTCCACGCCGGGCGGCAGCGCGCGGCCCTCGGCGAACAGGCCGGCCAGGTCCGAGATCGGCACATAGACGCGCTTGTCGTCCGCCCCGATGCCCCACTCCACGCCGCCCAGCGCCGAGCCGACCCCGACCTGCGTGGTCCAGAGGCGCTTTCCGGTGTCGGGGTTGAACCCATAGACGATGCCGGACTTCTGGCCCGCCACCAGCACCTGCTTGCCGCCCCCGATCGGCGCCAGCACCGGCGTCGCGCCGAAGTCGAAGTCCGGACCCATCGGCGTCGGGCAATTGCCGGTCGTGGAGTTGCGGCCGCAGCCCATGACGAAGTTGTCCTTCTCCGTCACCTGGTGCTGCCAGCGGATCTTGCCGGTCTTGATCTCCATGGCCATCACCGCGTCGGCGCCGATGGTGTCGACGTCGGTGTAGCTGTCGCCGGTGACCACGTAGACGAGGCCGCGCTTGCGATCGATCGACGGGGCCGACCAGATCGCCGCGCCCGCCGGGCCGCCGACCTGCTGGCCGTCCTCCTTGTTACGCACGATCTTGCGCGGCTCGTTGATCGTGTGGGTCTTCCACAGGAGCTTGCCGGTCTTCAGGTCCAGCCCGGCCAGCGACCCGCGGAAGGTGCAGCAGGCGTAAGCCTTGCTCATCGAGGTGGCCTCCTCGATCGAGGAGATAGGCACCAGCAGGATGTTGTCGGCCACGATCGGCGCGCCGGTCAGCAGCGACGAGGTGTGGGTTTCCAGCGGCGGCGTGCGCCAGATCTCCTTGCCGGTCTGGGCGTCGAAGGCTTTGACCACGCGGTCCACCTGGCCCACGAACGTCGCCCAGCCGCTGGGCGAGATCGACGAGCGGACCACCATCGGCGTGGTGCGGGAAACAACCCCGTCGAGCACCCACCGCGCGCAGCCCTGCTTCGCGTCCAGCGCCAGGAACTTGCCGGAGCGGTTGGTCACCCAGAGCCAGTCGCCCACCACCGTCGTCTGGCCGCCGCCCGGCATAGCGTAGGCCCACTTCACCTTCAGCTTCGGGATGTCGGCGACCGACAGGCCGGGTTTACGCTGAAACCGCGTGGACGGGTCGTCGATCCCCGTCGAGGCCCAGTCGCTGCCGCTCGGCATGATCGCCGGCGCGGGCCCGGCGCACATCGGGTCCTTGGCGTTGGAGGGGCCGCGCACGGCCACCTGCGGCATCTCCACGCCGGTCGGGCGGTTCGGCGGGGCCGACGCCTGCGCGCCGCCCGAGGCCGTGAGGTAGGTCGAGACGGCCTGGACCTCGGCCGCGCTCAGGCCCTGGGCCATCGGCTTCATGATGCCGTCGGTCAGGGCGTGGGCGATGTCCGCCGCCGGGCGCTGCGCCAGGTCGGCCCGGTTCGGCGCGCGCTCGACGCCGCCCTCGTGGCAGGATTTGCAGCGGGTGTTGTAGACCGCCTCGCCGGAAACGCCGGGCGCGGGCTGCGCCTGGGCCGGGCCCGCGAGGGTGAGGGCCCCGAAGGCCGCGGCGGTAAGGCCCGCAAGCCGGCTCATGAACGTCACGCTGTTGCTCCCCCAAATATCTGCCGCGGCCCTGCTGGGCCGTCTCGTGGCTCGCCGTCCCGCCGGACCTTTAGAGGTCCGGCGTCTCCCGCGCCGCGCGCCGCATGTCGCGACGGCCGCCGGCCGCCGCCAGTTCGGTGGCGTCGAGGCTGCCGTTGTGATCGCGGTCCAGTTCGGCGAAGCGGGCCTTCATCATCTGGCCCATCGGACCCTTCAGCTCGCTGGGCTCGACCTTGCCGTCGATGTTGTCGTCCAGCGCCCCGATCATCATCGACTGGAAGAGCTTGTCCTGCAGGTCGTTGCGCAGGTGCGTCACCGTCTCGTCGGCCCAGCGGTAGTTGATGCGGAAGTACATCATCTCGTCCGGGGTCTGTTCGCCCCAGGTGACGTTGCGCTTCGGGTCCGGGTTGGCCGGGTTGTGGGACGAGTTGTCGTAGACCCACGTGGCCACCAGCTTGGAGCCGGCCTTCACCAGGATCGGCTTCACCGGGTCGTAGTCGCGCTGCCAGTTGAAGTCGTACTTCGGCAGC
>CBHTUE010000295.1:0-5878 GCA_966096115.1 uncultured Phenylobacterium sp.
TGCGACCCCCGCGTCCCGAACGCGGTGCTCTACCAGACTGAGCCACACTCCGACTGCAAGGAAGCGGTCGTATAGAGGAGGAGGCGGAGGGCCGCAAGCCGACCTTGTGACAGGGCGTTGCATCGGCCGGTCCGCTGCGCTATTTCCCCCGCTCCCACGGGCCAAGCCCCTGGGCGACCGTTCCTGCTGGGGAATGGTGTAATGGTAACACTGCGGTTTTTGGTACCGTCATTCTAGGTTCGAGTCCTAGTTCCCCAGCCACGGTCTGCTGACGCGTCCCCGGGCCCGATCCGGCCCTTTACGTCCGCAAACGCCGGGCGGATGCGTCGTGCAACTCAAGATAGCTGCGACAGCCCGTCACACGGGAATTCCCTTAAGTGTTCAACCCGGATTTCCACGCCCCGAATCACCGTGGTTTGGTCTCGTTAACCTTAATGAAGAGCGGCTGAAGGGCGGTGGCCCTGAGGCTTGGGGGCGACACGGGTGGGTGGAAAAGTACTTATCATCGATGATGATCCGGCGCTGCTGCGCCTGATGTCGATGGCGTTTCAGCAGGCCGGGTTCTCGACCGTCGCCGCCGACAACGGGCGCAGGGGCATCCGCATGGCCAGCGCGCACCACCCCGACCTGGTGGTCACCGACATCGTCATGCCCGACATCGAGGGCATCGGCGCCATCCGCGCCATCAAGGGCGCCAAGCGCCCGCCGAAGGTCATCGCCATCTCCGGCGCCGGCCGGGGACGCGGCATCGACTACCTGAGCTGGGCCAAGCACCTGGGCGCCGACGAGGTGCTCGCCAAGCCGTTCCGGATGTCCGAGCTGCTCAAGATCTCACAGTCCGTCATCGCATCGAAATCCATCAACGCCATCGAACCCGGGGTTTAACGCCAATGCACATCCTGATCGTCGAAGACAACGACTCCACCGCCAGGAGCCTTGAGCTCGTCCTGGTGAAGGAAGGCCACAACGTCTCCATCACCGGCTCGGGGGAAGAGGCCATCGAGCTGGCCGACCTCTACGACTACGACGCCATCGTGCTGGACCTCGACCTCGACGACATCACCGGCCTGGACGTGCTGCGCGCGCTCCGCCTGAAGAAGCTCGGCACCCCGGTGCTCATGCTGACCGGCGAGGCCGAGACCGAGATCAAGATCCAGGCGCTGACCGCCGGCGCCGACGACTACGTGACCAAGCCCTACAACCGCGGCGAACTGGTCGCCCGGATCGGGGCGGTCGTTCGCCGCTCGCGGGGCCAGGCGGAATCGATCATCCGCACGGGCAAGATCGCGCTGAACATGAGCACCCGGCAGGTCGAGGTGGACGGCCGGTCGATCCACCTGACGCCGTCCGAGTACAAGATGCTGGAGCTGCTCTCGCTCAGGAAGAACACCGTCCTGACCAAGGAGGCCTGCCTCAACCACCTCTACAACGGCCTCTCAGAGCCCGAGATCAAGATCATCGACGTCTTCATCTGCAAGCTGCGCAAGAAGATCGCCGCGGCGTCGGGCGGCGACGCCCAGATCGAGACCGTGTGGGGCGGCGGCTACATGCTGCGCGACGCCCGCGCGCCGGCCGCGGCACGCCTGGCCGCCTGATTTCCCACTGCGACCAGCACGACGACGGCCACCCGCAAAGGTGGCCGTTTTCGTGTCTGGGACTACCCAGGGGTGCGTCAAGGCGCCGCTCGGGAATCCCGTAGGTAGTCGGCACGGGGTGTGCCCCACCCTAGGGTGTGGTTTTGATTTCCTTAGCCACATTCTGGCCACAGGCGCGACAAGGGGGCGCCACAACATGGCTTTCGACGGTTTCGCAAGTGACCCGAAGCTTTCCCACGGCGCCGAGGCCCATGAGGCCGACAGGCGGCTGGCGACGATGCATCGCCAAGCCGGCGCCCTGGTCCACGATTTCAACAACCTGCTGACGGTCATCCTGAACGCCAGCGAGGCGCTGGCCGGCCACACCGCCGAGGGCTCGGCCGCCCGCGAGCTGGCCGGCGTCAGCCAGGCGGCCGCCGAGCAGGGCGCGGTGCTGGTGCGACGCCTGATGGACATCTCCGAGGACCGCCAGACGGCTCCGGTGGACTGCGCCGAGGCGGTGACCTCCACCGCCCGCCGCGCCCGCCTGGCCGCGCCGCGCAACATCACCGTCGAGGTGCGGCTGACCGATGCGCCGCTGCTCAGCGCCATCGACCGCACGGACCTTGAGTCCGCCCTCCTGAACCTGTGCGTCAACGCCAGCCACGCGATGCCGGACGGCGGCACGATCATGCTGACGGCCCAGCGCTGGACCCTGGGCGACACCGAGGCCGCGACCCTTGCGCTGCTGCCCGGCCGCTACATCGTGGTGTCCGTCGGCGACACCGGTCTGGGCATGTCGAAAGAGGTGCTGGCCCGGGCGCAGGAACCGTTCTTCACGACCCGCTGTGGGCGCGGCGGCACGGGCCTCGGCCTGGCGACCGTGCGCGACGTCGTCGAAGCCGCCGGCGGCCGCTTCGCCCTCACCTCCCGCGAAGGCCGCGGCACGACGGGCCGCCTCTACCTGCCCTGCGCCTGAACGCGCCGCAGGCCTTCGTTTGAACCACGAAGACCACGAAGACCACGAAGAGGCCGAGCCGCACGGCGCCCTTCGTGATCTTTGTGGTCTTCGTGTCGAGTGAATCGGCGCTGACGCGCCCGCGCAGCGGCTGGGTCCGCGCTAAGCCGCGCCGGCCGTGATCGTGGTGCGGATCAGTTCCGACAGGCTGTCGGCGCGCATCTTGGACATGACGTTGGCGCGGTAGATCTCCACCGTGCGCGGGCTGATCGCCAGCTTGGCGGCGATGACCTTGTTCGAGGCGCCCTCCATGATCAGGTCCAGCACCTGCCGCTCGCGGGCGGTGAGGCTGTCCATTCGCCGCTGGACGCGCACGCGCGCCGCGCCGGCGTCGACCGCCGCGTCGTTCTCCTCCAGGCAGGCCCGCACCGCGCGCAGGATCTGCTCGCTCTCGTAGGGCTTCTCGAGGAAGTCGGTGGCCCCCGCCTTCATGGCGTCGACGGCGCGGCTGACGTCCGCGTGCCCGGTGATTACTATCACCGGTAGTATGCAGCCGGCGCCCTTGAGGGCCTTGATCAACTCCACCCCGTCCATGCTGGGCATGCGCAGGTCGGTGATCACGCAGCCCCGCGCCTCGGGGTCGAACTGGGCCAGGAAGTCGTGGGCGGAGAGGAAGCCGCGGGGCGTCAGGCCGTCCGACCTAAGCAACATGACAAGCGAATCCAGAGCCGCCGAGTCATCATCGACGACGAACACCGTTCGATCGCTTGGTAACGTCGTCATTGTTACCTGCCCGCGCCAATACAAAACAGAATGCGGCGCCACCCAGGCGGCTTGGTTCAGCCCAAATCCGCCCCTTATGGTTTTCGACTATAGCACTGGATATTGAGAGGCCTAGCCCCATGCCTTCAGGCTTTGTGCTGGCGAGCGGTTGAAACAGCCGCCCGGCCACGCTGGCGTCGATGCCGGGACCACTGTCCTCCACAGTCGTCACCAGTCCATGCTCAGAATCGGGTCGGGTCGAAATGTTAACCTGGCGGTTCGGGTACTTCGTGACAGCTTCGATCGCGTTGCGCGCCAAGTTAACCACAAGCTGTTGAATCTGAATGCGGTCTGCCATGACCGTGTCTTCGCCCTTGTAGAGGTCGTAGACGATGCGCACCGCGGCGTCGCGGGCCATCAAAGACACGATGAAGTCTATTTCGCCGATAATCGCGGCCAGGCTCTCCGGTTTCTGTAATGCGCCGCCCCGCGTCGCTAGGTCGCGCATGGTCCGGATGATCTCGCCGGCCCGCACCGCCTGGTCGCCCGCGCGGGCCACGGCGTCGATCAGGTCGTCGTCATCCAGCTCCATCCGGGCGATCAGGTTGCGGGCCGCGCGCAGGTAGTTCGTGACGGCTGACAACGGTTGGTTGAGTTCGTGGGCCAGCACCGAAGCCATCTCGCCCATCGAGTTCAGGCTCCACACCTGGGTCAGCTGGGCGCCCAGTTCTTCCGAGCGCCGCTCGGCCTCCTGGATCGAGCTGAGGTCGCGCACGACCATGGTGTGGAAGCGCCGCCCGCCGGTGCGCGCCTCGCCGATGCGCAGTTCCATCGGGAACTGGCCGCCGTCGCGGTTCAGCCCCATGACCTGGCGCGCCGAGACGCTGACGTCGCCCTCCGCGGGGTCGCCGCCCAGGGCGGCGTTCTCGCCCTCCGGCATCAGCAGGCTGAAGTTCCGGCCGACGGCTTCGTCGGCAGTCCAGCCGAACATGCGCTCGGCGGCCTGGCTGAAGCTCTGGATCTGGCTGGCGTCGTCGATCACCACCAGCGCGTCGGCGACGATCGCCAGGCTGGCCTGCAGCAGGGCCTCGCGGTCGGCCTGTTCGGCCGCCAGCCGCCGGGCGGCGTCCCGCTCGGCGGTCATCCGGCTGAGCCAGTAGGCGATCGCCAGGCCTGTCGTCAGGAAGATGCCCGCGCGCAGCAGGCGCTCCAGCAGCGGGGCGTCCGAGAGGCTCTCGACCGCGAAGCCGCCGGCGCTCAGCAGCACCGACGCGGTCAGCACGGACCAGGGCCCGCCCAGGACAGTGCAAGCCAGCAGCGCCATGGCGCCGAACATGTACACCGAGTGGTCGAAAACCGGACGCAACAGATACTGCGCGGCCACGACCGCCGCGAAAGCGCCGATCGCTAGAACCTGGCCCCTGAGTACGCGGGAGCCGGTGGCCCTACTCGCCATCCCGGTTGTGTGATTTCCCGTCCACAACCCAGACATGTATTCTACATTCCATGCCGGTTCCCCCCGACACTTTCTGTTGTGCGCAAAAATCGTCAGCTAAGCAATTACGTACAACTACATAAGGGAGAGCTCTAATCAACCCACAGGGGAACTGAGGCTGATCTTTCTCCTACTTGGCGAATATCTGAGTCAGCCACCCGACAGAGAAATGCCCGAGGTATCCGGGGCGCGCTCATCACCACCGTTCAACGCCTTCTGCATCCAGACGATGTCCACCCAGCGTCCGTGCTTGAACCCGAAACTGCGTCCGACGCCCGAGTGTTCGAAGCCCAGCGACCGGTGCAGGTTGATGGAGGCGTGGTTCTCGGAATCGCCGATCACCGCCACCAGCTGGCGCAGGCCGAAGGCCTCGCAGGCCTCGACCACGGCGGCGAGCACGACGCGCCCCACGCCCTTGCCCTGCGCGTCAGGGGCCACGTAGACGCTGTCCTCGGCGGTGAAGCGGTAGCCGGGCCGGGGGCGGAACGGGCCCGCCGAGGCGAAGCCCAACACGCGGCCGGCCTCCTCGGCTACCAGGAAGGGCGGGCCGTAGCCCTGGATATCGCGCCGGCGGGCGTCCCACCAGGCCGCGTCGGGCGGGACCGTCTCGAACGTGCCGAAGCCGTGCAGCACGGCGGGCTCATAGATCGCCGCGATGGCCGCCGCGTCCGTTTCCTCCGCCGGCCTTACGATCATCCGCCCATTCCTACCGCTCCCAACCCTTCTCCAGCGCCCAGACCGCGAAAGCGTAGTCCAGGGCGATCTCCTTCAGGAAGTCGAAGCGGCCCGAGGCGCCGCCGTGACCCGCCTCCATGTTGATCTTGAGCAGGATCGGGGCCTCGCCGGTCGTGTAGTCGCGCAGCTTCGCCACCCACTTGGCCGGCTCCCAGTAGGTCACCCGCGGGTCCGACAGGCCGCCGGTGGCCAGCACCGGCGGATAGGGTTGGGGGCTCACCCGGTCGTACGGGCTGTAGCTCTCGATCAGGTCGTAGGCGGCGGCGTCCTCGATCGGGTTGCCCCACTCGGGCCACTCCGGCGGGGTCAGGGGCAGGGTGGTGTCGCTCATGGTGTTCAGCACGTCGACGAACG
>CBHTUE010000296.1:0-5807 GCA_966096115.1 uncultured Phenylobacterium sp.
CCCTCTCACGTGCAAGCTGAAGCATGGGTCCCCCGGACAAGCCGGGGGATGACGGTCGTGGGAGAGGCGTGACTACGCCTCGATGACGGCCTTGCCGACCGGGACCAGGGACAGCTGGGCCAGCTTCACGTGCTGCCAGGCGAACGGGATGCCGATGATGCTGACAGCCAGGGGCACGGCCAGGATGATGTGGTGCAGCGCCAGCCACCAGCCGGCCAGCACCAGCCACAGAATGTTCAGGCAGCCGCTGCCGATGCCGTCGTCGCGGTCGATGACGATCCTGCCGAACGGCCAGTAGCTGAAGCCGGCGATGCGGAACGCCGCCGGCGTCCACGGCAGGCCCACGATGGTGATCGCCAGCAGGCAGCCCGCGAGGAGCCACAGCGTGCCGGAAATCCAGCCGCCGAAGATGAACCACAGGACGTTCATGAGGAGACGCATGCGGCGATCCTAGGGGCGATCCGCGATCGCGGCGACCTCAATCAAGGATCGTCATCCCCCGGCTTGTCCGGGGGACCCATGTCTCAGCAACCCGGAACCGCGCCGAGGGCCCGCAGTGGCTCGGCCGCAGATCGTCACGTTCTCACGTGGGGCGGAACCATGGGTCCCCCGGACAAGCCGGGGGATGACGAGTTCTTTTGGCGTTGAAGCCCTACCGCAGGGCCAGCCCGTCCATCCGCCCGTCGGCGCGCCAGGCGGCGAGCTTTTCGAAGAACTTCAGCGGGCCGGCGCCGTACATGTCGGAGAAGAAGCCGGAGCGGTTCCCGACCTGGCCCTCGGAGTTGTAGTAGCCCGGCGTGCACTCCCGGTAGAACCGCTCGCCCATGCGGGCCAGGCTGCGGACCTCGTCGACATAGGCCGCTTCGCCCTCGGCGGTGGGCTCCAGGACCTTCAGGCCCCGGTCGCGCACCTGACTGACGATGTGGGCCACGTGGTCGGCCTGTTCGTTCAGGGCCTGGGGCACGCTGATGGTGATGGCGGTCTGGGTGAAGCCCAGGAAGAAGCAGTTCGGGAAGCCGTGCGCGGTGAGCCCGTGCAGGGTGCGGAGGCCGTCCGCCCAGTGCTCGGACAGGGTGACGCCGTTCCGCCCCACGATGTCGTAGCCCGCGCGCCGCGTATAGGACGTGCCGACCTCGAAGCCGGTGGCGAAGATCAGGCAGTCGAGTTCGTATTCCTGGCCGTTGGCGACCACCCCGGTCTCGGTCAGCCGCTCGACGCCATGGCCCTGGGTGTCGACCAGGGTGACGTTCGGGCGGTTGTAGGTCTGCAGGTACTCGTCGTGGAAGCACGGCCGCTTGCAGAACTGGCGGTACCAGGGCTTCAGCGCCGCGGCGGTCTCCGGGTCCTTGACGATGGCGTCCACGCGGGCGCGCACCTGGTTCATCTTGCGGTAGTCGGCCAGCGCCATCAGCTCGCCGCGCTCGGCCCCGGTCAGACGGCGGCCCAGCTGGCGCGAGGCGTCCTTCACCGCGGTGGCCGTCACGCTGCGGAAGATGTCGGTCCAGCCGTCGTGGACCAGGTCCTCCGCGGCGTCGCCGCCGGAGACCAGGGTGTTGAAGTTGTCCCGCCGCGCCTTCTGCCAGCCGGGCTGCAGCGACGCGGCCCAGGCCGGATCGGTCGGGGCGTTGTTGCGCACGTCGACGGACGAGGGGGTGCGTTGGAAGACGTAGAGCTCCTTCGCCCACTCGCCCAGGTGCGGGATGCACTGGATGGCCGTGGCGCCGGTGCCGATGATCCCGACCCGCTTGTCCTTCAGGCCCGTCAGGCCGCCGGTCGAGTCGCCGCCGGTGTAGCGGTAGTCCCAGCGGCTGGTGTGGAAGGTGTGGCCCTTGAAGTCGTTGATGCCCGGGATGCCCGGCAGCTTCGGCCGGCTGAGCGGGCCGTTGGCCATGGCCACATAGCGGGCGCGGAACTTGTCGCCGCGGTCGGTGGAGATGATCCAGCGGCCGGCCGCCTCGTTCCACTCCATGCCGGTAATGCCGGTCTGCATCAGGGCGTCGTCGTAGAGCCGGTAGTGGCGGGCGATGTTCTTGCTGTGCTCGAGGATTTCGGGCGCGAAGGAGTACTTGTGCTTCGGCATGTAGCCGAGCTCTTCGAGCAGCGGCAGGTAGACGTAGCTCTCCACGTCGCACATGGCGCCCGGATAGCGGTTCCAGTACCAGGTGCCGCCGAAGTCGCCGGCCGCCTCGACCACCCGGATGCTCTCGAACCCGGCCTCGCGCAGGCGTGCGCCCATCAGGAGGCCGCCGAAGCCGCCGCCGATGACCGCGAACTCCACCTCGTCGAACACCGGCGCACGGGTGAACCCCGGCTCGACATAGGGGTCCTCGACGTAGTGCGAGAACTCCGCCTTCACCTCGGTGTACTGGCCGATGCCGTCGTCGCGGATGCGCTTGTCGCGCTCGGCGAGATACTTGGCGTGGAGGGCGTCGGGATCGAAATCGATCTCACCGACGATCTGGGCAAGTTCCGGTTCGATGCTCATGCCCGATATTTGGCGCGCCGTGACCCTGTGGCGTCAACCGTGACGCTAGCGGCAACCTACTTCACAAAAGCCGTTTGCGGCCTGTGACGATATAATATAACAGCCCGAAATCGACATTCGGGCGTGACCATGAGCAGAACCCTCGCAAGCCTCGCCGGCGCAGCGGCGAGCGCCGCACTGTTGCTCGCAAACCCCGCGCAGGCCGCTGGGGCGGCGCCCGCGCCGGCCGGCCCGACGCAGGCCGACGACATGGCGGCGCTGAAGCAGCAGCTGAACGACCTGCGCCGCGACTACGACGCCCGCATCCAGGCCCTGGAGACGCGCCTGCAGGCCGCCGAGGAACACGCCGCCGCCGCGCCCGTCGTCACCGCTCCGCCGTCGGCCGCGCCGACGCAGACGGCCGAGGCCGCGCCCGGCGAAGTGGTCATTCCCGACACGACGCCGGAACCGGTGGTGAAGACCGCCTCGGCCAACGCCGCCAACCCCGGCGTCTCGGTGGTGCTGAACGGCAACTACGTGGCCACGTCGCACAACCCGGCCGGCGCGCGCATCTCCGGCTATCCGCTGGACGGCGAGGCCGGGCCGTTCGCGCGCGGCTTCTCGCTGGGCGAGTCCGAGGTGACCCTGGCCGCCAACGTCGACCCGTTCCTGACGGCCAACCTGACGGCCAGCTTCAGCCGGGACGACCAGGTCTCGGTCGAGGAGGCCTACATCCAGTCCACGGCGCTGCCGGGCGGCATCACCCTGAAGGCCGGACGGTTCTTCTCGGCGATCGGCTACCTGAACGAGCGCCACGCCCACAACTGGTCGTTCATCGACATGCCGCTGCCGTACCGCGCCCTGCTGGGCGTGCAGTACGGCGACGACGGGGTGCAGGCCCGCTGGCTGGCGCCGACGCCATTCTTCCTGGAGGTCGGCGGCGAGCTGTTCCGCGGCGACCACTTCCCGGCCGGCGACCAGAGCAAGAACCGGCCCGGCGCCTCGACGCTGTTCGTGCACACCGGCTCGGACATCAACGACGAGTCGAGCTGGCTGGGGGCGCTCAGCTACATCCACACCCAGGCGCACGACCGGATCACCGACACCGACGCCGGCTCTGACCTCTTCAACGGCCACAGCGACCTGGGCATCGCTTCGCTGGTCTACAAATGGGCGCCGGGCGGCAACCCGAGCGAGCGCAACCTGACCCTCTCCGGCGAGTATTTCTTCGGGCAGGAGCGGGGCGATTTCAACGCCGTCCCCGTCAACCGCGACCCGCGCGGCTGGTACGCCCAGGGGGTCTACCAATTCCGCAAGGGCTGGAGCGCCGGGGTGCGCTACGCCGAGCTGCGCGACCTGAACGCGCCGCTGCCCCTGGCCGGGACGACGGTGGACAGCCTGAACCACACCCCGCGGGCGTTCAGCGCCCTGCTGGAATTCGACAGCAGCGAGTTCGGGCGCTTCCGCGCCCAGTACACCCGCGACAACGCCGACCGGCGGTCCAACGACGAACTGCTCCTGCAGTACACGATCGTCTACGGCCCGCACGGCGCGCACCGGTATTGAGGAGTCTGGTCATGCGTAAAGCCATTCTGGGTGCGCTCGGCGCCGCGTTGCTGGCCCTCGGGCTGGCGGCCCCCGCCGTCGCCGCGCCCCTGCAGGTGTTCGCCTGCGAGCCGGAGTGGGCGGCGCTGTCGCGCGAGATCGGCGGCGACAAGGTGGTGGTCTATGCCGCCACCACCGGCGTGCAGGACCCGCACCTGATCCAGGCGCGGCCCAGCCTGATCGCCAAGGCGCGCGCCGCCGACCTCACCGTCTGCACCGGCGCGGAGCTGGAGATCGGCTGGCTGCCGATGATCGTGCAGCAGTCGGCCAACAAGAAGATCGTGCCGGGCGCCCGCGGGGTGTTCCAGCCGACCGACTATGTCCGCCTGATGGAGACCCCGGCGTCGCTGGATCGCAGCCAGGGCGACATCCACGCCGGCGGCAATCCGCACATCCAGTCCGACCCGCGCAACATGCTGCCGGTGGGCAAGGCGCTGGCCGACCGGTTCGCCGAGCTGGACCCGGCCAACGCGGCGACCTACCGCGCCCGTTACGCGACCTTCGCGGCCAACTGGAACGCGGCGCTGAAGAAGTGGGCGGCCGAGGCCGCGCCGCTGCGCGGCGTGCCGATCGCCGTGCAGCACCGCAGCTGGGTCTATCTGGAGACCTGGCTGGGCCTGCGCCGCGTGGTGGCGCTGGAGCCCAAGCCCGGCGTGCCGCCGTCCAGCGGCTACCTGGCCCAGGTGCTTGAGGTGTTGAAGAAGCAGCCGGTGAAGATGATCATCCGCGCCGCCTACGAGGACAGCCGCCCGTCCGACTTTGTCGGCGGCCGCGCCGGTGTGCCGGCGGTGATGCTGCCCTACACCATCGGCGGCACCGACCAGGCCAAGGACCTCTATTCGCTCTATGACGACACGCTGAACCGCATGCTGAAGGCCCTGAAGTAATGACCCTGGGGACCGTCGAACTCTCCATCCTGCTGCCGGCCTTCCTGGCCGGGCTGATCGTGCTCTCCACCCACGTGCCGATGGGCCAGCAGGTGCTGAGCCGCGGCATCGTCTTCATCGACCTGTCGATCGCCCAGGTGGCGGGGCTGGGCGTGACCATCGCCGGCGCCATGGGCTCGGACCCCAAGGGCTGGACGGTGCAGGCCGCGGCCTGCGGCGCGGCGCTGGTCGGCGCGCTGCTGCTGACCTGGACCGAGAAGAAGTGGCCGGAGGTGCAGGAGGCGCTGATCGGCGTGCTGTTCGTGGTCGCCGCCTCGGTGGAACTGCTGCTGCTGGCCAACAATCCGCACGGCGGCGAGCACCTGAAGGACCTGCTGGTCGGCCAGATCCTGTGGGTCACGGTCGGCAGCCTGTGGCCGATCGCGCTGTTCTACGCCGTGGCGCTCGCGCTGTGGTTCGGGTTCCGGGCGCGGATGGGGCAGGTGGGCTTCTACGTCCTGTTCGCCCTGGTGGTGACCCAGTCGGTGCAGCTGGTCGGCGTCTACCTCGTGTTCGCCAGCCTGATCGTCCCGGCGCTCGCCGCCCGCCGCTTCGCGCCGCACCTGCGACTGTGGGTCGGCTATGCGGTGGGGGTGTCGGGCTATGTCCTGGGCCTGTTGCTGTCGTCGGTCATGGACCTGCCGACCGGGGCGGCGATCGTGGTCACCCTGGTGCTGGCGTTCGCGGTGGCGGTGGTGTGCTCACTGGTCGTGCCGCGCACCCTGCGCGCGCCGGCCGGCGCGGCGGCCCCACTCAGCCCCGCCGACGCCGAGGCCGCCCCCCCCCACGGTCGATAGGCCAACCCCCCCAAG
>CBHTUE010000297.1:0-5752 GCA_966096115.1 uncultured Phenylobacterium sp.
ATGTTCACCGACCGCTTCATGGGCGGCCCGGCCCGCTGGGTCGCGGCGCAGGCCTTCGGCGGCAAGCCCGCCTGGCTCTACTACTTCTCCTACGTCGGCGGTCGCTTCCGCCCGGTGATGACTCGCGCCACCCACGCCGCCGAGATCCAGTACGTTTTCGAATACTGGGGCCGCCGCACGCCGATGAGCGTGGTCACCGACGAGGACAAGGCGATGGCTGCGCTGATGCACGCCTGCTGGGTCAGCTTCGCCAAGACCGGGACGCCGACCTGCGGGTCGCAGGCTTGGCCCCCCTACGACCCGGCGAAGGACCGGCTCATGGAGTTCGGATCCTCCAGCGGCGTCCGAACCAACTTCCGCAAACCGCAACTCGACGCCCAGCAGGCGGCGAGCCTGCCGGGGCTGAAGCTCGGCAAATGAGGCGCGCCGCCCTCGGTGCGTTGTTGCTCCTGCCCGCCGCCGCGCCGGCGGCGGAGGTCGACCTCGCTGAGGCCTGCGCCGGCCCGCAGCGGCCGCCCAAGCGCGCGCCGCGGTTCGAGGACTTCGCCGTGCCGGTCGTCCGCATCGCGCGGCCGGCCGCGCCCCGCCTGGACACCGCGGACAAGCGCGCCTTCCGCACCCAGCTCCGCCGCGCGGCCCATAGCGGTCCGGCGTTCGCCGGGCGCTACCGCGTGGGCCTGTGGGGCTGCGGCGCGGGCTGCTCGACCCTCGCCATCGTCGACGCGAAGACCGGCGCCGTCAGCTTCGACGAGGAAGTCCGCAACATCACGGACCACGCCTACAACCCGTTCGACCGCGTCACCTTCCGGCCGGACAGCCGCCTCATCATGATCAGCGGCATGCCCATGGAGGACGAACGCCGCAACGGCGGGGCCTTCTACGAATGGACCGGCGAGCGGCTTCGGATCGTCAAGCGCTACAGCTACGAACAGGTCTGCCGGCGCAACTGAGCTACTTGCCGACCCCCGCCTCCACGAAGTCGCGCCAGGGCTTCAGGAAGTGCTCGCGCACCTGCGGGCCGTCGGCGCCGAACTCGATCTGGCCTTCCTTGGCGAGGTCGAACCTCGGCCACGCCGGCCCCCCGGCGGAGCCCGGGTTGCCGGTCTTGGCGAAGGCGACCCAGTAGGCGTTCATGGCGTCGCTCAGCGGCACGTCCTCCGGCGCGAACTTCGCCCGCGGCTGGCCGAACACGAAGCGCACCTCGTCGGTGTGCGCCGCGCCGAACGGCTTGCGCGCCTTCTCCGCGGCCGGGACGTAGCTGAAGTAGTAGGTCCACGCCGGATTGCCGTTCTTGGCGTGCAGCCGCGCGATCGCCCGGTCGGGCTCGGTGATCGTCTGCACGGTCACCGCGTTGTTGATCGCCGCGGCCTTGTCGCCGGTCCCGGCCGTGTCGAACACCTTCAGGATCGCCGCCTGCCGATCGGCGGGCAGGGCGTCCAGCACGGCCGCCGTCGGCCGCGTCAGGCTGGCCTCGTTGGAGTTGCCGCCGATGATCAGCGGGATCTTCATCTCGTGCCCGGCGGTGAAGCCCTGGATCACCGTCTCGACGTACAGCTTGCCGTCCATCACCGGGAACGGCCGCCCCGGCGCTGTCACTCCGCCCGGCGCGCCGGCCAAGGCGGTGAGCGGCAGCTTGCGCAGCGCCGCCGCCGCCTCCGGCCCGTCGCCCTTCACGCCCGCGGCCTCGGCCAGCTTCAGCCCGCTCGCCTCGGCCTCGGCCATCGGCGTGGGTGTGTTGCGCGCGAAGCCGCTCTCCACCACCGCCTTCTGGAACAGGCCCTTGGCTTCCGGCGAGACCATCATGTTGAGGATGCCCATCGCCCCGGCGCTCTCGCCCACCACAGTCACGTTGCCGGGGTCGCCCCCGAACGCGGCGATATTGGCCTTCACCCATTTCAGGCCGGCGATCTGGTCCATGTTGCCGTAGTTGGCGGTCAGCCCCGGCTCCTTGCTGAGCGCGGGATGCGCGAACCAGCCGGCGCGGCCCAGGCGGTGGTTCACCCCCACCACGATGACGCCCTTCCTGGCGAACTCGGTCCCCTCGGTGTCGGCCCCGAACGCCCCGATCGCCTGGCCGACCCGAAAGGCCGAGCCGTGGATCCAGACGACTACCGGCAGCTTGGCGCCGCGCTTCGCGCCCGCCGGCCGCACCACGTTCAGGTAGAGGCAGTCTTCCACGTTCTGGCAGCTGGGCGGCGCCTTGGTGGCGTCCCGCTCGCCGCTCCAGCCCGGCGCGGCGCCGGGCGGCCGCCAGCGCAGGTCGCCCACCGGCGCCGGCGCGAAGGGCACCGCGTAGAAATAGTCCGCGCCGTTCGCGCTCGCCCCCTTCAGCGTCCCCTGCCTGATCTTCAGCACCGCCGGCGTCCCCGCCGGCGCCGCGGCGGGCGGCTGGTAGCCGGGCGCCTGGGCCAGGGCCGCCAGCGGCGCGGACAGGACGCCGAGCGCCAGGGCGACGGCGAGCGAACGACGGATCATGGTTTCCCCCAGAGGCTTCTTCGAATTTCCGGTCTGACTATGCGCCGCCTGTTTCGCGCTTGTGTCCGGCGCGGTCAGCCCAGCCCCCGCCCGATTTCCCGGATCAGGCCGCACAGCCACCGCGAGGCCGGATCGGCCGCCAGCCGCGCCGGATACAGCAGGAACTGCTCGTCGCGCTCGGTGTCCAGCGGCGGCTCCACCCGCATCAGCCGCAGGTCGGGCCCCCGCGCCGCGATCAGTCGGGTCGGCACGAACGCCACCAGGTCGGTCAGAGCGGCGGCCTCCAGCGCCTGCAGGTAGGTGGGCACCGTCAGCGCCACCTCGCGCCGGTGGCCCAGCCCCTCCAGCCAGTCGTCGATCGGGTCCAGCGGCACGCCGCGCGAGATCACCGCCACATGCCGCGCGGCCAGGAACCCGCCCAGCGTCGACAGCACGCCGGCGTCCGGCCGCCCCGCCCGCACCGCCAGGGCGTCGGAGTCGGCGTACAGCCGCTCGCGGTGGAAGCCCGCGAAGTCGTGCGCCTGGTAGGCCAGGATGACGTCCAGGCTGCGGGCGACGTCCGGTGTCATCGCCCCGGGGGCCAGGAACGGCGTCAGCGTCAGCGCCACGTGCGGCGCCTCGGCCTCGAGCCGGCGCACCAGGGGCGGCAGGAACAGGCTGGTGCAGACGTCGGGGATCATCGCGGTGAACCGTCGGCGGCTCGTGGCCGGGTCGAAGGCCTCTTCCACGAACAGGCTGCGCACCTGCGCCAGCGCCGCCGCCAGCGGCTCACGCAGCGCCTCGGCTCGCGGCGTCAGCTCCATCCTGGGCCCCGCGCGCACCAGTAGCGGGTCGTCCATCAGTTCGCGCAGCCGCTTCAGCGCATGGCTAGCCGCCGGCTGCGACAGCCCGATCCGCTCCGCCGCCCGGCTGACGCTGGCCTCGCGCAACAGCGCGTCCAGCGCCACCAGCAGGTTCATGTCGAGCGAAGCTAAATTCATGAGACGAATATAACTCTTGCCAATCATCGATTGGAAGCATGTCTCCGGCCGCCGCATCCTCCACGCCGACACAGGAGACCCGCCATGACCGACGCCCCCGACAACAAGGCTCTGATGCTGGCCGCCTTCCAGGCCCTGGCCCTGGGCGACAGCCGGCCCTACCTGGCCCTGCTGGCCGACGACTTCACCTTCACCATCACCGGCCGCAACAGCTGGTCGCGCACCATCGTCGGCAAGGCGGCGGTGCAGCGTGAACTGTGGGGTCCGCTCTACGAACGGTTCGCCGACCGCTACACCGGCCAGCTCATCGACATCACCGCCGAGGGCGACAAGGTGATCGTCGAATACCGCGGCTGCGTCACGACCACGCGCGGCGACCTCTACGACAATGAATACTGCCTGGTCTGCCGCATGCGGGACGGCAAGCTGATCGCCATGCGCGAATACGCCGACAGCGCCCTGGTCGACCGCGTCCTGGGCCCGCCGCCCTGGGCCAAGACGCCCGCAGAGGCCGCCATTGCGGGCTGACGGCTGGTGCGCGGGGGACGAAGCCGGCTAGCTTTTGACCCTCGCCGCCGGAGCCGCCGCCCCATGTCCGCCACCCCCGCCTACGTCATCAACGAGATCGTCGTCACCGAGCCCGAGCGGTTCACGACCTACTCGCAGCAGGTCCCCGCCACGCTCGCCAAGTACGGCGGCGAATACGTGGTGCGGGGCGGCGCGCCCGAACGGGTGGACGGCCCGGAGCCACCGGAGCGCCTAGTCGTGCTGCGCTTCGAAAGCCGCGAGGCCGCGCGCACATGGCGCACCTCGCCCGAATACCTGGCCATCCTGCCGATCCGAGAGGCCACCTCCACCAGCCGCGTCTACATCGTCGACGGCTACGCACCCGCCTCTTGACCAAAAGGCGCGGTGAGGGCTCCTCTCCCGCCTCCGCAACGGAAGGATTCCGCATGCCCGCCGCGCCGCAGGCCGACGCCATTGTCCTGTTCGGAGCCACGGGCGACCTGGCGCGGCGCATGCTGCTGGCCTCGCTCTATTTCCTCGACGCCGACGGCTTCCTGCCGGACCGCTTCCGCATCATCGCCTCGGCGCGGACCGAGATGACCACCGCGGCCTTCCACGGCCTGGTGCACGAGACCCTGTCGGAGCGCCCCGAAGGCCTGGACGACAAGGTCTGGGAGCGGTTCCGCAAGCGCCTGGTCTACGTCGGCGCCGACGCCACGACCTCCGAGGGTGTCGCCAGGCTGTGCCCGGCGCTGCAGGGCGCCAAGGCACCGTTCTTCTACCTGGCCATTTCGCCCAGCCTCTATGAGAAGGTCACGGTCGCCCTGAGGGCCGCCGGTCTCGTCGACGACAACGCCCGCATCGTGCTGGAGAAGCCGATCGGCCGCGACCTGGAGACCTCGCGCCAAATCAACACCGCGCTCGGCGCGGTGTTCGACGAGGACCAGATCTTCCGCATCACTACCTGGGCAAGGAGACGGTCCAGAACCTGATCGCCCTGCGCTTCGCCAACACCCTGTTCGAGCCGCTCTGGAACAACCTCACCATCGACCACGTGCAGATCACCGTGGCCGAGACCGAAGGAGTGGGCGAGCGCTGGCCCTACTACGACGAATACGGCGCGCTCCGGGACATGCTGCAGAACCACATGCTGCAGCTCCTCTGCCTGGTGGCCATGGAGCCGCCGGCCGACATGGTCCCCGACTCCGTGCGCAACGAGAAGGTCAAGGTGCTGCGCTCGCTGCGCCGCTTCACCCGCATGGACGCCACGGAACGCAGCGTCCGCGGCCAGTACACGCCGGGCGTCGTCGGCGGGAAATCCGTCGAAGGCTACGAGGCCGAGCGCGGCCAGCCGAGCGGCACCGAGACCTTCGTCGCGCTGCGCGCCGACATCGACAACTGGCGCTGGGCCGGCGTGCCGTTCTTCCTGCGCACCGGCAAGCGGATGCCAGAGAAGCGCACCCAGATCTCGCTGCAGTTCAAGCCGGTGCCGCACTCGATCTTCGGCCAGGCGTCCACCCAGGACCTGGTCGCCAACCGCCTGGTCATCGACCTGCAGCCGGACGAGGACATCAAGCTCACCCTGATGAACAAGGCCCCCGGCCTCAGCCAGGGCGGCATGCGGCTGCAGTCGCTGCCCCTGTCGCTCAGCCTGCTGCGCGCCTACGAGGGCCCCGGCGCGCGCCGCCGCATCGCCTACGAACGCCTGCTGCTGGACGTGATCCACGGCGACGCCCCCCTGTTCGTCCGCCGCGACGAGGTGGAGGAGGCCTGGCGCTGGGTCGACGGCG
>CBHTUE010000298.1:0-5710 GCA_966096115.1 uncultured Phenylobacterium sp.
AGCTGCATCATCGCCACGCCGCAGATCGGCTTGGTCATCGAGGCGATGCGGAAGATCGAGTCGGTCGCCATCGGCGCGGGGCCCGAGGCGTCCTGCTTGCCGTAGGCGTCCAGGTTCACGACCTTGCCCTGGCGCGCCAGTAGCGTGACCACGCCGGCCAGCTTCTGGCCGTCCACCAGGGCGTGCATCTTGGCGTTGAGGTCGGCGACGCCCGCGCCGGTGAAGCCGGCTGTGGCGGGCGCCTGGACCGCGATCCTGGCGAAAGCGGGCAGGGCGGCGAACGCGCCGGCTCCGGCCCCGGCGAACATCAGCGCGCGACGGTCGATCATCTCATCCTCCCCATG
Organism: uncultured Phenylobacterium sp.; assembly: GCA_966096115.1. Lineage (GTDB taxonomy): Bacteria > Pseudomonadota > Alphaproteobacteria > Caulobacterales > Caulobacteraceae > Phenylobacterium. The sequence goes on from CBHTUE010000298.1 coordinate 345, forward strand.
CCCGGTCCCTGGCGGACTCTTCGGTGGCCGAGCATCCTCTGTCTTGGGAGCCTGGACCAGCCGTTTTGCCGCGATGTTGCGGGTGTGCGGGCAAGACGCGCCAGCCGTCCTGTGCTTAGGCTCCACCCAGGAACGGGCAGGGGAATCGCGTGGCGGGTACGGTGGTGACGAGCGGGGGGCCGCCGGTGAAGCGGCCCTTGTGGACGCAGCTCTATCTGCAGGTCCTGACGGCCATCGTGCTGGGCGCCGTGATCGGCCACTTCTGGCCCGAGACCGGCCAGGCGCTGAAGCCGCTGGGCGACGCCTTCATCAAGCTGGTGAAGATGATCATCGCCCCGGTCATCTTCCTGACGGTGGTGACCGGCATCGCCGGCATGCGCGACCTGGGCAAGGCCGGCGGCGTGGCGGTCAAGGCGTTCATCTACTTCTTCGTAGTCTCGACCTTCGCGCTGATCCTGGGGCTGACGGTGGCCAACGTGGTGCACCCGGGCGCGGGCATGCACATCGACCCGGCCAGCCTGGACCCAACCAAGGTCAAGGAGTTCACCGCCAAGGCGCACGACCTGACGCCGATCGGCTTCGTGATGGACATCATCCCGACTTCGGTGGTGAACGCGTTCGCCGACGGCAACATCCTGCAGGTGCTGTTCTTCTCGATCCCGTTCGGCATCGCGCTGGCGATGGTCGGGGAGCGGGGCGCGCCGGCGCTGCGCGTGCTGGAGAGCCTGGGCCAGGCGGTGTTCAAGCTGGTCTCGATCTTCATGCGCGCCGCGCCGATCGGGGCCTTCGGGGCCTTCGCCTTCACGGTGGGCAAGTACGGGATCGGTTCGATCGCCAGCCTGCTGGCGCTGGTGGCGACGTTCTATGGAACCTCCATCGCCTTCGTGCTGGTCGTGCTGGGCGCGATCTGCGCGCTGAACGGCTTCTCGATCCTGAAGCTGCTCCGCTACCTGAAGGCCGAGCTGTTGCTGGTGCTGGGCACGTCGTCCTCGGAGGCGGCCCTGCCCAGCCTCTTGGAAAAGCTGGAGCGGGCCGGGGCGGACAAGGCGATCGTCGGGCTGGTGGTGCCCACCGGCTACAGCTTCAACCTGGACGGCACCAACATCTACATGACGCTGGCGGCGCTGTTCATCGCCCAGGCGCTGGGGATCGAACTGACGCTGACCCAGCAGCTGCTGCTGCTCAGCGTGGCCATGGCCAGCTCCAAGGGCGCAGCCGGGGTCACCGGCGCGGGCTTCATCACCCTGGCGGCCACCCTGCAGGTGGTGCCGACGGTGCCGGTGGCGGGGATGGCGCTGATCCTCGGCGTCGACCGGTTCATGAGCGAGTGCCGGGCGCTGACCAACTTCGTGGGCAATGCGGTGGCGACCCTGGTGGTGTCGCGCTGGGAGGGCCAGTTGGACCGCCAGGCCCTCGCCGCGGCGCTGAATGGCGAACTGGAACCGGCCGTGCTGGCGCCGGCGCCCGTGGGGGCCGAAGCCGACTGATTTCGGGGGGAGACGATGCGCTACACAATCCTGGCCCTGGCCCTGGCCGCCGCGGCGGCCTTGTCGATGTCGCCGCCGGCCGTCTCAGCCGCGCCGGCCAAGGTCGCGGCGACCGCGACGGACACGTTCCGTGTCGACAAGGCGCGGATCGACAAGGCGCTGGGCGAGATGGTCGCCAGCGGTCGCGCCGCCGGCGTCTCGGCCCTGGTCTGGCAGGATGGGCAGGAGCGCTACTTCGGGACCGCGGGGTTCGCCGATCGGGAGGCCAGGCGCCCCTTCGCCCGCAACACGATGGTGCAGGTGTTCTCGATGACCAAGCCGGTCACCGGTGTGGCGCTGATGCAGCTGTGGGAGCAGGGCAAGTTCGGCCTGGACGACCCGCTGGCCAACTACCTGCCGGAATACGCCGACGTGAAGGTGCTGGGCCCGCCGGACGCGTCGGGCCAGCCGACGCTGCGGCCGCCGGCGCGGCCGATCACGGTGCGCGACATCCTGCGCCACACCGCCGGCTTCTCGTACGGCATGCGCCCGACCGCGGCCGACGCGGCCTTCAAGGCGGCCGACCCGCTGAACCTGCACAACGACCTGGCCGAGTTCAGCCGGCGCAACGCCAGGGTGCCGCTGCTGTTCGATCCGGGGACGCAGTGGAACTACAGCGTCGGGGTCGACGTGCAGGCCGCGCTGGTCGAGAAACTGAGCGGCCAGCCGTTCGAGGCTTACGTGCGGCAGCACGTCCTGGACCCGCTGAAGATGACGGATTCGGCCTGGACCCAGCCGGAGGCGCGCTTCCCGCGGATGTCCGCGCGCTACGCCAAAGGCAAGGACGGCAAGCTGGTGCGGGAGACGGACGCCGAGGCCCGGGCGCTGAACTTCGATCCCGTCCGCAAGCTGACCATGGGTGGCGCGGGGCTCATGGCGCCGATCGACGACTACATGCGCTTCGCCCGCATGCTGCTGAACGGCGGGAGCCTCGACGGCGTGCGCATCCTGAAGCCGTCGACGGTGAAGCTGATGGCCACCGACCAGCTCGATGCGCGGGTTAAGGAGCGCTTCTTCCTGCCCACCAAGGGCCAGGTCGGGTTCGGCTTCGATTTCGCCGTACGCACGGCCCAGCCGGCCAGCCCTGGGGAAAATCGCGGTGCGGTCGGCGAGTTCTTCTGGGACGGCGCGGCGACGACGCTGTTCTGGGTGGATCCGGCCAACAAGCTGACGGCCGTGTTCTTCGTCCAGACCCTGCCGTTCGACGCCACCCTGCACCGCGACATCCGCGCGGCGGTCTACGGTCCGACTTACCTGGGCCCGAAAGGCGATTAGCCGGCGGCGCGGCTCAACTGCGCGGCGGGGGACGTGGCGGTCAGGCGCTTGATGGAGGCCATCAGGCCGGAGACCAGGATCGGCTTGGCCACGAAGTCGTTGAAGCCCAGCGCGATGTATTCTGCAGGCCGGCGCGAATAGACGTCGGCCGTCAGGGCGATCACCGGCACCGATTGGGCGGGGCCGGGCGTGGCGCGCAGTTCGGAGATCACGTCCAGGCCGGTCATGCCGGGCATGTGGATGTCCAGCAGCACGATGTCGAAGGCCTCGGTGGCCAGGCGGTCCAGGGCGTCGCGGCCGCAGCAAGCCATCACCGCCTGGTGCCCGAAGGCGCCCATGATTTCCTGCACCACGCGCAGGTTCATCGGATCGTCGTCGACGTGCAGGACCTTGAGGGTCCGGCCGTCCAATCCCGGGTTGTGCGACACGGGTTGGCTCCAGCGGGCGGCGCTTCGGGGACTGCGCCTATCGACGGCCAATCTGCGCGCTGCCGTTTAAGGTAACGAAAACAGAGATGCTGAATCCGGCTTAACCGTGATGGCCGCGAAGGTTTCGCCGGGCGGCCGCGCAGACGTGCCGCAGGCGTCTCGCATCGCCCTGCGGTAATCGCGCCAAGGTTGCGAGCAGGTGAGGGTTAAGTCGCGCCGTTACTCCGGCGATCTACTTCGCGCGGACTCAGAGCAGTCCGGCGACGACCGCCATCAGGCCCAAGGCCGACGCGCAGAGCGCCAGGGTCTCCGGCAGGCGCGACCAGCGGATCACGTATCGGGTCGGCATCGCGGATCCCTCGTGGGGCTCGCCACCCGGATCTTCCCGCGCTCAGGGGGGAGGTTTGAGGGTTGGGGTTGAAGCCGGCGGCTGGGGCGGCCGCGGGCTCGATCCGGGTGACGAGGTCTCTTGAGTCCAGTACTATCGTGTTTAGTAAATACTGGATATCGGCTCGTCAAGGCCCATCCGCCTGTCCGGGGATCGCACAGCATCTCTATGCCAACTCGAGCCGCGGGATCGTGGCGAGCGGGGCGGTGATGCGGCAGACCACGCCGTCCGGTGCGAAGGTCAGTTCGGCCGCGCCCGCCAGGTCGGCGGCCAGGCCCTGGGTGAGCAGGCGCGACCCAAAACCGGCGGCGCGCGGCGGTGCGACCGGCGGGCCGCCGTGCTCGCGCCAGTCCAGCTCCAGCCGCGCCCCGTCGCCCACCGACCGGGCCGCCCAGCCCAGGCTCACCTGGCCCGCCTCGCCGGACAGCGCGCCGTACTTCACCGCGTTGGTGGCCAGTTCGTGCAGCGCCATGGCGATGGCGAGCGCGGCGCGGGAGCCCAGCCGCACGTCCGGGCCGGACACCGCGATGCGGTCGTCGCCCTTGGCCAGGAACGGGTTCAGGGCGCCGTCGACGATCTCGCGGAGGTCCGCGCCCTCCCAGTTCTCGCGGGTCAGGACGTCGTGGGCGGCGGACATGGCGATCAGCCGGGCGGTGAACAGCTCCTCCATCTGCGCCGGCGACCGGCCGTGGCGCAGGGTCTGGCGCGCGATCGACTGGACGGCGGCCAGCGTGTTCTTCACCCGGTGGTTCAGCTCGTTGATCAGCATGGTGCGCCGCTCCTCGGCGCGCTTGCGGTCGTCGATCTCGATGGCCGCGCTCAGGGTCTTGATCACCCGGCCGTTCGCGTCCCGTTCGAACACGACGGCGCGGTCCAGTACCCAGCGCAGGCTGCCGTCCGGCCGGTGGACCTGGAACTCGGCCTCACACACCGTCCCGTCCGGCGCGCGGTTCAGGTCGATCAGGCGCTGGTCGACGATGGGACGGTGGGCCTCGTTGATGAGGCGGCCGCGCAGTTCCGGCGCGCGGGTCGGCACCTGCTCCGCGTCGATGCCGAGGATCGCGCCGGACCGCCCGCCCGCCCAGATCGGATGGCCCAGGTCGACGTCGAAGATGTACATGACGCTGGGCGTGACGGCGTTGATGTGGGTCAGCCGCGCCTCGTTCTCGCGCACGGTGCGGTCCAGGGCCTGGGTGTCGGTGACGTCGTAGACGCTGATGATCGCCCCGGTGATCCCGTCGCGCGGATGGCCGCGCGGCATGATCTGCACGCGGATGTCGCGCCGGTCGCCCGGCGCGTCGTTCAGCGAGAGGTCGCCCTCGTAGATCCGGCCGCTCAGGGCCGCGAGGTACGGGCCGTCCAGCGCGGCATGGAGTTCCGGGGCCATCACCGCCTCGCGGCGCTGGCCCCAGGCTGGCGCCGGTACGGTCAGCCAGCGCTGGAAGGCGGGGTTAGCATAATCCAGCACGCCGTCGGCGTTCGCGGCCAGGATGCCCCACGGGGCGTTGTTGACCATCCGGTAGAGGCTGCCGCGGTCGATAGGCGGCTTGGCGGCCAGCTGGGCTTCCAGCTCCGCGACGCGCGCGGCCAGGCGCGCGTTTTCGGCCTTGAGCTCATCGGGGTCCAACACGCCCGCTCGCCTCTAGTCAAAACCCGCCCCGATACATCCGAGGGTAGCGTGGCTATGCCGGGCTGGCGAGCGTCGTTCTGGATTAGGGTTGAGCCATCGGGCCGGGCGCCATGATCGGA
>CBHTUE010000299.1:0-5697 GCA_966096115.1 uncultured Phenylobacterium sp.
TTCATGATCAGCAGGTCCTTGCCGTCGAGCTTGACCTCGGTGCCGGACCACTTGCCGAACAGGATGCGGTCGCCGGCCTTCACGTCGAGCGGCTGGATCTTGCCGCTGTCGTCGCGGGCGCCGGGGCCGGTCGAAATCACTTCGCCTTCCTGCGGCTTTTCCTTCGCGGAGTCGGGGATGATGATCCCGCCCTTGGTCTTTTCCTCTTCCTCGACGCGCTTGACGAGGACGCGATCTCCCAGGGGACGAAACGCCATGTGTGTTCTCTCTCTTTACCGTTCGGAACGGTCTTTGAATGCTGCGACGATGGCAGGCGAGCGCGGCTGTTAGCAGTCCCAACCCACGAGTGCCAGCGTCGCGGGGGAGTTAGGAACAGCAGGCGGAGGAGTCAAGGCGCATGCGGCCAATGGCATGTGTCGCGCCGCCGGCTTATGGCACAAGCGCTTGGCATTTCCGCGACGGTTCCTAGTCTGGGGCCGCGTCGGATCGGGTTGGGGCCGGCGTACTAGGTCCGGGTTTGGGCAGGAGTTGGGCGATGGGGCTGCAATCGGTTCTGGAGGGCGTGGTCCGCGAGGGCGACCTGACCCTGAAGCTGCCGGGCGGGCGCGAGCTGCGCCTGGGCGACGGCACGGGCCCGCGGCTTGTCGCGCGGATCAGCAGCGCCGCCTGGGCCGCGCGCATCGCCGCCAAGCCGGGCCTGGGCGTCGGCGAGGCCTATATGGACGGCGGGTTGGTGCTGGAAGAGGGTCGGATCGACCAGTTCATCGACCTGATCGGCGCCAACGCCAAGAACCAGAAGCGCCGCCGGGGCGGCTTCCGCCGCTGGCTGCGCAAGACCCTGCGCGAGGCCAACGACCGCGTCGCGTCGCGCAAGAACGTCGCCCACCACTACGACCTCTCCTACGACCTCTACCGGCGCTTCCTGGACGAGGACATGCAGTACAGCTGCGCCTACTTCGAGCGGCCGGACATGACCCTGGAGGAGGCCCAGCTCGCCAAGAAGCGGCACATCGCGGCCAAGCTGGCGCTGGAGCCGGGCCAGTCGGTGGTGGAGATCGGCTGCGGCTGGGGCGGGCTGGCGCTGACGCTGGTGGAAGAGGCCGGCGTCGAGGTGGACGCCATCACGCTGTCCGTCGAGCAGCTGAAGGTCGCCCAGGCGCGGGCCGAGGCGAAGGGCCTGGCGCACAAGGCGCGGTTCTCGCTCACCGACTATCGCGACCTGAAAGGGACCTACGACCGCGTCCTGTCGGTGGCGATGTTCGAAGCGGTCGGCCGCCCGCACTTCCAGGAATACTTCGACGGCGTGGCGCGGCTGATGAAGGACGACGGCGTCGGCCTGATCCACGCCATCGGGCGGCCCGAGCCCGGGGTCACCAACGCCTGGATCGACAAGTACATCTTCCCCGGCGGCTATTCGCCCGCGCTCTCCGAGGTGCTGCCGGCGATCGAGCGGGCGGGGCTGATCGTGACGGACGTGGAGGTCCTGCGCCTGCACTACGCCAAGACCATCCGCCACTGGCGCGAGCGGTTCGAGAAGGTGCGGCCCGACATCGCCGAACTGTATGACGAGCGGTTCTGCCGAATGTTCGAGTTCTACCTGGGCATCGCCGAGCAGAGCTTCCGGGCGCGCCGCCAGTTCATCTGGCAGATCCAGGTCGCCAAGCGCGTCGACGTCCTGCCGATCACCCGCGACTACATCAAGGACGGCGAGCGGGCGATGGCGAAGCCGGCCAAGCGCGTGGCGTAAGCGTCGTTCAGGCGCAGTTCAGCGTGACTCGGCCGAAATATGTGGAGGCGGTCAAAAACCGCCGCTACGTTCGCACCCGAACGACTGTTTGGAGAGATATGCCCATGCGCCGCGCCCTCGCGCTCGCCGTCACCGCAACCTTCGCCCTGGCCGGCGCGGCCCATGCCGAGACCTGGGTCAAGTTCGCCACCATGGACAACGGCGCCGAAGTCTCCTTCGACAAGGACGGCGTCTACAAGGATCGCCAGAGCGGCCGCTTCGTGGTCATGCAGGCGCTGAGCAAGGGCGCCCTGGGGCCGTCGGCGCCGGGCAAGGCCGACAGCGTCGGCTCAGTCGTGGCGATCGACTGCAACAACAAGAACATGATCACCATGGCGTCCTACCGCCCGAACGTGCCGCTGGACGTCAAGGCGACCTGGCGCTCGGACACGCCGAAGAAGGCCTCGGGCGCCGACAACGAGGCCCTGATGAAGCAGGTCTGCGACGCGGCCGCCAGCTTCCCGGTCAAATAGGCCTACCTTCCAGGTAATCGACCGGCGCCGCGCGACGCGGGAGCTTCAGGGGCCAACAGCCCCTGGAGGAGCCTTCCCATGACCGCCGTCCGTTCCAACGCCCTGCGCACCGTCATCGCCGTCGACGCCGTTGTCTGCGGGCTCTCCGGCGCGGGCCTCGCCCTCGACGCGGGCCTGGTCGCCGGCCCGGTCGGGCTGCCGGCCGCCGTGCTGCAGCCGCTCGGCGAGGGGCTGATCGCCTACGCCCTGCTGCTGGCCTGGCTGGCCACCCGGCCCAGCCTGCCGCGCGCGGTGGTCTGGACCCTGGTGGCGCTCAACGTCGCCTGGGCGGTGGAGAGCGTGATGCTCCCGGTCCTGGGCTGGGCGCAGCCGAGCGGCGTCGGCTTGACGCTGCTGCTGGTCCAGGCCGCCGGCGCCCTGCTGGTCGCCGACCTGCAGTTCCTGGCGCTGCGCCGGGCGAACCGCGCGCCTTCCCTCCCTTAATGGGGAGGGACGACTCGCCAAAGGCGAGCGGGTGGGGGAGTCGCGTTCAAGCGCTGCCTTTAAGCCGGCCTGCCCCACCGATCGCCAATTCCGCCAAGCTGCGCTCCGGCCCACGCTTCCCCACCCTGGCCGGCTCCGCCGGCCTGTCCCTCCCCATTAAGGGAGGGAAGAGCACTGCATGGCGATTAAACGCTTGTTTGAAATTGTCCGATGGGGCAATGCTTCCCGCCAAAGCCACCGCGCAGGGAGCGAACCGATGACCATGACCGCAGACAGGCCCGACGCCACCGCCAAGGCCCAGGCCCAATCGGGCTTCCAGCTCAATCCGCAGGACGACCTGAACGACCTGCGCATGTCTGACAAGGCGCTGCCGCTCTACAACGCGGTGAAGGCGTTCATCCGGGACGTCGCCGAGCCGGCCTCCGAGGAATGGCACCGCCTGGGCGAAGGCCGCCCGGACGTGTGGCAATACGCCCCCGGCCAGCTCGAAGTGCTGGAAGCGGCGAAGGACAAGGCCAAGGCCGCGGGCCTCTGGAACTTCTTCCTGCCCGACGCCGAGACCGGCGAGGGCCTCTCGAACCTCGACTACGCCTACATCGCCGTCGAGTTGGGCAAGGTGCGCCTCGCCTCCGAGATCATGAACTGCGCAGCGCCCGACACCGGCAACATGGAAGTGCTGGAGCGCGTCGGCACGCCGGAGCAGAAGAAGCAGTGGCTGGAGCCCCTGCTGAAGGGCGAGATCCGCTCGGCCTACTGCATGACCGAGCTGAACACCGCCAGCTCCGACGCCAAGAACATCGACACCCGCGCCGTTCGCGTGGGGGACGAGTACGTGATCACCGGCGAGAAGCACTACATCTCCGGCGCCGGCAGCCCGCGCTGCAAGATCATGATCTGCATGGTCAAGACCGGCGGTGAGAACGACCCGCCGCACCTGCAGCAGTCGCAGATCCTGGTGCCGCTGCCGACCGAAGGCGTCGAGATCGTCGGCGGCCAGCACGTGTTCGGCGACCCCGACGCGCCGCACGGCCATATGCACATCCGCTTCAACGGCGCCCGCGTGCCGGCCTCCAACATGCTGTTGGGCGAAGGCCGCGGCTTCGAGATCAGCCAGCTGCGCCTGGGCCCCGGCCGCATCCACCACTGCATGCGCGCCATCGGTTCGGCCGAGAAGGCCCTGGACCTGATGGTCACCCGCGGCATGACCCGTACGGCGTTCGGCAAGCCGATTATCCAGCTGGGCGGCAACATCGAGCGCGTCAGCCGCGCCCGCATCGAGATCGAGGCCATGCGCCTCATGGTCCTGAAGGCGGCCAAGGCGATGGACGTGCTGGGCAACCGCGAAGCCCGCGTGTGGATCCACATGGTCAAGGCGATGGTGCCGGAGAAGGTCTGCCAGATCATCGACCAGGCGATCCAGATGCACGGCGCACTGGGCGTGTCGCAGCACACCCCGCTGGCCCGCATGTACGCCAACACCCGCACCCTGCGCATCGCCGACGGTCCGGACGAAGTGCACCACATGGTGGTCGGCCGCAACGAGCTGCAGCAGTACCGCGAAATGCCCAGCGACCCGTCCATGGCCGCGGTCTTCCGCAACTAGGACGGCCGACTTCGGCGTGACCTTCGAGCCCCCGCACAAGCGGGGGCTCAGTCATTTTCAGAACCACGGACAGGGCACGGAACACACAGAAACTCGGTGTGCTGGCCGGCGCGGCAGGTCGATCCTCCTGGGCTTTCTGTGTGCTTCTGTGCCCTGTCCGTGGTTTGGATTTGGAATGCGCCGCTTCGCGGCCTGTCCCATGGCGCGCCGTGCGCGGCTGTGCTGAAATCCCGTCCAAAGAACGGTACGGGAGGCCTGGGGATGAAGAAGCTGTTGATCGCGGCCGGAGTGGTCGTGGCGCTGGCGGCGCCGGGGCTGGCGCGGGCCGAGGCGTCCTGCGCGGACCTGAAGGCCACCCGGCTTGCGCACGCGGAGATCACCGCGGTCTCGAAGGAGACCCAAGGCGCGGTCGAGCTCTGCAAGATCTCGGTCAAGAGCCATCCGACCAAGGACTCCGACATCGGGATCGAGGTGTGGATCCCGATCGGCGCGGCCTGGAACGGCAAGTTCGTGCAGCTGGGCAACGGCGGGTTCGCCGGCTCGATCGGCTCGCAGCAACTGAAGCGCGTCGCGGGCCAGGGCTATGCGACCGCCGGCACCGACGACGGGCACCAGGCGCCGGGCACCTCGGCCGCCTGGGCGCTTGGCCACCCGGAGAAGGTCGTCGACTTCGGCTGGCGCGCGCTGAAGGAAACCACCGAGATCTCCAAGGCGCTGATCCGCGCCCAGAAGGCCGGCGGCCCCAGGAACTCCTACTTCATGGGCTGCTCCGACGGCGGCCGCGAGGCGCTGATGGAGGCGCAGCGCTATCCGAACGACTTCGACGGCATCGTCGCCGGCGCGCCCGCCAACTACATGAGCCGGCTGTTCGCGCTAGGCGCCGGCAACGAGCAGGCCCTGGCCAAGCCCGGCGGTTATCTCGACGCCCCGGCCCTGGCGCTGCTGCAGAAGGCCGCGCTCAGCGACTGCGCGGGCGGCGGGACCTACATCCGCGACCCGCTGGCCTGCCGCTTCGATCCCGGCAAGCTGCTCTGCAAGCCCGGCCAGTCCGACGGCTGCCTCACCGCCGGCCAGGTGGTGACGGCGCGAACGGTCTACGACGGACACCGCGACCCGCGCACGGGCAAGATCGTCTTCCCCGGCTTCACCCCCGGCGGCGAGGCGCAGCAGGGCGGCTGGTCGAGCTGGACCACCGGTCCGACCCAGGCGGCCAACATGAGCGCGGCCAGCTACCAGTTCTCGTCCAACGCCTTCAAATACTTCGCGTTCGAGGACCCGAACTACGATTTCCTGAAGCTGGACCTGGGGGCCGAATACGACCGCGCCCAGAAGAAGATGGCCGCGGTGATCGA
>CBHTUE010000300.1:0-5671 GCA_966096115.1 uncultured Phenylobacterium sp.
GAGTTCTCGGCCAATCCCGCGCGGTTCGACGAGGCGTCGCGCCAGCACTACGCCAGGCTCTACGCGCAGCCGGGCGCCATGCACTCGGGCTTCGAGCAGTTCCATGCCTTCGACCAGGACGCGATCGACAACAAGGCCTTCGTGGCGGCCGGCAAACTGACCATTCCGGTGCTGGCCCTGGGCGGCGAGAAGTCGTTCGGCCTGACCATGGCGGAGGTCGCGAAGTTCGCGGCCAGCAACGTGACGCCCGGCGTCGTGCCGGACAGCGGCCACTGGATCATGGAAGAGAACCCCAAGGCGACCATCGCGCTGGTCCGGCCGTTCCTGGACGCCAAGCGCTGAGCCCTTCCCTCCCTTAGTGGGGAGGGACAGCTCGCCGGAGGCGAGCAGGGTGGGGAAGTGTGGGCCAAACTCAGGTCGGGGAGGATCGTGACTCCCCCACCCTGATCGCTTCGCGATCTGTCCCTCCCCATTATGGGAGGGAAGGGCTAGCGTCGCGCCCATGGCGACCATCCTGGCGATCCACGCGCACCCGGACGACATCGAGCACCTTTGCGCGGGCACGCTGGCGCTGCTGGCGAAGGCCGGGCACGCGATCCGGATCGTATCCGCGACGGCCGGGGAGTGCGGCGCGGAGGGCACGGACCTGGCGGCCACCGCGGCGATCCGAAAAGGTGAAGCTGCGGTCTCGGCGGGCGAGATCGGGGCGACCTACCGCTGCGCCGACCTGCCCGACCTGGGGGTGTTCAATGACGACGCGTCGCGGCGGCGGATCACCGAGATGGTGCGCTGGTCGGGGGCTGACATCGTGCTGACCGCCTCGCCGATCGACTACCACCCGGACCACGAGACCACCTCGATGCTGGTGCGCGACGCCTGCTTCGCCTCGACCGTGCCGAACTATGCGACCGGCCCCGCGGCGCCGCTGGCGGCCATTCCGCACCTCTACTTCATGGACCCGACGGGCGGGCGCGAGCGCGACGGGACGCCGGTGGTCGCCGACTTCGGCGTCGACATCTCGGCCGTGTTCGAGACCAAGGCCGCCATGCTGTCGGCGCACGAGAGCCAGCACGCGTGGGTGGCCCGACAGCACGCCATCACCGACCACCTGGGCTCCATGCGCGGCTTTTCGGCGAAGCGCGGCCGCGACTTCGGCTGCGCCTACGCCGAGGCGTTCCGGCAGTACACGCACACGCCCTATCCGCGGACGCCGGCGCTTCAGGAGCTGCTGGCAGGCGCCTTGCGGGCCTCGTCGTAGCGGGCCCACATCGGGCGGCAGTCCAGCACCTCGCCGGTCTCCAGCGCCTCGTCGATGGCCATGACCGTGAGGCCGGCCTCCATCGACTCGAACGGCGTGACCGGGAAGGGCGCGCGGCCTTCCATGGTCGCCAGCAGGTCCAGGGCCATGGCCTGGTCGGCGCCGTTGTGGGCGTCGGCGGTGACGCCGCCGTATTCGATGCGCTCCGGCTTCTTCCGCGACAGGGCGGGGCGGATCATCAGCTTGTTGCGCGCGAGGTCGGCCAGCAGCGTCCCGTTCGTGCCGGCGACATACCAGCGGCGCTCAGGCAGCGAGGTGTGGCTGTTGGCGTGGAAGGTCAGCCGGACCTGGTTGTCGTATTCCAGGATCGCGGTCTGGTGGTCGGTGACGTCCATGTCCGACTGGAAGGCGTCGTTGGCCCCCATCCAGCCGCCATCCATCGCGCCGTAGGCCGCCTCGCCGTCGCTCCAGGTGCGCGGGGCCGCCCCGGCCCGGTCGGCGGTGAAGATGCGCCGCCCGCCGAAGCTGGCCACGCGGGCGACGCGGCCCTGGGCGACCAGGCCCAGGATGTCGAAGTCGTGCACCACCTTGTCCAGGAAGTACGACCCGCCCCACTCGGCTTTCCGCCGCCAGTTGCGCGCCAGGTAGCCGCCGTGCTCGGGCGGCAGGTGCTCGGTGGCGTCGATGGAGACGATCTCGCCCAGGTCGCCGCGCTCCACCCGCCCGATCACCTCGCGCACGATGGGCATGGAGCGCATGACGAGGCCGATGAACAGGGGCGGGGTCCCGCCCCTCGCCAGCCGACCGGCCAGGGCCAGCGTCTCGGCGGCGGTGCGCACGATCGGCTTCTCGGCGAACACTGGCCAGCCGGCGTCGAGCGCCAGGTTGATGTGCTCGAAGTGCAGGTGGTTGGGCGTGCCGATCATCAGGAGGTCGTACGGCCCGGCGGCGATCAGCTCGGCGGGGCTGGCGAAGGCGCGGCCAGGGGCGATCCCGGCCCGCTCCAGGATCGGCGCGCCGACGGGAGCCGGATCGGCGTGCCCTGCCACCTCCAGGCTCCACCCCACCTCCTGCATGGCCGCCAGCACATGGGCGATGCGCTGGCCCAGCCCGATGACGCCGATGCGATAGGTCTTCATGGAGCAGAGCACAGCACAGGCGCCGGTCTCCGTCCTTCAATTTCTGGACGTCATGGCCGGGCTTGTCCCGGCCACGCAGATGCACCGACAGCGCAGGATGCATGCGGCGGTCACGCAGCGGATTCCCTTCAGCGGCAGCGTTTCTGGGTGGCCGGGACAAGCCCGGCCATGACGTTGCTTTTGGGGAAGTCGCCGGAATGGAGTAAACGCGGCCCCCCGATGACCGCTGCCCGCACCCTCCGCACCGCAGACGACCTGGCCCGCGCCGGGCTGGTGACGCGCGAGCAGTTGCCAACGCTGGAGCAGGTCGCCGCCCGCTACGCCGTGGCGATCACACCGGCGATGGTCCAGGCGATCCACGAGCCCCGCGACGGGATAGGCCGACAGTTCCTGCCCACCTCCGCCGAGCTGATCCCGTCGCCCGGGGAGTCCGCAGACCCGATCGGCGACGACACGCACAGCCCGGTCGAGGGTGTGGTCCACCGCTATGCCGACCGCGTGCTGCTGAAAGCCAACCACGCCTGCGCCGTCTACTGCCGCTTCTGCTTCCGCCGCGAGATGGTGGGGCCGGACGGCGTGCGGCCGCTGACGCCGAAGCAGCTCGACGCCGCCATGACCTACATCGCCGGCGATCCCAGGATCTGGGAGGTCATCGTCACGGGCGGCGACCCGTTGATCCTGTCGGCGAGAAGGCTGGCCGACCTGATGGCCCGGCTGGCGAAGATCGAGCACGTTAAGGTCGTGCGGTTCCACACCCGCGTGCCGGCGGTCGACCCGGCCCGGATCACCCCCGCCCTCGTGGCCGCGCTGAAGGCGCCCGGCAAGACCACCTGGGTCGGGCTGCACGCCAACCACCCGGACGAGCTGACCCCCGCCGCAGCGGCTGCCTGCGCCCGCATCCTCGACGCCGGCATCCCGATGGTCAGCCAGACGGTGCTGCTGAAGGGCGTCAACGACGATCCCGCCGTGCTGGAGGCCCTCTTGCGCCGGTTCGTCGAGCTGCGGATCAAGCCCTACTACCTGCACCATGCCGACCTGGCGCCGGGCACGGCCCACTTCCGCACCACCCTCGCCGAGGGCCAGGCGCTGATGGCCGACCTGCGCGGCCGCGTCTCCGGGCTCTGCCAGCCGACCTACGTCCTCGACATCCCCGGCGGCCACGGCAAGGCGCCGGTCGGGCCCTGCTACGTCGGCGATGGTGAGGTCACCGATCCGGACGGCCGCCGCCACGCCTATCCGCCGGCGTAACGCGTTCTGTTGCGCCAGGGTGACAGTGCGACTGTCACCGCCTGTTGCGACATCGACACACCTATCCGCCAAACCCACATAGGCGTTCATCTTCGAGTCAGCAGGCGTCGTAGATACCTGCGCGACCCGCCGCCGGAGCGTCGGGTCATGTTGCAAGGGCGGTAAAGACAATGGACGGGCACGGCTCGCGGGGCGGACGCATCAGGCGCTGCCTGGCCTTGGCCGCCCTGATCCCGACGGCGTCGGGCGGGCTTGCATTGGCGCAGCCGCCGGCCGCCAGACCTGTGGCCGCCAAGGCGTCGCCGACGATGCCTGCCGCGGCCGTGCAGCCGATGCCGAAGCCTGCGGCGACGCCCGTGATGCCGATCCCGGCCGCGTCGCCGGCGGCCGTGGTGGTTCCGCCACCGCCTCCGCCGCCTGTCGTCATCCCGGCGCTCACCGCGGCGCAGGCTCAGACGGCGCTCGCGGTGCTGCGCGCGGCCGACCTGCACGGCCTGCAGCCCAAGGACTACATCCCGGCCGGCGTCCCCGAATCCGGCGCGCTGACGCCCGAGCAGCAGGCGGCGTTCGCCGACGGCCTCGTGCGCTACGCCCACGACGTCCACATCGGCCGGATGGATCCGGGCGAGTTCCCCGACCTGTGGGCTGTGCGCCCGCCGCCCTACGACCCGTCGGCCGACCTGGTTAAGGCCCTGGCCGAGGGCCGGCTGCAGGCGTGGCTGGACAGCTTGCCGCCCCGCTATTCAGGCTACGCCGCCCTGAAGCGCGGCCTGGTCCGCTACCGCGACATCGCCGCCAAGGGAGGCTGGAAGCCGATCCCCGAGGGCAAGCCGATGGCGCTGGGCTCCAAGGACCCGCGCGCCGCCGAGCTGCGGGTGCGGCTGGCGGCCGAGGACCCGCTGGTCCCGACGGACGGCGTCGGCTTCGACAAGCCGCTGCAGGAGGCGGTGCAGCGTGCGCAGCGCCGCTTCGGCGTGCGGCCCGACGGCGTGGCCGGCAAGGAGCTGATCAGTTATCTGAACCAGCCCGTGGGCCAGCGCATCCTGCAGATCGTCGCCAACATGGAGCGCTGGCGCTGGCTGCCGGCCGCCATGCCGGCCACCCGCGTGCAGGTGAACTCGGGCGCGGCGATCGTGACGCTGTTCCGCGACGACAGGCCGGTGCTGTCGATGAAGGCGGTGTCCGGCCGGCCCGGCGACGAGACCCCGATGCTGATGTCGGCGATCCACTCAGTGGTGTTCAACCCGCCCTGGAACGTGCCCACCGGCATCGCCCAGAGGGAGCTGTGGCCGAAGGAGAAGGCCAACCCCGGCTACCTGGCCGCGCACGGCTACCGGGTCATCCCGGTGGAGGGCGGCCAGCCGCGGCTGCAGCAGGCCTCGGGAGACGACAGCGCGCTCGGCCGCTTCAAGTTCGACTTCGACAACCGGTTCGCGGTGTACCTGCACGACACCCCGTCGAAGGGCGGCTTCAACGCCTTCTCCCGCCAGGCCAGCCACGGCTGCGTGCGCCTGGAGCATCCGCGCGCCCTGGCCGAGGCGCTGCTGGAGGGCGATGCGACCTGGACGTCCGAGGCGATCGACACCCAGCTCGAGGGCGACAAAACCGTCCGCGCCCGGTTGCCGGTGCAGGTGCCGGTGTTCATCTTCTACTGGACCGCGTTCGGCGGCACGGACGGCCAGATGCAGTTCCGCTCGGATCCCTACAACTGGGACCGCGACCTGCTGCAACGGGTGGGCGTGCTGGCCAAGGTGCAGATCGCGGCCAAGGGCTGAGTTGGACGGTCAGACGGGCGTGGGGGCCTGACGAATGTTGAAGACGGTGATGTGGATCGCGGGGGCCTGCGTGGCCGTCCTGCTGGCGCTGTGGGGCAGCCGCTCGCTGCACTTCGACCAGGCCCCGCCCGCCGCGCCGCCGGCGCCGATGGCGCCCGTCGCCGCGACCAAGCCGGCCGAGCCGGCCGCGGCCGCCCCGGTCCCGCCGCCGCCGGCGCCTCCGCCGCCCCCCACGGCCGAGGAGCAACAGG
>CBHTUE010000301.1:0-5666 GCA_966096115.1 uncultured Phenylobacterium sp.
AGGGCAAGGTGGTCCTCTCGGAGACCAGCCCCCACTGGGTCGAGCTGACCGACGATTTCAAGCCGCTGTCGAACGGCGACTTCCTGTGGTCGTCGGAGAAGAGCGGCTACCGCCACCTCTACCTGCATAAGGCCGACGGCAGCCTGGTCCGGCAGGTCACGTCCGGCGCCTGGCCGGTCGAAGGCGTCGAAGGCGTCGACGAGGCGACCTCCACGGTCATCTTCGCCGCCCACAAGGACGCGGCGGTCGAGCGGCGTATCTATTCCGTGTCCTACGCCAAGCCGGGAACGCCCAAGGCGCTGACCCCGGCCGGCGGCCAGTGGGCCGTCACCGTGGCCGAAACCGGCGGCGCGTTCGCCGGGACCTACAACGACCCCAAGACCCCGCCCCAGACGGCCCTCTATCGCGCCGACGGGACCCGGGTGCGCTGGATCGAGGACAATGCGCTGAAGGCCGGCCATCCGTTCTGGCCGTATGTCGATCGCCTGCGCGAGCCGGCCTTCGGCAGCATCAAGGCCGCCGACGGCCAGGACCTCTACTGGTCGATGCGCACCCCGCCCGGCTTCGACCCGGCGAAGAAATACCCCGCCATCGTGAAGGTGTATGGCGGCCCCGGCAGCGCCATGGTGTCGAAGAGCTGGGCCGCGCCGGAAGACCAGATCCTGCTGGACGCCGGCTACATCCTGTTCAGCCTGGACAACCGCGGCACGCCCAACCGTTCGGCGGCCTTCAAGACCGCCATCGACCGGCGCATGGGCCAGCTGGAGGTCGACGACCAGATCGCCGGCGCCCGGTACCTGGGCGCGCTGCCGTACGTCGACAAGGACCGCCTGGGCGTCACCGGCTGGTCCTACGGCGGCTACATGACGCTCTTGCTGCTGACCGCGCCGGACAGCCCGTTCAAGGCCGGCGTCGCCGGGGCGCCCGTCACCGACTGGGCGCTCTACGACACCCACTACACCGAACGTTTCATGGGCACGCCCGCCGACAATGCGAAGGGCTATGCGGCCACCGAACTGGTCGCCCGCCTGCCGCGCCTGAAGCCCTCATCGCTGCTGCTGATGCACGGCATGGCCGACGACAACGTCACCTTCGACAATTCCACCCGCATCCTGTTCGCCCTGCAGGCGGCGGGGCTGCCGTTCGAGACCATGGTCTACCCCGGCCTGCGGCACCGCGGCGGCTGGACACCGAAGAACCGCATGCACCGCACGCTGCAGACCCTCGACTTCTTCGACCGCAAGCTGAAGTAGGCGGCTCGGTTCAGGCCCTCACCGGATGGGGGAGCAACCAGGCGTCAGGCGGCCGCGCTCTGCGCCACGCCGTCCGCCGGCTCCGCCAGCGCTGCTTCCATCGCCGCGACCAAGGCCGTCATCTCGATCGGCTTGGCGACGAAGCCGTTCATGCCGGCGGTCAGGTATTCCTCGACCTGGTAGCTCATCACATTGGCCGACAGCGCCAGGATCGGCGTGGGCCGCCCGCCGCGCTCGGCCTCCAGGGCGCGGATCGCGCGCACCGCGTCGACGCCGTTCAACACCGGCATCTGGATGTCCATCAGCACCAGGTCGAAGTCCTGCTCGGCGAAGGCCGCCAGCGCCTCGGCCCCGTCGCCGGTCATCCGCACCGTCACGTCCAGCGGCTCCAGCAAGGCGCGCAGCAGGAGCTGGTTGGTCTTGTTGTCCTCGGCCGCCAGGATGCGCAGCGTCGGCAGGTCCGCCGGCGCCTCGGCCTGCGGTTCCGCCGGCGTCGACGGGCCGACCCAGGTCAGCGGCAGCTCGAAGGTGAAGGCCGAGCCACGGTCCTCCACGCTGGTCACCGAGACCTTGCCGCCCAGCAGTTCCACCAGCTCGCGGCTGATCGCCAGGCCCAGGCCGGTGCCGCCGAACTTGCGCGTCGCGGTCGGGTCCACCTGCGAGAAGCGCTGGAACAGCTGTTCCAGCCGGTCGCGGGCGATGCCTGCGCCCGAGTCGGCCACCGTGCAGACGATCCCGTCCGGCGTCCGGCGCACCACCACGCGCACCTCGCCGGCGTGAGTGAACTTCACCGCGTTGGAGGCCAGGTTGGCGAGCACCTGGCGGATCTTGCCGCCGTCGCCGCGCCACACCCCGCTCGCCTCCGGCTCCACCTGGACCAGGAACGCCACGTCCTTCTGCTCGGCCAGGGTCGCGAAGCTGCGGGTCGCGCTCTCGACCTCGCGCTCCAGGTCGAACTCGTGGACGTCCACCTCCATGCGCCCCGCCTCGACCTTCGACAGGTCCAGGAGGTCGTTGAGGATCCGCAGCAGCGACTCGCCCGAGGCGCGGATCACCCCCAGCTTCTCCTGGTCGGCCTCCGCCAGGTCGCTGCGGGCCAGCACCTGGGCCATGCCCAGCACCCCGTTCAGCGGCGTGCGGATCTCGTGGCTCATGTTGGCCAGGAACTGGCTCTTGGCGATGTTGGCGCTCTCGGCCCGGTCGCGGGCCACCTCCAGGTCGCGCAGCGTGGCGTCGTGCGCCTGCTCGTGCGCGTCCAGCCGGCGCGCCACGCGCAGGATCTGCCAGCCGAGGCCGCCCGCCAGGGCCGCGAACACCGCGAAGCCCAGCCCCAGGACCCAGGCCGCCCCCTGCAGCACCACGAGGCCCGGTCGCTTCGGCTTCCAGACGATGCGGCCCACGGTCCGCCCATCGGCGCCGTGCAGCAGGACGGCGTTCGGGGCGGCGCCCGCGACCGGCTCGAAGTGCGGATCGGCCAGCCGCAGCTGCTGCAGCGAAGCTATGGTCTGGCGGTCGAGCCGCTGGACCGACGCTACCAGGACGGCAGCCCCCGGCGCCCGGCGGGCGTCGGCGCTCTCGGGCGTCACGGTCGAGGCGGCCGCGAGGTAGGGCGCGCCGCCCAGCATCACGATGCCTGAGGCGGTCTCGGCCAGGGTCGGATCGGTCGGCGCGACGTTGGGCGCCCGGGCGCCCCGGGCCGCCTCCAGCGCCCGCGCCCGGCGGATCACCGGCGCGACGGCGGCCAGCAGGTCGCCCTGCCGCCGTGGATCAGCCCGCGCGAGGCCGTTCCAGGCGTAGAAGGGGACGCCCGCGCCGTCGATGGCGACGGAGCGGTCGTGGCCGCGGTTGTTGGCGAAGTAGCTGCCGATCTCGGCGTCGGCCCAGCGCACGTCGCCACCGGGCTTCAGCTCGCGATAGGCCTGGTCCCACACCGTGGCCGTGGTGATGTCGGTCACCACCCTGGCCAGCGAGCGGTCGACGACGCTAGCGACCAGGGCGTGATCCTCGCGCGCCTGCAGCTCGTCCAGCGCGTGCGAACCGGCGGCCAGCAGCGCAGCCGAGCCGAACAGCACCAGGGCCACCAGCCCCGCGCCCAGGCCCACCAGCCGGCGCACGGCCGCCTGGCCACCGGTCGGGGCGATGGGGGTGCGCGTCTGCGTCATCGCGCCCATAAAGCGCGCGCGCGGGCAAATACGCGGTTAACTCAGGCAGTCCCGGTTCCGGGACGCGTTGTCGCAGCCGCTACTTCGGTTTGCGGAACTTCAGCACGACCTGGTCCGTCTTGCCGCGGATCGAGGGGTCGAAGACGGTCACCGTGTGCATGTCCGACGGGTCGGCCAGCAGCTTGCTCTCGCCGTCCAGCTTGAAGCCCGCGGCCTCGACCTCGGTCTTGATGATCGCCGGATCGATGCGGTGCAGCTTGTCGGCGCTCTCCAGCCCGGCCCCCGCGGCCGCCGCGTGGTCGACCACCAGGTAGACTCCGCCCGGCTTCAGCGCCTTGAACACCGAAGCGTTGACCTTGGCGGCCGTGTCCTTGGGGAACGGCGGCAGGTGCAGGTCGTGGTAGTTCTGGACCGTCATCACCAGGTCGAGGCCGGCCGGCAGCTCCAACGCGCCCAGGCTGCTGGAGAGCGCCGTGACGTTCGGATAGGCCGCGGCGATCTTCTTCTGGTCCTCGCCGTAGCTGGCCTGGAAGCGGATGAACTCGGCCGGCTGGTAGGCCACGACCTGCCCCTTGGGCCCGACGGCCACCGCCAGGATGCGGGTGAAGTAGCCCCCGCCCATGATCAGGTCGGCGACCTTGGCCCCGGGCTTCACCCCGGCATAGGCCAGCAGCTCGCCAGGCTTGCGCGCCGCGTCACGGGCGCTGTCGGCGGCCGGGCGGCCCTTGTCGGCCAGGGCGGCGGCGATGTTGCCCGGAACCGCGGCCCAGGCCGCGCCGGCCCCAGCGGCGATCATCAGGGCCGCTGCGCCCCCCATCATACATCTGCGGTTCATGACGACCTCCCTATCGATGATGGGTTGAACCCTAGCACCCGCGACGGGGGCGACCCTAGCTGGCTGAGTGGAACGGTCGTATCGTCGTGGGGCGTGTCAGTCAGGAGCCGTCGTGATCAGGTCGATCATCGGGGGCGCGGCGGCTGCCGCGCTTCTCGCGGGGCCGGCGCTCTCCGCGCCCGCCGCGAAACACGCCATCGGCAGCAACGCGCCCAGAAGCGCGCCCAGGGCCGCGGCCCTCGCCTGGGTGGTCACGCCCACCGAGACCGGCTGCCGCGCCGATCTGGAGCTGGTAGCCCGCTCCGGCGCGGTCACCCCGGTCAGCCTGATCTCCGACGGCCAGTTGGTCTCGCTGCGGTTCTTCAAGCAGGACCTGCCCGCCCGCGCCTTCCTGCCGATTAGGGTCGACAAGGCGCGCTACTCCAACCTGATGCTGCGCGGCGCCGACGGCGCGGGCGAGTTGGTGCTCTCCGAGGAGACCGAGGCGGCGATGCGCAAGGGCGGGACCCTGGGCGTGGCCTGGCTTACCGAGGAGCCGCTGCAAGCGTCGCTGGGTGGGTCGGAACAGGGGCTCGTCGACCTGCGCGTCTGCGGCGCCCAGACCGCCGCGCGCCACCGCGACCGCGCCGCCGCCGAACTCGCCGCTCGCGACCGCGCCCAGGCCGACGCCCGCGCCAAGGCCGTCACCGACGCCCAGCTGGCCGCCATCAACGCCCAGGCCGCGGCGGCCGACGCCCAGCGCCGCACGGTGGAAGAAGCCGCCGAGCGCCAGCGCCGCGCCGACGCCGAGGCGGCCGCCGAGCGGCAGCGCCAAGCTGCCCTCGAGGACCAGGCCGTGCAGAACCGCGCCTACCAGGAGGCCCGCCAGCGCGCCTACGACGCCGAGGCCGCGCGACGCCGAGGCTACGACCCGCCGCCGTACGGGACGCAGCCCGACGACGAGGCGGACGACGAGCCCCGCTGGGCGCCGCCACCGCCGCCGCGCCCCTACTACCCTTACCCGGCCCCGCGCTGGCGCTACGAGCGGTACTGAGGCCGCAAACGAACATGGCCGGGACGAGCCCGGCCATGACGCATCTTTGAAATTCGGAGCCTAGAGGCTCGCGCCGAGCCCGCGCCGCCGGCGCATCGCCGCGCCGATCGCGCCGAAGCCCAGGATCATCAGGCCCCAGGTCGCCGGTTCCGGAACCGCGCCGGCGCCGTTCGGATCGACCGGGACCGTGCCCCCGCCGCCGCCGCCACCGTCGCCGGTGTGACCGCCACCGCCGGAGCCGCCGCCGCCCGTGCCGCCGTCACCCGGACCGGGGCCGAGCGGGAACTCGGTTCCGGGGGGTGACCCGCCGCCCGTGCCACCGCCACCCGTGGGGCCGCCGCCACCACCACCGCCGAAGCCACCGCCGCCCGGTCCGCCGCCCA
>CBHTUE010000302.1:0-5662 GCA_966096115.1 uncultured Phenylobacterium sp.
ACCCCACCGCGGGCGGCAAGGGCATCTCGCTGATCCTGGTGGAGGCCACCCGCGATGGTTTCAAGCGCGGCCGCAACCTGGACAAGATCGGCCAGCACTCAGCCGACACCTCGGAGCTGTTCTTCGAGGACGTCCGCGTGCCGATCACCAACTGCCTGGGCGAAGAGGGCAAGGGCTTCGGCTACCTGATGAGCCAGCTGCCGCAGGAACGCCTGGGCATCTCCGTCCAGGCCCAGGCCGCCGCGCAGCGCGCCTTCGACGAGACGGTGAAGTTCACCAAGGACCGTAAGGCGTTCAAGCAAACCGTCTTCGACTTCCAGAACACCCGCTTCACCCTGGGCGCCCTGAAGGCCAAGCTGCAGGCCGGCTGGGCGCACCTGGACTGGGCTATCACGCGGCACCTGGCCGGCAAGCTCACCGCCGCCGAAGGTTCCGCGGCCAAGCTGTTCCACACCGAACTGCAATGGGAGGTCTGCGACGCGGGCCTGCAGCTGCACGGCGGCGCGGGCTACATGAACGAGTACCCGATTGCCCGGCTGTGGCGCGATGCGCGCGTGCAGCGCATCTACGGCGGGACCAGCGAGATCATGAAGGAAGTCGTCGCCCGCTCCATCTAGGCGGCGATCGCGCCACTTTTAATGCAACAAGCGGGGCCGTTCGCCGTTGTCCCTGGGTCCAAGACTCGGGAGCGCAACAGACATGGACCCGCTTGCCATCGCCCCGGAGCGCGAGGTTGACGCGCGTGCGCTCAACCGCCGAGGCAACCGGCTGCTGGCCGCCCTGAGCCCGCGCGACTTCGCGGTCCTGGCCCCGCACCTCGAGCCCGTCGCCCTGCCCCGCGGCAAGGTGCTATTCGAGCCTGGCGACGACGTCACCACCACCTACTTCCCCTGTCACCGCACCATGATGTCGCTGCTGATCGTGACCCGTGACGGGCGCGAAGTGGAGGCCGCCACCATCGGCCGCGAGGGCGCGCTGGGCGGCATCGTCAGCGAGGGCCACAAGCCGGCGTTCGGCCGCGCCGTGGTCCAGATCGGCGGCGAGGCCCTGGTCATCCCCACCAGCCATCTCGAGGCCGCCAAGATCGGTTCGCCGCGGTTCGGCGACCTGTTCTCACGCTATGCCGACGCCCTGCTCGCCCAGATGATGCAGTCGGTGGCCTGCAACGCCCTGCACAACGCCGAAGAGCGCGCCTGCCGCTGGCTGCTCGCCACCCACGACCGGGCGGGCGACAACATCATCCACCTGACCCAGGAATCCTTCGCCGAGATGCTGGGCCTGCAGCGCACGACCGTCACCGCGGTCACCGGCGCGCTGGCGGCCCGCGGCCTGATCCGCAACCACCGCGGCCGCGTGGAGGTGATCGACCGCCCGGGCCTCGAGCGGGCCGCCTGCGAGTGCTACCGCGCGGTGGAGGACCACTTCGCCCGGCTGCTGCCGGAGGTGGACGTCTGAGCCCCCGGTCCTCGCTAGACCCGCGCCAGGGCGAACTGGGTCAGCACCGGGACCATCACCAGGAGGATCACCAGCCAGCCGAAGCTGTCCTGGCCCTTCCGGTACAGCATGACCGCGCCGATCATCGCCCAGATCAGCAACGCCGTCTGGACCGCGGCGGCGATGACCACCGGCGGCGGGACCTGGACCAGCCTGTGGGCGGTGTTCGCCATCTGGACATAGGTGACCACCTGACTGGCCTGCACGAACAGCGGCCAAAGGCAGGCAGCCAACGCCAGGTAGAAGACGATGATCAGGACCGGTGCGTTCTTCATGGCCGCTTCACCACCTCGCCGCCCTTCATCACGAACGCCGGCTTCTCCAGCACGGTGACGTCGCTGAGCGGATCGCCCTTCACGCCGACCATATCGCCATAGAGGCCCTTGGCCACCTGCCCCACGTCGCCCGGCTGGCCCAGCGCCTCGGCGGCGTTCAGCGTCGCCGTCTGGATCGCCTGCAGCGGGGTCGCGCCATAGCGCACCATCACCGCGAACTGCTTCGCATTGGTCCCGTGCGGATAGACCCCGGCGTCGCTGGAGAAGATCTCCTTCACCCCCGCCTTCAGGCTCTTGCGGAAGTTCTCCCGCTGGATCTCGCCGATGTCGGCGTCCTTCTTGATGTTCTCGGGCAGCACGCCGTTCTTGGCGCCCTCGGCCTGGGTGTAGTCGGTGTTGTAGATGTCCATCCCGAAGTAGGCGCCCTTCTGGACGGCCAGCTTGATCCCCTCGTCATCTACCAGGCTGGCGTGCTCGATGGTGTCCACGCCGCCCAGGATCGCGGCCTTGATGCCGTCGGCGCCGTGGGCGTGGGCCGCTACCTTCATGCCGGTGCGGTGGGCCTCGTCGACGATGGCCTTGATCTCCTCGAGCGTCAGTTGCTGCGCGCCGGGCGTGTCGCCGTGGCTGAACACCCCGCCGGTGGCGCAGATCTTGATCACCTGGGCGCCGTACTTGTGCATCTGGCGCACCATCTGGCGGCCCTGGTCGGGGCTGTCGATGACACTGGGCTCCTTCTGCGCCATCGACGGCGGGAAGAAGGTCGAGTCGCAGTGGCCGCCCGTCGAGCCGATGGCGTAGCCCGCGGGCGTGATCCGCGGCCCCGGCACGAAGCCCTCGTCGATCGCCTGCTTGAGGCCCACGTCGTCGTAGTTTTCGCTGCCCACGTTGCGCACCGAGGTGAAGCCCGCCTCCAGGGTCGCCTTGGCGTGCTGGGTCGAGATCACCGGCCAGAAACTGTCGGTGTACTGCAGGTAGTTGTAGCCCCCGAACAGCGGCGACGAGGTCAGGTGCACGTGCATGTCGATCAGGCCGGGCAGCAGGGTCACGCCCGGCAGGTCCACCCGCTCAGCCCCCTGCGGCGCCGCATCGCCCGCCTTGCCGACCGAGACCACCCGCCCGTCGGTGATCACCACCAGCGGCTTGTCGACGTACTTGCCGGTCTTCACGTCCAGCAACCGGTCCGCGGTCACCGCCACCGTCTTCGCCCCCGCCGCGCCCGCGATCATCGCCAGCGCCAGCGCAGCGCCCAGAACCTTCCGCATGCCCGACTCCCCTGGAACTCCGTGACGTCTCGATAACACGCGCCTCGCATAGCGTGACAGGGGCGCCCCCGTCCGCTATCGGGACGCCCGAGTTCGAGGACGGTGCATTGAGCGAAGAGACGGAACAGGGGTGGGCGACGGCCAAGACGCTGGCCGAGGCGCTGCCCTACATCCAGACCTACGACCGCCAGACCGTGGTCATCAAATACGGCGGCCACGCCATGGGCGAGGAGTCGGTGGCCAAGCTGTTCGCCGCCGACGTCGTGCTGCTCAAGATGCTGGGCGTGCATCCCGTCGTCGTGCACGGGGGCGGCCCGCAGATCTCCGCCTGGCTGGAGAAGGCCGGGGTGAAGTCCACGTTCGTCGACGGGCTGCGCGTCACCGACCAGGCCACCATGGAGGTCGCCGAGATGGTGCTGTCGGGCGCCATCAACAAGGAGATCGCCAGCTGGATCACCCAGGCCGGGGCCACGGCCGACGTGCGCGGCGTGGGCCTCTCCGGCAAGGACGCCAAGCTGATCACCGTCGAGAAGGTGACCCGCACCACGCGCGCCACCGACAGCGTCGAGGAGAAGATCGTCGACCTGGGCTTCGTCGGCGAGCCGAAGCACATCGACACCACCCTGATCGAGGCGCTGATCAAGGCCGAGCACGACTACATCCCGGTGATCGCGCCGATCGGCGTGGACGACAGCGGCCAGACCTTCAACATCAACGCGGACACCGTGGCCGGCGCGCTGGCCGGGGCGCTGAACGCCAAGCGCATGCTGCTGCTCACCGACGTGCCGGGCGTGCTGGACGCCAATAAGGAACGCATCGCCCAGTTGACCATCAGCCAGGCGAACAAGGCCATCGAGGACCGCGTCGCCACGGGCGGCATGATCCCCAAGCTGCAGACGGCGATGGCCGCCGTGGAGGCCGGCGTCGAGGCGGTGGTCATCCTGGATGGCCGCCGGCCGCACGCCATGCTGGTGGAACTGTTCACCGAGCACGGGTCCGGAACCATGGTGAAGCGTGAGGGCTGATCTCACCCATATCGACACCTGGCTCTTCGACCTCGACGGCACGCTATATCCCGCCGAGTCCGGCTTCCTCGACGCTGTCGTCGACCGCATGACCGACTATGTGGAGAAGGTCACCGGCCTGCCGCGGCCCGAGGCGTTCAAGCTGCAGAAGGCCTACCTCTCGGAACACGGCCTGACCCTGAGGGGCCTGATGCTGCACCACGGCGTCGACCCCAACGAGTTCCACGCCATCTTCCACGACCTCAGCCTGGAATGCCTGGCGCAGGACCCGGACCTGCTGGCCCAACTGGAGCGGCTGCCAGGCCGGCGGCTGATCTTCACCAACGCCGACGACCGCCACGCCGTGCGGGTGATGGACCACCTGGGCCTGTCGGGCCTGTTCGACGACGTCTTCCACATCGGCTCGGCCGGCTACGTCCCCAAGCCCAGCCCCGAGGCCTTCGCCCGGATGGACGCCGCCCACGGCATCGACCCGGCCGCGACCGCCTTCTTCGAGGACAGCCAGCGAAATCTGGAACCTGCCGCGGCGCTCGGGATGACCACCGTGCTGGTCGGCCCCTACGCGGCGGAGTCCACCGCCCCCTTCGTCCACCACCGCACCGCGAAGCTCGCGCCCTTCCTGCGGGACGCGCAGCTCAATGAGGCCGCTTAGACATGTCCGACGACCTGAAGTCCGTGATCGAAGCTGCCTGGGAGGCGCGTGACACGATCAACACCTCGACTACGGGCCGCGTGCGCGACGCCGTGCACGAGACGATCGAGCATCTGGACGCCGGGACCCTGCGCGTCGCCCAGCGCGAGGCCGACGGGACCTGGACGACCAATCAGTGGGCCAAGCAGGCGATCCTGCTGTTCTTCCGCCTGACCGCCAACCGGCTGATCGACGCCGACGCGCCGCATCCCTACTGGGACAAGGTGCCGCTGAAGTTCACCGGCTGGGACGCCGCGCGCTTCGAGGCCGCCGGCTTCCGCGCCGTGCCCGGCTGCACCGTGCGCAAGGGCTCGTTCCTGGCGAAGAACGTGGTGCTGACGCCGTCGTTCGTGAACATCGGCGCCTATGTCGACGAGGGCACCATGGTCGACACGTGGGCGACCGTCGGGTCGTGCGCCCAGATCGGCAAGCACTGCCACATCTCCGGCGGCGCCGGCATCGGCGGCGTCTTGGAGCCCCTGCAGGCCAACCCCACGATCATCGAGGACAACTGCTTCATCGGCGCCCGCTCCGAGGTGGCCGAGGGCGTGATCGTGCGCGAGGGCTCTGTGCTCTCGATGGGCGTCTACCTCACCTCGACCACCCCGATCGTGAACCGCCGCACCGGCGAGACCTTCACCGGCGAAGTGCCGCCCTATTCCGTCATCATGTCCGGCTCGCGCCCCAACGCGACGGATCCGTCGCTGCCGTCGACCTACTGCGCGGTGATCATGAAGACGGTCGACGAGCGCACGCGGAGCAAGACCAGCATCAACGAGCTGCTGCGGGACTGAGAGCTGGCGCTGCGCAGTCCCTCCCCCTCTCGGGGAGGTGTCATGGCGCGTCGCGCCGTGACGGAGGGGGTCCGCTCAGAACGTCGTGCGGCACGCAGCTCCGACCGTCGTGGAGGAC
>CBHTUE010000303.1:0-5632 GCA_966096115.1 uncultured Phenylobacterium sp.
CCCCTTCCCGCATGCGGGAAGGGCAAAGAGTGACGCGCCTACTGGATCGCCGTCCTCACCACGCCGCGCTGTTCCGGCGTGGCGTTGCCGCCCTTGTCCTGGCTGGCGGGCTTGCTGGACGCCTGGCGCAGGACGTCGAGGTAGCTGGGCGCGGTCAGCATGCCCGGCAGGACGCCCTTGGCCTTCAGCAGGCGGTGGGCGCGGGGCAGATTGTAGCAGGGCACATGCATGAACATGTGGTGCTCGCAGTGGTAGTTCACCCAGTAGGGGGCCAGGAACACCCGCTCCAGCAGGTTGGCGTGGGTGGTGCGGGCATGGCGCAGCGGGTCGGGCTCGTCCTTGGGCACGCAGGCGTGCTCGGCGATGTTCCGCAGGCGCGTGATCATCGGGTACCAGGTCGCCTGCGGCAGCCACCACAGGGCGAACCATGCCCACCAGAAGCCGAAGGGCGCCGTGAGCGCGATGGTGATCGCCGCGCCGGCGAAGAACCGCCAGCGGTTGGCGATGAACTTGCCGGTGATCGCGAGGCGGCTCTCGCCCGGCTGCGGGTGGGCCAGTCGCTTGAAGAACGGCGCCCAGCGCTGCTTGAAATGGGTCTGGCCGGTCAGGTCGCGGATGATCTTGCGGCGCAGGCTGATGCGGGTGATTGGGAACGGCGCCGACAGGCCCAGGTCGGGGTCCTCGGACTGCTGGGCGAACTTGTGGTGGCCCAGGTGATAGGTCCGGTACTGCACCAGCCCGCCGGGGGTCAGCCAGTCGCCCAGCCGGTCGTTCCACGTCAGGTTCGGGTGCAGGGCCCCGTGCGCCCCGTCATGCATCAGGATCGCCAGGCCCAGCTGGCGCGCGCCGATGATCATCACGGCCAGCGGCAAGAACCACGGCTGCCACAGCGTCACGGCGCCGGCCGCCAGGATCACGATCCAGGCGTGCGCGATCAGGACCGGGCCCTTCCACGCCGACTTCCTGGCGAGCGGAGCCCACTCCTCGGCGGAGAAGTAGTCCTTGGGCGCGACACGGGTGGCGGCGGGCATCAGGCCTCTCCAGGTTTCGCGAGATTGGGTGCGTGGGGCTTTGCGCCGATGTCGTAGCGGAGCAGGGCGACCATCTCCTCGACGGCCTCGGCGACGGTGGCTTCGGTGGCGCCTTCGCGCAGCGCGACGCCCAGGGCCAGGGTCCAGAAGCGGCGGGCGACGGTGGCGGCGCTCTCGCTCTCGGACCAGCCGCGGCGGTGGCGCGTCTCGCCATAGGCTCGGTCGCCCTCGGCGTGGAGGCGCTCGAAGGTGCGCTCGATCAGCGGGGCGAGGTCCTGGCGGCGGCGGGTGAGGCTGAGCGCCTCGACGAACAGCGCCAGGCCCGGCGAGCCGATCACCGTCTCGACCAGGCGGCGGTTATAGTCGCTGCCGCTGGCGGCCCCGGCGGCGGCCAACTCGGCCTGGCGAGCGACGTACAGCACCTCGCGGCAGGCGGCCTCGACGAACAGCGCCTCCTTGGTGCGGAAATAGTAGGTGACCTGGCTGGGATAGGCCCCCGCGGCGGCGGCGATCTCAGCCACCGCGACGCCGGCTTGGCCCTTCTCCTTGAACAGCACGACGGCGGCGTCGAGCAGGCGCGACCGCATCCGCTTCCCGGGCTCACGCATCGCACGCACTTCGGCAAGGGACTGCACCGTCGGCATGGCTTATTTGTATGACATACAAGAACGGCGGTCAACGAGCCGAACGTCGTCATGCCGCGGCTCGTCCGCGCGACCCTTCGATCCGCCGGCGCGAGGGTTGGGCAGGGGGTCCCGCGGACAAGCCGCGGGATGACGTTCCTCAGTTCAGGCGGCGGCCAGACGACGCGTCCGCCCATGCAGCCAGGCCTCGGCGATCGTCAGGTTGATCCCCCAGGCGACCCAGGCCGCGGAGACGAACAGCTGCCAGAAGGTCGCCGTCCCATCGATCCCGAAGCTGAGGGCGAAGACGGGGAAGATCACCCGCTGGGTCAGCGGCGTGAGCGTGGTGGCGCTCATGCGCACCATCCAGGCGCGGTGGCTGGGAATGTCGCGGGCTCGGGCCGCGCGGAAGCCCAGGCCCAGGGTCGCCGTCCAGGCAGCGAAGAACACGCTCATGAAGATCCGCTCGGCGACCGGCCGGTCCGGGACGAGCCAGACCATCGCCACGCCACCCGCCGCCATCACGACGCCGACGCCTATCGCGATCCGGCCCAGGATGCGGTGCAGCCGCGGGCGCGCCGCGCGCAGGCCGGGCCAGAGCTGCAGGCTCATCAGCACCACGAAGACCAGGGCCGGCGTGAAGTGAGCGGCGGTCCAGGCGGGGTAGGGCGCGAGCTTGCTGGGCGGCGCCATGTGCGCCAGCCGCAGCAGCGCGATCGTGCAGGCGACGACCCCGAACAGGGTGAGCCCGATGACGGCGAATCGGATGAGCTTCATGCCGCGCCTCCTTCAGAGGTCATTACGGAACATTGTTACGATACAGTGTTTCAATATAGCGTCAAGCCATGGGTCGACCGCGCCTCCACGACGACAAGACCGAGCGGGACCTGCTGGCCGCCGCCGAAGGCCTGCTGGCCGAGGGCGGGGCGGAGGCGTTGTCGGTCCGCCGGCTGGCCGAGGCCGCGGGCACGACGCCGCGCGCGATCTACAGCGTCTTCGGCGGCATGGACGGCCTGCTGCAGGCGCTGTTCCGCGAGGCGTTCAGCGCGCTGTCCGCCAACCTCGACGCCCTGCCGCTGACCGACGATCCGGAGGCCGACCTGATCGCGGCGGGGGCGCAGGGCTTCCGGCATTGGGCCCGGGCGCATCCCGACCTGTTTCGCCTGGCCTTCATGGATCGCACGACGCCAGTGCGGCCGGTGGACAGCGCAGCCGGGTTCGAGGCCTTCGGCCGCCTGCTCGCGCGCATCCGGCGCTGCGTCGCGGCCGGCGTGTTCCCGGCCGGCGCGGAGACGGCGATCGGCCTCGCCTACAACGCCATGTGCGAGGGGCTCGCCTCGTTGGAGGCGCGCAACCGGCTACTGACGCAGGTCGGCGGCGACCCCGCCGCGATCTGGGAGATGAGCCTGGCGGCGCTGGTGCGCGGCTTCCGGCTCTAGGGCGCGAGCACGCCCAGTGCGAGCGCGACCACCAGGATCAGGCCGGCCCAGGTGTTGGAGCGGAACAGCCTGAGCGCCAACTCCGGATCATCGACGCGGACCCGTCGCGCCTGCAGGCCCAGGTGGATGGCGAAGGCGATCAGGGCCACCTCGAAGGCCAGGCCCAGGTGGGCGCCAAGGCCGGCCAGGAAGGCCAGCGCGATGGTCATCAGGTAGAAGAAGGCCACCGCGCGGGGGGCCTTGTCGCCCAGCCGCCGGGCCGAGGACTTCACCCCGGCCAGGGCGTCGTCCTCCAGGTCCTGGATCGCGTAGATGGTGTCGTAGCCTAGGGTCCAGAAGACGCCCGAAGCGTAGAGCGCCAGCGCCGGAAGGGTGAGCTTGCCCATGTCCCAGACGGCCCAGCCCTCGGCCGCATAGGTCCAGGCGGCCAGGGCGGTTGA
Organism: uncultured Phenylobacterium sp.; assembly: GCA_966096115.1. GTDB lineage: Bacteria > Pseudomonadota > Alphaproteobacteria > Caulobacterales > Caulobacteraceae > Phenylobacterium. The sequence continues at coordinate 3,534 of CBHTUE010000303.1, forward strand.
CGCGCCGGTGGCCGCGGCGAAGCCCAGCAGCGCGCCCCAGTTGAAGGTGAGCCCCAGCCACGCCTGCGGCCACCATGTGATCCGCTTCATGAAGGGGTAGGCAGCGACCAGGCCCAGGGAGGCGACGCCCAGGCCGATGGCCACGGGCGACAGGCAGAGCAGGATGACGAGCGAGATCAGGCTGCAGGCGATCACATAGGCCCAGGCTTGCTTTACGCTGATCTGGCCGGCCGGGATCGGCCGCAGCGCCGTGCGGGCCACCTTGGCGTCGATGTCGCGATCGACGATGTCGTTGTAGGCGCAGCCGGCGGAGCGCATCAGCGCGGCGCCGAAGAAGAACAGGACCAGCAGCACCGGGTCCGGCCAGCGGCCCTGCATGGCGTTCGCCAACGCGATCCCCTGCCAGCCGGGCAGCATCAGGAGCCAGATCCCCGCCGGCCGATCGAAGCGGCCGAGCTTCAGCCACGGCCGCAGGCCGAGCGGCGCATAGGCGTCGACCCAGTTCGTGGGCTTGGCGTCGGGGAGGGGGACCGTCTTGGGCACGGGCCTGTGTAGGCGCGCTAGGCCGCCGCGGTCGAGAGCCACCAGCCGTCGCCGGCCAGCCAGCAGGTGTCATCGGGCGTTGCGGTGAGCCGCAGCGAGGCGATCTTCGGCGGGGCGAAGGCCTGGCCCGACGTGTAGCCGAACGCGGCGACCAGGCGGGTGGTGGCGCTGTCCGAGCGGCCGGCGCTGTCGTGGTAGATCATCGTGCCGCTGACGAACTCGGCGTCGAAGGCGCAGCCGCGGCGGGTGACCAGCAGCATCGCGCCCATTCCGATGCCCGGCAGGTGCGAGCCTCCGGTCAGCGGGATCAGCAGCCGCCCGCCGTCGTTCAGCAGGCGCACCCAGGCGACCGGCACGGCATCGAAGCCGCAACTGGCGACGATAAGGTCGGCGGGCCCTTCCACCAGCACGTGGGCGTCGCCGGCCAGGACCTCCACGTTGGGCCGATCGGCGAGGTTGCGGGCGGCCGCGGCGGCCAGCTCGGGCTCGTACTCGATGCCGGTCACCCAGCCGTTCCATTCCACCAGTTCGGCCAGGATCGCGGTGTAGTAGCCGCCGCCGGCGCCGACGTGGATCGCGCGTTCGCCCGGTCGCGGCCGCAGGCGCGCGAACAGGGTCGCCCAGAACTGGGGCTGGCCGTTGTTGAGCCCCTTGGCCTCGTCCAGCGCGACCAGGACGTTGCGGTACAGATGGCGCGGGTCGGCGTCCGGGGTCGGCCGGGGCTGAAGCGTCGGGCCGATGATCCGCCACGGCCCGGGACCGACGAACCGCTCGCGCGGCACGGCGGCGAAGGCGCGGATCAGCTCCGGCCAGTCGGTTTCGGCGAGGGCGCAGACGTGCTCGGCGAAGCGGCGGCGCACGATGGGCAGCGGCTCGGGCGGGCGCGGATCGGGCACGGCTGCCTCCCTGGCGCGACTCGGGCGTCGCGCCTATAATTGGATAGATAGTTAGTTTATTAGTTAAATAGGAATCGCCCGTTGAACAAGGTCTTCGACGCCCTGGCCTCGGACGCGCGGCGCAAGATCCTCAGCCTGCTGTCGCGCGACGAGATGAGCGCCGGCGAGATCGCCGCGCGGTTCGAGATGAGCAAGCCGGCGATCTCCAAGCACCTGCAGATCCTGGAGAACGCGGGCCTGGTGACCAGCGAGAAGCGGGGCCAGTTCGTCTGGTATTCGATCGAGCGCGACGAGCTGAACGCCGTGATCGCCCACTTCCTGCAGAGCGTGGCGGCGGACGTCCCTGTGGCCGCAAAGCCACCCCGCGGCGGAACCGCGCCGCCGGCCGATCGACGTTCGGCGACCCGCCTTGACCGCCCCGGCGGCCGCGCCTAGCTTCCGGGTCTTCGAGGCTCATGAGGGAGGTCGTCAGAATGACAGCTGTCGCAACGATCACCTTCCCCAAGCGTCTCGGGCCGCCGCCGCACCGTTAACTCCGAGCCGCTTCGCCGTCGGGCCTCAAGGGCCGGACCCCCGAAGCGACCCCGCGCGCCCGTGGCCCTCCGAGCACCGTCCGCTCGAAGCCCGATCCACCAAAGACACCCATATCTGCGCCTGACC
>CBHTUE010000304.1:0-5595 GCA_966096115.1 uncultured Phenylobacterium sp.
CACCGCTCGCTCTTCGGCGAGCGGTCCCCCCTTCCCGTGAACGGGAAGGGAAAGGGCGGCCAGCGCCTCACCGCAGCCGGTATTCCGCTTCCAGCTCGTAGACCGACCCCGCCTTGGTCTGGACGCTGGAATAGAGGCCGAAGCTTTCCACGCGGATCGGGGGCGATCTCAGCAGGTTGTTGGCCTGGATCCAGGCGGCCACCTCGGCCGGGTCGGGACGGCGCAGGTAGGCGAGCGTCACGTGCGGGCGGTAGCGGCGCTTTTCCGGCGCCAGGCCCGCGCGCCGGGCGGCCATCTCGCAGGCCTCCGCCAGGCGGGTGAGCGGTTCGCTCTCCGCCACGCCGGCCCAGACCGCCTCGGGTCCGTCGTTGTCGGCGAACATTCCGGCGCCCTGCAGCATGATCTCGAAGGGCCGCTTCGAGAGCGACATCAGCTCGACGTCCAGGTCGCGGGCCACGTCCTCGCGCACCTCGCCGAAGAACCGCACGGTCACGTGCAGCGCCTCCAGCGGTCGCCAGCGCGCGCCCTCGATGCCCTTCTGGCGGGCCTGGAGGGCGGTTCCTATCTCTTCCGGCACGGCCAGCGCAGCGAACAGGCGGATCATGCCGCCCTCAATAGCGGCTCGCCCCCGAGGCGTCAGGCCTTGCTTAGGCCACAGCTCACACCGATATTGCGGAGGCGTCCGATTTGCGACGCTTTGCTAAGGGCTTTGCTCTCATGAGCGACTTTGACCGCGGCTATTCGCGCTCGGTCCCGACGGACCGCGCCGACATGTCGGTGGATGTGGGACTCCGGCGCTTCATGCTCGGCGTCTACAACAAGGTGGCGCTGGGCCTCGTGCTGTCCGCCGGCCTGGCCTATCTGACCGGCTCCTTCGCGCCCGTGCGCGACCTGATGTTCACGGTGGCCGACGGCCGCGTGGGCTACTCGATCCTCGGCTTCGTGATCGCCTTCGCGCCGCTGGCCGTGATCCTGTTCGGCTCCTTCGCGCTGCGCAACGCCACGCCCCGGAGCGCGGGCATCATCTACTGGACGATCGTCAGCCTGATCGGCGCCTCGCTGGGCGTCGTGGTGCTGCGCTACACCGGCGCCTCGATCGCCTCGACCTTCCTGCTGACCGCGACCTCGTTCGGCGCGCTGTCGCTGGTGGGCTACACGACCAAGAAGAACCTGAGCGGCTTCGGCAGCTTCCTGATCATGGGCATGTGGGGCCTGCTGGGCGCCATGCTGATCAACATGTTCGTCCAGAGCTCGGCGATGGCGCTGATCGTCAACGTGCTGGGCGTGTTCATCTTCGCGGGCCTGATCGCCTACGACACCCAGCGCCTGAAGATGCAGTACTACGAGCTGGGCGGCGACGAGAACGCCATGGGCGTGGCCACCAACTGGGGCGCGCTCAGCCTCTACCTGGACTTCATCAACCTGTTCCAGTTCCTGCTCTCGCTGCTCGGCAGCCGCCGCTAGGCGACCCGGCAGGATCGACGAGACCGACCCCGGCGGGCGACCGCCGGGGTTTTTCGTATGCGGCGCATGCACTAGCGTCGCGCGCGATGTACGACGCCTTCGTAGCCTCCCACGCCCACGCCCGGCCCCGCGCCGTTGCGGTGATCACCCCGCAGCGGCGGGTGACCTATGCCGAGTTCGACGCCGACGTGAACCGCTACGCCGCCGGGCTGATGGCGCTGGGGCTGGGTCCGGATCGCGGTGTGGTCGGCCTCGACATCGCCCAGGCTTACCGCCACGCCGTGATGCTGATCGCCCTGGCGCGCCTGGGGGTGACGGCCAGCACGGGCCGGGACACCCGGGCGGACCTGCGGATCAGCGACCGGGCGGGCGAGGCCAGCGAGACGCTCATCCGCCTGTCGCGGCCCTGGATCGCCGGCGTGGAGGCCGCCCCGCCGACGCAGGTCCCTTCGGCGCCGCGCGACCCCGAAGGCCTGGCGCGGGTGCTGCTCACCTCAGGAACCACCCGCACGCCGCGGCGCGTGGGGCTGACCTGGCGCTACCTGGAGGCGGATTCCCTGAACGGCGTCGCCACCTTCGGCGCCGGGCGGATGGGGCCTTGGGTGGCCCAGACCGACCTCGAGACCGGCATGGGGTTCACCATGGCGGTCCTCGCGTGGACGCTCGGCGCGGCGGTGGCGGTCAACTTCGCCGCCCGCGGCCTGCCCCCGCTGCTGGAGCGCCATCCCACCGGGGTGATCGGCCTGACCCCGGCGCACCTGCGCGACATGCTGGCGGCCCTGCCGGCGGGGTTCGAGTTGAAGCCGGACTGGCGGTTCATGGTCACCGGCGCGGCGCTGCCCTCCAGCCTGGCGCGCGAGGCGCGGTTGCGGCTCAGCCCCGATATCCAGGTCTATTACGGCTCCACCGAGGGTGGGCGCATGGCGATCGGCCCGGGCCTGCAGGCGGAGGTGACCCCCGGGGCGACGGGCCGGCCCGTGCCGGGCGTCACGATGAAGATCGTCGGCGAGGCCGGCCAGGAGCTGGGGGACGGCGAGTCCGGCGAGCTCCACATCCACAGTCCACGCACCCAGCTCGGCTATCTGGACCCCGAGGACCAGGCCGGCGGCCCGTTCCACGGCGGCTGGTTCCACTCCGGCGACGTCGCCCGACGCCTGGCCGATGGGTCCTACGTCATCGAGGGCCGGGTCGACGAGCGGATCAACGTGGACGGGGTCAAGGTCCTGCCCAACGCCCTGGAGGAGGCGCTGCTCGGGCACCCGCAGGTGAAGGACGCCGCGGCGTTCGCGATGCCGGACCCGGCGGGCGCCGACGACTGCTGGATGGCGGTGGTCGCCGAGGGCGAGGTCAGCCGCGACAGCCTGATGTCGCACCTGAGACGCGCGGCGCCGCACCTGCCGGCGATCCGCTTCGCCTGGACCGAGGCGATCCCGCGCAACGAGATGGGCAAGATCGACCGCGCGGCGCTCCGCGCCCAGACCACCGTGGCGCTGGAGAAGCCGAAGGGCTGAGCGGGCGCGCTATTCGACGACCGAGAAGCGGCCCTTGTCGAAGAAGCGCAGCAGCTGGTCCAGGTCGTGGCCGCGGCGCAGGATGTGGCCGCCCTGGCCCAGGATCGCCCAGGCGCCTTGCTTCTTGGCCAGGCCGGGACGCTTCTCGATGCGGTAGAGCGGCGCCTCGGCGGACCGCCGGAACACCGAGAACACGGCGGACTCGCGCAGGCTGTCCATGCCGTAGTCGCGCCATTCGCCGGCGGCGACCATGCGTCCGTAGAGGCGCAGCAGGCGGTCCAGTTCACGCCGCTCGAAGAACACTCCGGCCTGCCTTGGGGCCGAATAGCTCGGGTCGAATGCCATCGCGCCGAGCCTAAACCGAAAGAATCGAGTCGGACCACACCCAAATCCGAGGGGGCGCGAAGCTTGGCTGTCGCGCCGTGAAAAGACCTTATTTCGGACGCTCTGGGGCCAGATCACCCCCCGATATTCCCATTGTCGGTTGGTCAGTGGACTGCTGGTCCCGGATCCTGAACAGCCCCCCCAGCCCCCCTGGATCGGCGGACTGGCCAACCGACACACTCTCCAGACACAGAAGCCCGCGTGGTCCTCTCCAGCCGCGCGGGCTGTCGTCTATCTGGGGGTCAGGTCTTCGGCGTGCGCGCCTGGCCGACGCCCAGCACCCGGCCACCCTTGGGCTGCTGCACCACCACCACCGTCTTGAGGCCCTCGTCCGACGCCGCCGGCAGGCGGTAGGCCACGGGCTTGCCGCGCCACAGGCCCAGGCGGGCGATCTGGCGCACCACGTTCTTCTGGGCGACGGTTTCGCCGCGGTTGTCGCCGGCCTTCACGGCCACCTCGACCTCGCGTGGGTCGTAGCGGATCAACCAGACCTCGGCGCCGCCCTTGGGCGCGCGGGCCGAGCCCACATCGACGCGCCGGAGGCCGACGAAGCGGATCTCGGGCGGGTTGCGCGGCGCCGCGGCGGCTTGGCGCACCAGCCGGTCCACCTCCACGGTCTTCAGGCCCTGCGCCTCGTCGCGCCCGTCCACCACCACCTGCGGCGTATAGGGCTCGCGCAGCTTCAGGCGACTGACATAGGCCTTCTGCCGCTCGGCGTACTCCGGCTTGGCGAAGGTGTCGGTCCAGCCCAGGTAGTCCCAGTAGTCGACCGAGAAGGTGAGCGCGAGCACGCCCGGGCGGTCCGCCAGCTTGCCCAGATAGGTGTTGGCGTCACGGCACGCGCCACAGCCCTGGGCGGTGAACAACTCCACCAGAACCGGGGGCTTGGCCGCCGCCGCGCCGACCGGCCAGGCGAGCAGGAACAGGCTGAGTAGCGCGGCCTTCCGCATCGCCATGGACTTAAGGACAGTTCCCGGGGCTGTAAATCTCAAGAAGTGGTGAGCTACAGCTTGGCCACGGCGAGAATGGGGCCGGCGTCCTTGCCCTGGACGATGACGACGCTCCTGAGCGAGGGATCGACGGTCGGCGCCGCGTAGGTCGCCGCCTGGCCCGTCCAGGCGCCCAGGCGCTTCAGGCCGCGCACCACATTGCGCTGCGGCAGGGTCTTGCCGCCGTTCTCGCCGGCCTTCACCGGCACCTGGATCACGCGCGGATCGTAGCTTACCAGCCAGACGTCGGCCCCGCGCCGGGGCGCGACGCCAGCGGCCACGCTCACCTTACCGGCCTGGGCGGTGACCATGGTCGTGGCCTGGGTGCGGCCCTGGGCGATCAGCTGGTCGACCGCGCGCGGGGTGTTGCCGACGCCGCCGGCCCGGCCGCCCGCCACCACCTCCGGCGTGTAGGGCGCGCCCTGGCCGAGGGCCTTGTTGTAGGCGACCTGGCGGTCGGTGAACTCGGGCCGGGCGAAGGTGTCCTTCCAGCCCAGGTGGTCCCAGTAGGTGACGTTGAAGCTGAGCGCGATCACGTCCGGCCGGTCCGCCGCCTTGGCCACGGCGCTGTCGGCCGGCGGACAGGAGGAGCAGCCCTGGCTGGTGAACAGCTCCAGCACGACCGGCTGGGCAGGTCCGGGGGCGGCCCCGATCAGCGGAAGGGCGGCGAGCGGGGCCAGGACGGCGAGGAGCTTGCGCATGCTTCACCATACGTAGGGGCGCGCCGGCGGACGCGCACTTCCGATGGCGATTTTCGCGGGGCCGCGACGGCCGGGTCAGTGCGCGCCATCCGCGAAACGCCGATCGACGGTCGGGGCGACGGTGGCGCGGTCGTCGTCGCCGACCAGGCCCACGTAGAAATAGCCGGCCTCAACGTCCAGGGCGCGGGCAAGTCGCCAGAGCATCGCGGCTGAGATCCGGTTCGTGGCGCTCTCGTATTTCTGAATCTGCTGGAAGCGCAATCCGCAGGCCAGGCCGAGTTCGTGCTGCGTGAGACCCAGGAGCCGTCGCCGCCGCCGCAGGCGCGCCCCGAGCTGGAGGTCAATCGCGTCGCACAAAGACTTACTCCGTAAGCTGAACCTCCCCATCAGGCCCGGCGCGGCGCGGCGAAGCTTTGCGCTGGATCAAACCCGCCGATGCCGAGCCCGGCGGCGCGGATACGAATGGGGCCGCGCGGTGTCCCGCGGGGGGCCGGGCTTGTTTGGCGTGGGCCGGGGGGGGGGGCCCGCCCGCGCCTCCGCCGGCGG
>CBHTUE010000305.1:0-5594 GCA_966096115.1 uncultured Phenylobacterium sp.
TCGGCGCCATGCTGATGGGCGTGATCGTCACCGGCCTGTTCGTCGCCATCTCGATGACCTCGGGCGGCGGTGCGTGGGACAACGCCAAGAAGGTGATCGAAGAGGGCTTCAAGGACGTCGACGGCGTCGTCCACACCAAGGGCTCCGACGCCCACAAGGCCGCCGTCACCGGCGACACCGTCGGCGACCCCTACAAGGACACCTCGGGTCCCGCCGTGAACCCGATGATCAAGATCACCAACATCGTGGCCCTGCTGCTGCTGGCGGTCCTCGCCGCCCAGTAAGCCGGACACGGTTCAGGTACGAAGACGCCCCGGAGAGCGATCTCCGGGGCGTTTTTGATTCTGAGCTTATTCTCTCCCCTCCGAGGGGAGGGAGTGCGCCTACCGCCGGTCGCCCGGCCGCTGGCCCGGCACGCCGGTGTCGTCCTGCGGCAGCAGGCCGCCGCGGCCCACGCTGCCCAGCAGCTGTTCCAGCACCGTCATCTCGCGGCCGCGGGTCGGCGTCTCGTGGGTGTTGTAGGCGATCACCTTGCCGTCCTTCAGCGTGTAGACGTTGACCGTCTCCACCAGCTCGGAGTCCTTGTTGAAGGCGATGGCGGTGACGTTGCGGGCGGTGACCTGCGGCTTGCGGAACGCCACGCGCTGCTTGATCTGGTTGACGTAGAACCAGACGTTCGGGTCGAACGTCGATTGCACCGACGGCGAGCCCAGCTTGGCGCGCACCGTCGACTTGGTGTCAGTGCCGACCTTCACGTCCTTCGGGTCGTTGTCGATCGCCTGGAAGCCGGAGTAGCTGGTGATCGGCGAGCAGGCGCTGAGCCCCCCGATGGCCACCGTAGCGGCGGCGAGGACGGCAAAGGTGGTGCGTCGGAACATCGGACTCGTTTCTGCTGCCATTCGGCAAGAGGCTTTGACCTATCGCCGCCTGCCCCCTAGTTCAATGCCGCGTTTAGTCGCCCCTTCTGGCGAAATCGAGGCCACCTGATGCTCAACCGCCTGTTCAAGCCGCGGGCCGCCCAGGCCGCCGGGCGCGCGCTCTACGCGCAGACGGTAGCCCAGGCCCGCACGCCGGCGCTCTACGCCGACCTGGGCGTGCCGGACACCACCGAGGCGCGGTTCGAACTCTACAGCCTGCACGTCTATCTGCTGATGGCGCGCCTGAAGGACCAGGGCGAGCAGGCGGCGGAAACGTCCCAGGCGCTGTTCGACACCTACCTGTCGGCCCTCGACAATTCGCTGCGCGAGATGGGGGTCGGCGACCTGTCAGTCGGCAAGCGGATGCGCAAACTGGGCGAGGCGTTCTACGGCCGCGTCCTGGGCTACGAGGCCGCCCTGGCTACGCTGCCCGATACCGCGCAGCTGGCGGCGCTGGTCACCCGCACCATCTACGCCGACGCCGATGCCGGCCACGCTCCGGCCCTGGCTGCCTACATCGTGGCCCGGCGCGAGGCCCTGGCCGCCCAGCCGCTGGAGCGCCTCTACGCGGGCGACGTGAGCTGGTGAGCTGGGCCCATGTCCTGAAGCTGCACGAACTGGCCCGCGGGCCCGTGCGGCTGGAGCTGGCGCCCGACGAGGCCCAGCGCGCCGCCATCGCCAAGCAACTCGGCCTCCAGAGCCTGCCGGCGCTCAAGGCCGACGTCACCGTCAAGCCGTGGCTGGACGGCGTCGAGGTGACCGGCAGCTTCCGGGCGACCGTTGAGCAGATCTGCGGCGTCTCGCTGGATCCCTTCGAACAGCCGCTCGAGGGCGACATCGAGATCCATGCCGTGCCCGCCGGTAGCCCGCACGCCACGTCCCCCGAGGGCGGCGAAGTCGAGCTGGACCCGGACGCGCCCGACGCCCCCGACATCCTGAGCGGCGACGCCATCGATGTGGCGGCCTATGTGGTGGAGCATCTGGCCCTCGAACTGGACCCGTTCCCCCGCAAGCCCGGCGTCGAGTTCGAGTATCAGCCCGAGGAAGCGGAGACCTCGCCCTTCGCCGCGCTCAAGAAGCTCACCGAGCCAAAGGCTTAGGTTCCAGACCATCGCCCGGCGGGCTATGGTCTCGCCGAATCCGGCCGCGGCCGAGGGAAAGCGCCGACCTTGACCAAATCGCTGGTGATTTCCATCGACGCCATGGGCGGGGACCACGGACCGTCCGTGATCATTCCGGCCTGCGCCAAGGCGCTGCCCACCCTGGGCGATGCGCGGCTGCTGCTGCACGGCGACGAGGCGCTGCTGGGCCCGGAACTGGCGCGGCACAAGGCCCTGGCGGCCCGCGCCGAGGTCCGCCACACCGACCGCGTCATCGCCATGGACGAGAAGCCCGCCCAGGCCATGCGCCGCGGCAAGGGTACCTCCATGTGGAACGCGGTGGAGGCGATCCGTGAGGGCAAGGCCCAGGTGGCGCTCTCGGCCGGCAACACCGGTGCACTGATGGCGATCTCCATGCTGATCCTGCGGATGAGCGCCGACCTCGACCGGCCGGCGCTCGTGGCCTCGATGCCGCATCCGAAGGGGGTCACGACGTTCCTCGACGCCGGCGCGAACGTGGATTGCGACGCCGCACGCCTGGTCGAGTTCGCCATCATGGGCGAGGCCTATCACCGCGCGGCCCGAGGCGTGGCGCGCCCGACCGTGGGCCTGCTCAACGTCGGCTCCGAGGACATGAAGGGCCACCAGGAGGTGCGCGAGGCCCACCGCATCCTGCGCGAGGGCCAGATCGACCTCGACTACAAGGGCTTCGTCGAGGGCGACGACATCACCGGCGGCGCAGTCGACGTGGTGGTTACCGACGGCTTCACCGGCAACGTGGCGCTGAAGGCCATGGAGGGCGCTGCGAAGTTCATGTACGGCGAGCTCCGCGCGGCGCTCTCCAATGGGCCGATCACCAGTCTTGGGGCGCTGATGGCGCGCGGTTCACTGCTCAAGTTCCGCGAGAAGATCAGCCCGCCGCCGGCCGCGCCGCTGCTCGGCCTGAACGGCCTGGTGCTGAAATGCCATGGCGGCGCGGACGAGCGGGACTTCACCAAGGCTGTGAAAGCCGCGGCCGATCTGTCGCAAAGCGGGTTTGCCTCAGAGATCGAACGGAATATGAGGCGGCTTCCCGCCGCGCTGGAAACGACGGGCGCCGCGTCCGCGGATGGAGCCGTCTGAATTGCCCAAAGTCCTGCGTAGCGTCGTGACCGGTGTCGGCGGCTATCTGCCCGACCGCATCGTCACCAACGAGGAACTCTCGACGCGCGTCGACACCTCCGACGAGTGGATCCGCGAACGCACGGGCATTCGCCAGCGGCGCCAGGCCGCCGATGACCAGCCGGTGTCGGACCTGGCCGTCGAGGCCGCCCGCCGCGCGCTGGCGGCCGCGGGCCGCACGCCGGACGACGTCGACCTGATCATCGTCGCCACCACCACCCCTGACCTGACCTTCCCAGCCACGGCCACCATCGTGCAGCGCAAGCTGGGCTGTCCGGTCGGCATCGCCTTCGACGTGCAGGCGGTGTGCTCGGGCTTCGTCTATGCGCTTTCGGTCGCGGATGGCTTCGTCGCCCGCAACCGCTCCAAGGTCGCCCTGGTCATCGGGGCCGAGGAGATGACCCGGCTGATGGACTGGACCGATCGCGGCACCTGCGTACTGTTCGGCGACGGGGCCGGCTGCGTGGTGCTGGAGCCGGTGGAAGGCGAGGGGACCATCGCCGACCGCGGCCTGCTGGGCTTCGCGCTGCGCGCCGACGGGACCAAGCAGGAGCTGCTCTACGTCGACGGCGGCGTCTCCACCAACCGCCAGACCGGCTACCTGCGCATGCAGGGCAACCAGGTGTTCCGCCACGCGGTCGTCAACATCTCCGAGGCGGTGATCGCCGCGGCGGCCGACGCGGGCGTCGAGGTGGCCAGCGTGGACTGGTTCATCCCCCACCAGGCCAACCAGCGGATCCTGGAGGGCGTGGCCCGCCGGCTGGGCATCGACGAGGCCAAGGTGATCTCCACCGTCGCCGAGCACGCCAACACCTCGGCCGCCTCGATTCCCCTTGCGCTGGACCAGGGGCTGAAGGACGGTCGCATCCAGCCGGGCCAGCTCTTGTTGATGGAAGCGATGGGCGGCGGACTGACCTGGGGCGCCTGCGTCCTCCGCCTTTGACGAGGGCGCGAATTTTTAACTGTAACGCGTGACTTGAAGTCTTTGTCGCAATAGGACAATCAAGACTCATGGACGACGGTCGGGCAGGGGCGCAGGTGAGCATGAAGGGGGCGACGGTGACGCGAGCCGACCTCTGCGAGGCGGTGCATGAGCAAGTGGGCCTCACCCGACAGGATTGCTCCGAGCTGGTCGAGCGCGTTCTCGAGTTGATGTGCGTGGCGCTGGAGCGCGGCGAACAGGTGAAGCTCAGCGGATTCGGCGTTTTCCAGGTCCGCGCCAAGCGCGCCCGCATGGGCCGCAACCCCAAGACCGGCGAGCCGGCCGCCATCGACCCGCGCCGGGTGATCGGCTTCCGCGCCAGCCAGGTGATGAAGGCCCGCGTCGACCGCGCGCTGTCGCGGTAGGGGACCGTGTAGTCCGGTGGCCAAGGGGCCCGACGCTTTTCGTACGATATCCGAAGCGGCGGACGAACTTCACGTACCCCAACATGTTCTCCGCTTCTGGGAGACCAAGTTCAGCTTCATCAAGCCCATGAAGCGGGCCGGCGGGCGCCGCTTCTACCGCCCGGCCGACATCGCCGTGCTGCGTGGCGTGCGCCGCCTGCTGCACGACGAGGGCTACACCATCAAGGGTGTGCAGAAGCTGCACCGCGAACAGGGGATCAAGCGCCTGGTCGCGGCCGGTGAGGGCGCCTCCCAGGCGCCCGCGCCCACCGCCGCGCCGGCCGCCAAGGCGGCGGGCGACAAGAGCGCGCTGCTGGACGCCCTGCGCGATCTGGAAACCGCCAAGAGCCGCCTGGACGGCCTGCTGAAGGGCTGAAGCCGCGGATCATCCGCCAGACGCGGTCATCGCCAGAAATTGCGCGAGGCCGAGCTGCGCGCTTCGCGTCCGCATCCGGTTAACCGACCAGCGCGTATGTACGTGCGAGGGGACGATCCGGATGCAAGTTCGGGGTGTGACATTCAGGTGACTAGACCCTAGGTAGTTTGAGTAGTTTCATCGCCACGGACGAAGGGGAAGCCATGGCGCGATTCCGTAAGCGGCCGGTGGAGATCGATGCGTTCCGCCTGCCGCTCAGTGATGAGATGCCGGACTGGCTGGCCGCCGCCGTGGCCTGCGGCAAGGTGCGCCCCTACCGCGGCGGGGCGCAGATTGACACCCTCGAGGGCCTGCTGACCGCCGCCCAGGACGACTGGATCATCCGCGGCGTGAAGGGCGAACTCTACTCCTGCAAACCGGACGTCTTCGCGCTCACCTACGAGTCGGCCGAGGACGAGGTGGCGCCGCCGGCGAGGCTGCTGCGCGGCCTGCGCTGATCGAAGGAATTCTCGCCGCCGGCCCGCCTGGTCGGAGCGACAGGATTTGAACCTGCGACCCCTTGACCCCCAGTCAAGTGCGCTACCAAGCTGCGCCACGCTCCGATGGGGCCAGGCGGCGAGGGGCGTCTTCTAGCGGAAGCGGGGATGAGGGCAA
>CBHTUE010000306.1:0-5581 GCA_966096115.1 uncultured Phenylobacterium sp.
GGCCAGTCGCTGTTCGCGCTGCTGCCGCCGGACGACGCGAAGCTGATGATGAAGGTCGCCGACGCCTACGGGGTCGACAAGACCACCCTGGACCGCCTGGAGCCCTGGCTGGCCGAGGTGGCGCTGGCGGGCGCGGCCTACCGCAGGGCCGGCGCCGACACCGACAACGGCGTCGAACAGACCCTCAGCGCCGCCGCCCCGCCCTCGGTCCAACGCCACGCCTTCGAGACGCCGGACGACCAGATGCGCCTGTTCGACGAGGCGCCGCTGCCCGAACAGATCGGATCCCTGCGCGAGACCCTGGGCGAACTGGACAGCGACCCCGAGGCCTTCATGAAGCTGGTCCGCGCCTGGGCCGCCGGCGACGTGGCCGGCCTGGACCGCGAGGCCCTGGAGCCCCTGCGCAAGGCTTCCCCCGGCATGTTCCAGCGCCTGGTCACCCAGCGCAACGAAGCCTGGGCGAAGACCCTCGACGCCCGGCTCAAGGGCCATGGCCGCACGGTGGTGATCGTCGGCGTCGGCCACCTGATCGGCCGGGGCGGCCTGCCCGCCCGCCTGCGCGCGCTTGGCTATTCGGTCACGGGGCCGTAAGTCGCTCCGACCACACCGGAGCTTCCATGTCCTACCAGACCCTGATCGTCGAGAGCCCCAGCGCGGGCGTCACCCTGATCCGCCTGAACCGGCCCGAGGCGCTGAACGCCCTGAACAGCCAGCTCCTCCAGGAGCTGTCGGACGCCCTGGACGCCGCCGAGGCCGACGAGGCCGTGCGCTGCCTGGTGCTCACCGGATCGGAGCGCGCCTTCGCCGCCGGCGCCGACATCAAGGAGATGTCGGACAAGTCCTACGCACAGATGTTCGCCACGAACTTCTTCGGCGCCGCGGGCCAGCGGGTGGAGCGGTTCCGCAAGCCGATCATCGCCGCGGTCTCCGGCTTCGCCCTGGGCGGCGGTTGCGAGCTGGCCATGCTGTGCGACTTCATCATCGCCTCGGAGACGGCGAAGTTCGGCCAGCCGGAGATCAACCTGGGCGTCATGCCCGGGATCGGCGGCACCCAGCGCCTGCCGCGCGCGGTCGGCAAGGCCAAGGCCATGGACATGGTGCTGACCGCGCGGATGATGGACGCCGCCGAGGCGGAGCGCGCCGGGCTCGTGTCCCGCGTCGTCCCCGCCGACAAGCTGCTGGACGAGGCCCTGGCCGCCGCGGCCAAGATCGCCGGGCAATCCCCCCTGGCGGTGATGATGAACAAGGAGCTGGTGAACGCCGCCTTCGAGACCACTCTGGCCACCGGGGTGACCATGGAGCGGCGCCTGTTCCACTCCCTGTTCGCCTTCGAGGACCAGAAGGAAGGCATGGCTGCGTTCATCGACAAGCGGAAGCCCGAGTTCAAAGGCCGCTGAGGCGCCTGAGATAGTCCCTCGCGCGCCATTGACCGCGAGGGTCCCTTTCAGTATATCCGCGCCTCCAATTTCGCCCGCCGGTCCTCCGGCGGGTGCTGCCCGCTTTAAGAAGAGTTCCGAATGGCCAATACGCCCGGCGCCAAGAAGGCGGTCCGCAAGATCGCCCGCCGCACCGAAGTGAACACCGCCCGCCGCTCGCGCGTGCGCACCTTCCTGCGCAAGTTCGAGGAGGCCGTGACCTCCGGCGACGCGACCGCGGCCAAGGACGCCTTCGTGAAGGCCCAGTCCGAGCTGATGCGCGCCGTCACCAAGGGCGTGGTTCACAAGAATACCGGCTCGCGGAAGGTCTCGCGTCTGGCCGCCCAGCTGAAGAAGATGTCCGCAGCCTAAGGGCTTTCGGCGGGGGTGCGACACCCCCTCTTCACCGCTAGGAATTCTGAAAGCAGCGCCCTCCGGGGCGCTGCTTTTTTGTGCCCTCTCCCCGGCCGTGAAAAGCGCCTTCGGGTGCGACATCTGCGACCAAAAAGCTCGGGTCACGAGACCGGTTTTTCGGCTTTCCCCTTGGCCTAAAAGGCTCCCCTGCGAGTCAACAGAAATAAGTCTGAGGCATGAAAAGAATCACCGTTGATCTGCGCTTCGCGGCCAGTAGTGTCGGCCTTCCAACTGGTCCTTTCCCTTGATCTCGGGTCGAAACCGGGGCGGCGGCGGAGCTCACGCCTTCGCCGAATAAGGATCTGTTTGCGTTGAATAAAATGGTGGTCGGGGGGTTCGGGGCCCTGGCTTTGTCGATAGTTGATCGATGGGGTTTCGAGGGATGACAAGCGGGGGGATTGCGGGAGCTATGGCAAGCGCACCGGCATCGGCCGTGTGGAGCAAGACCTGCCAGGTTCTGAAGCGCGAACTCGGAGATGCGACGTTCGGATCGTGGCTGGGCCAGGCGGCCCTGCGCGAGACCAACGACGAGGTCTGTGTGGTCGCTGCGACGGGCATTGCGCGGGATTGGATTCGCCACAACGCGTGGCGCCGGATCGGTGAACTGTGGGCCCAGAACGACCCGCTGGGCCGCCGTCTGGACCTGAAGTCGCGGATGGAGATCGACGCCTTGCCGCAGGTCGCCGTGCGCACGGCGGCGGCGGCCGCGGGCGGCTGCGCGACGGCGCCCGCCCTGCCTGAAGTGTTCGAGATCGAGGCGGAGGCCGTGGCCCCCGTCGCCGCCCGCCAGGGCCGCCTGCAGGGTCTTCAGGAGCGCTATTCGTTCGACACCTTCGTTTCGGGCCCGGCCAACGAATTCGCCTTCGCCGTCGCCCGACGGGTGGCGTCCTGGGCCGACGGCCACTTCAATCCGGTGGTGTTCCACGGCCCCTACGGCTTCGGGAAGACCCACCTGCTTAACGCGCTGGCGTGGGAGGCCCTGCGCACGGCGCCCGGCAAGCGCGTGGTCTATCTCTCGGCCGAGCGGTTTACCTCGACGTTCGTCAAGGCGCTGCAGGACAAGCAGACCCAGGCCTTCAAGGAAGAGCTGCGCAACGCCGACCTGCTGCTGATCGACGACGTCCACTTCGTGGCCGGCAAGACGCAGACGCAGGAGGAGCTGTTCCACACCCTCATCGCCCTGGTCGAGGACGGCCGCCGCGTGGTGCTGACCGCCGACCGCTCGCCCAACGAGCTGTCGGAGATGGAGCCCCGGCTGCGCAGCCACCTGCAGGCTGGCCTGGTCTGCGGCATCGAGCCCGCCGACCGCACGCTTCGCCTGGGCATCCTGGAACGCAAGCTGCACACCCTGGCCCAGCAGGGCGGCTTCGTGCCGGCGGCGCGGCCGGAGGTGCTGCAGTTCCTGGCCGACCGCTTCACTGACAGCGTTCGCGAGCTGGAAGGGGCCCTGAACACCTTGGTGGCCCGCGTGGGCGGCGACATCGCCCGCCTGACGCTGGACGAGTCCCAGTCGATCCTGCGGCCCCACCTGAGCGTCAACGAGCGCAAGGTGACGGTGGATATGATCCAGAAGGCGGTGGCCGAGCATTACGCGCTCAAGCAGGCGGACCTGATCTCGGAGCGCCGGGCCCGCGCGGTGGCCCGCCCGCGGCAGGTGGCCATGTGGCTGGCCAAGCAGATCACCACCCGGTCCCTGCCCGACATCGGCCGCCGGTTCGGCGGGCGCGACCACACCACCGTCCTGCACGCCGTGCGGCGGATCGAGGCCCTGAAGGCCGACGACCCGGCCCTGGCGCGCGACTGCGACGTCCTGCTGCGCAAGCTGCGCGGCTGAGAAGAGCTCTGTGGGGAGCGCTGATGAGGGGCCCGCCGAGAGGCGGGCCTCTTGTTATGGAGCCGCCGCGACGGGAGCGGCGAAAAGGGCTAGGATAGCGGCACCCGCGCAACCGCGGCCTCACCCGAAAAGCTACCCATGAAGGATCTGAAGGGCCACGCCCTGGCCGACCGGCTTGCCGCCGCGGCGGAGGCCAAGGCCGCGCTCCTGGCGAAACTGAAGCCGAAGCCCACCGTGACCGACCCCCTGTTCGCCGAGCGCGAAGCCATGAAGGCCGCGGAGCTGATGGCCGTACGCGAGGCCCGCGCCGTCGAGAAGGCCGAGGCCAAGGAGGCCGCCGCCGACCGTGTCGCCGCGGCCGCGGCCGCCGTCGCCGCCACCGAAGAGGCCGCCCTCGCCGAAAAGCGCGGCGCCCGCAAGGAGCGCAAGCAGCTCAGCAAGGACGAGGCGAAGGCCAAGCGCGACGCCAAGTACGCCGCCCGCCAGGCGCGGCGCTGACCCCGCCGACGGAAGGCCGGGTGCGGCCCCAGAGAATCCGCATCGGAGGCCAGATAATATGATGATCATCATCCTATAGCGCCCGGCGGGCTGATCGCCATTTGTGGGGCCGCGGCCGGCGGTGCTCGCGCGGTCCGCGAAGGAGATTTCCCATGAGCAACCCCTCCCCGAAGGGCGCAGCCCTGGTCACCGGCGCCTCCAGCGGGATCGGCGCGGTCTATGCGGACCGCCTGGCCAGGCGTGGCTACGACCTGATCCTGGCGGCCCGCGACGAGGACCGCCTCAACACCCTGGCTGCGCGCCTGCGCGCCGAGACCGGCGTGAAGGTCGACGTGATCAGGACCGACCTCACCCAGCGCGCCGACATCGTGCGGCTGGAAGCCCGCCTGCGCGACGACGACGCCATCAGCCTGCTCATCAACAACGCCGGCGCGGCGCTGTTCGGCGACTTCCACGAAACCGATCCGGACAAGCTGGAGGACCTGATCCAGCTGAACGTCGTGGCGGTCACGCGGCTGGCCCAGGCGGCGGCGGCCGGCTTCGTCCGCCGCGGACGTGGCGCGATCGTCAACATCGCCTCGATCGTGGGCCTCGCGCCGGAG
Source organism: uncultured Phenylobacterium sp. (assembly GCA_966096115.1). GTDB lineage: Bacteria > Pseudomonadota > Alphaproteobacteria > Caulobacterales > Caulobacteraceae > Phenylobacterium. Next base: position 4,764 of record CBHTUE010000306.1, read on the forward strand.
CTGTTCCCCGGCTCGGTCTATGGCGCGACCAAGGCCTACGTGACCTACCTGACCCAGACGCTGCATGCCGCCCTGTCGCCGCAGGGCCTGACCTTCCAGGCGGTCCTGCCGGGGGCCACGCGCACCGAGATCTGGGACCGCTCGGGCCGGGGCATCGAGAGCGTGCCCGACGAGATCCTGATGCCGGTTGACGAGCTGGTGGACGCCGCCCTCGCCGGGCTCGACAAGGGCGAGCTGGTGACCATCCCGTCCCTGCCCGACCCGGCCGACTGGGCCGCCGCCGAGGCCGCGCGCCTGAAGCTGGCGCCCAACCTGTCGGCCAAGCACCCCGCGGCCCGCTACGGCGTCAAGGTGGTAGAGCCCGCCTGAGGAGCGGCGGGGCAACGAAAAGGGGGGCCGCCGGCCGACGGCCGCCCCCAGTGGGTGGGGGGTTTTCGGCAGGCCCAATGCCCCCCCCCCCCCCCGGCGCGGGGGCGGGCGCCCCCCCCGGCGGCCACGCACCCCGCGGCCCGCGAGGGCGGCATGGTGGTAGAGCCCGCCTGCGGCGCGGGGGGGCAACGAAATGGGCGGCCGCATCGCTGCGGCCGCCCCTTGTCGTTCGGAGATGTCAGGCAGGCCTAGAGCGCCGCCAGCGCCCGGCGGCGGCGGAGGGCCGCGCCCATGATGCCAAAGCCGCCGATCATCAGCGCCCAGGTCGCCGGCTCCGGCACCGCGCCGGCGCCGTCGGTCTGCACCGAGAGCTTGTCGAAGAAGACGCCGCCGTTGCCGCCGGTCACCGCCGCCAGGGTGAGCGTGGTGGGCGACCCCGAGCCGGTGAA
>CBHTUE010000307.1:0-5574 GCA_966096115.1 uncultured Phenylobacterium sp.
AGCTTTTCCCCGCGACATCTTCCACCGCCGGGAAGATCTCCTTCAACCTTCTGCATAAGGACACCCTGAACCGGGTGCAGCAGAAGTACCACGATCCGGAGCTGGGCGAGATCGACCGCGCTGACCTGGTCAAGGGCTACCAGTTCGAGAAGGACAAGTATGTCGTCGTAACGGCCGAGGAGCTGGACGAGATCGAGGTGGAGTCCTCCAAGACCATCGACATCGACGGCTTCGTCGACGCCGCCGATGTCGACCCGATCTACTTCGACAGCACCTACTACCTGGCGCCCGACGGTCCGATCGCGGAGGAGACGTTCAGCGTGATCCTGGATGCGATGAAGCAGACCGGGAAGGTCGCCGTCGCCCGCATCGTGCTCTCGGGCCGCGAACGCCAGGTGACGATCCTGCCGATCGAGGACGGCTTCCGGCTGACCACCCTGCGCTCCGCCAAGGAGATCCGCGAGCCGGCCAGCGCCCTGGACAAGCTGAACGCCAAGTACGCGCCCGACATGCTGGCGATGGCCAGCCAGATCATCGCCAGCAAGGCGATGGAGTTCCATCCGGACGCCTTCGAGGACCGCTACGAAGAGGCGCTGCTGACCCTGGTGAAGTCGAAGATCGCCGGCGGCCAGCCGGTGATCACCAAGGCGCCCGAACGCGGCAACGTGGTCAACCTGATGGACGCGCTGAAGCGCAGCATCGAGGAAGAGCGCCGCCCGCCGGCCCCGAGCCTGGGCAAGACCGCCGCCAAGAAGGGCGAGGCCAAGGCGCCCGCCGCGCCGGCCAAGGCCCCGGCGAAGAAGAAGGGCGCCGTCGCCGGCTGACGCGATGGAGCTGCGTGACCGTGCGATAGCCCTGTACGGCCGGTTCTCGCAGGGCGTGCGCGACCGGCTTGAACGCGAGATCGCCGCGTGCGGGGGGACGGTCGCCCGCGACCTGACCCGGCGCAGCGACGCGTTCGTGGTCGGCGCATTGGCCACCATCCTGATCGACAGCGGCGCCCTGGGCGCGCGCCTGGACGCGGCCCGCGCCCGCGGCGTGCCGGTGCTGAGCGAGCGCGCGTTCGCCGCGGCCCTCGCCGGCCAGGCGGAGAGCACGGCCGCCACCCTGCCGCTGGCGACCGCGCTGGGCGGCAGCGGCCTCTCCGCCGCCGACGCCGAGGTGCTGGCGGCCTTCGACCTGATCGTGGTGCGGGGCGGCCAATGCCGGTTCGCCGACGCCGGCGTGATCCGCACGGCGGGCGAGCTGATCGCGGGCGGGCGTACGCTGAGCGAGGCGGCGCGCATCCTGGCCCGGACGCGGGACCTGTCGCCGCGCGGGCGGCACAAGGTGGTGCTGACGCCGTCGGGCCAGGCCGCGCTGCAGTGGCCGGACGGGCTGACCACCCTGGAGGGCCAGGGCGTACTGGCCTTCGACGAGGCGCACGCGACCCTGGAGGACCTGTTCGAGGCCGCGGCCCTGGCCGAGGCGGACGACGACCTGGACGAGGCCGCACGGCTCTATGACCTGTGCGCCCGGGCCGACCGCAAGGACCCCATTGCCCCCTACAACCACGGCAATATCCGCCTGGCCCAGGGCGCGCACGACCAGGCGGCGCTGGCCTACCAGCAGGCGCTGGCGCGCGACGCCCAGTTCGTGGAGGCGCGATACAACCTCTCCCAGGCGCTGGAAGCGCAGGGCAAAGATGTCGCGGCGGCGGCGGAGCTGGGCCGCGTGCTGGCGGCCGATCCCGCCCATCCCGACGCGCTGTTCAACCTGGCGCAGCTACGCATGAAGGCCGGCGACATGGGCGAGGCCAAGGCGCTCTACGAACGCTACTTGGCCCTGGACCCGCCGGAGGACTGGGCGCGGACGGCGCGGCGCGCGATCGCGTACTGCGCGGCGGCGATGTCGGCCTGAGTTGCTCTCCGCTCTCTGATGATCGTCATCCCCCGGCTTGTCCGGGGGACCCATTCACCCCGAATCTCTCGGAAAGGCCCGCGAGCGGCGCCGCTGCGGGTTCATCGCGCTCTCACGAGCAAGCTGACACATGGGTCCCCCGGACGAGCCGGGGGATGACGATCTTTTTTGAGGTGGTGAGCCGTTGAGATCGCGCGCTGGCGTGCGCGCCTACCGCCCCTCATCATCGACGGTCAGGCGGTAGCCCAGCCCCGGCTCGGTCGTGAGCAGGCGCGGCGCTGAGGGTTCCGCTTCCAGCTTCTGCCTCACCTGCCCCACCAGGACGCGGACGAACTGGGCGTCGACGTTGGCGCCGGCGCCCCAGACGGCGGCGATCACCTGCTTGTGGGTGACCACGCGCCCGGCGTGGCGGGCCAGCACCCGCAGCAGGTCGTATTCGCGGGGCGTGAGATGGATGTGCTGGTCCTCGATCGTGACTTTGCGGCGGGCGAAGTCGATGGTCAGGTCGGCGCTCTTGAACACCGCCTGCGAGCTGAACCGGCGGTCGCGGCCGCGCAGGCCGGCGCGGACCCGGGCCAGCAGTTCGGGCACGCCGATAGGCTTGTTGACGTAGTCGTCGGCGCCGGCGTCCAGCGCCTCGACCTTCTCGCTCTCCAGATCGCGGGCGGAGAGCACGATGATCGGGGCGTCGGACCATTCGCGGATCCGGCGGATCACCTCCTTGCCGTCCATGTCCGGCAGGCCGAGGTCGAGGATCACCAGGTCGGAGGGCTCGGCGGCCAGCGCGGCCAGGGCCGCCTCGCCGGTTATGGCGACCTCCACGGCATAGCCGCCGGCGGTGAGCGCGGGGGTGAGCGCGCGGACGATCTGCGGTTCGTCGTCGACGAGGAGCAGGCGGGGGTTGGTCATGTTGTGGCGGCGCCCAGCGTGAGGGTGACCGCCAGGCCGCGCACGCCGTCGCAGCGGTTGGCGGCGGTGGCTTCGCCGTCCATGGCGCGCATGAGCCCGCGGACGATCGAGAGGCCCAGGCCGGTGCCGGCGGCGCGCGGCGCGGCGCGGCCGCGATAGAACTTCTCGAAAATCCGCTCGACGTCCTCGGGCGCGACGCCCGGCCCCTCGTCGCGAACGATGACCACGATCTGGCCGGCCGCCAGACGGCTGGAGATCGCCAGCGGGCCGGCCCCGCCATAGCGCAGGGCGTTCTCGATCACGTTGCCCAGCGCCTGCTCGAACAGCAGCGGGTCGCCCAGCGCCAGCGGCAGCTCGCCCGAGGTCGGCCACGTCGTGACCCGGTCTCCCACGCGACGGCGATCCACCGTCCGCTGCACCGCCTCGGTCACGCTGAAGGGCGCGCGTTCGATGGAGAGCGCGCCGGCCTCCAGGCGGGTCATGCTGAGCAGGTTGGCGACGAAGGCGTCGAGGCGCTCGGCCTCCTCCTGGATGGTGGCGGCCAGGTCGGTGCGGGTGGCGACGTCGAAATCGGCGCCGAAGGTGCGCAGGCTGCTGGCGGAGGCCAGGATCGAGGCCAGCGGCGTGCGCAGGTCGTGGGAGATCGACGACAGCAGCGCGTTGCGCAGGTCCTCGGTGCGGGCCCGGCTTTCGGCCTCGGCCTTGCCGGCGGCCAGCCGGGCGCGGGCGATGGCGGCGGCGCCGGTGTCGATCAGGATGTCGAGGACGGCCAGTTCCTCGGAGCTCAGTGCGGCCCCTCCGGCCGCGCGCGACCCGGCCACGCCCAGCAGCGCGTCGCCTGCCCAGAGCGGCCGCAGCCGCCAGCCGCCCTCCAGCATCGTGCCGCGCCAGCCCTCGGCGGCTCTTCGCTCGGCGACGCGGAAGATGTCGCGCGTTTCCGGCGGGAGGTCGTCGTCGGGCACGCCCACGCCGTCGTCGCCGTCACGGATCGCCGCGCCACCATGCGCGGCTTCGGCCAGCGCCCGGGCCAGGCTGCGGCGGATGGCCTGTTCGTCGGAACTGGCCGAGAAGGCCTGGGTGGCGTCGAGCATCGTGCCGGTGACGCGCTGGCGGACCTGGGCGCGGGCGGCCTCGTCGCGCATCCGTCCGGCCAGGGTGCCGGTCAGCAGTGACACCGCCAGGAAGACCACCAGGGCGTTGAAGTCGTCCGGCGAGCCGAACGAGAAGGTGTAGCGGGGGTCCACCATGAACATGAAGGCGGCGAACCCCAGGGCCGATGCGAAGTACGCCGGCCCCTGCCCGAGCAGGAAGGCCGCCAGCAGGACCCCGGCGATGAAGATGGCCGAGAGGCGGTCGCTGCCGGTGAGGCGGTAGAACAGTTCCGCCACCGCGGCCGAGGCGACGACGATGGGGATGACCGCGGCGTAGCGGAGCGCCTGGCGGAACCGGGTTCGCCATCCGTGCTGCTCGGCCGACGGGGACACCCACCACATGCGGGCCTAGTTCCTCACCTCCGCGCACGGGTCAATTATGCGCGGCTTATGCCCGGGCGCGGGCGGCCCTTCTTATAACCTTCTTATGCTTGGGGTGCGTGGCGGGCCGGGCGATGAACGGGCAGGAGACCCGCCCACCCCCATGGCGCCCGGGTTCCCCACGTAGCCGGCGTTCGGGTGGGTCTCCGATGGAGGATGGCATGGGTCCCGGCCTGCAACTGGCGCTGTTCGCGGTGGGCCTCGGCCTGGCGGTGGGCTGGGCCTGGTGGCGCGCCGCGTGCTTCGTCTGGACCCGCTTCGTGCGCGGCTGACGGCCTGGGGATCCCGGAAAACCTTATAAGATTCTTACAGTTGTCCGATGGCGGGCCAGGCGCTTTTTCTGGCGTCGCCTGCGGAGAGACAGGAGGGGCGCTTGCGTAACGGCATACTGGACGACCTGGACGACGACATGGCGCCCGCGCGCGCCCTGCTGGAGAGCGCCGCGGCCGCGCCCTCCGGCGAGATCGACGCAGCGCAGATCCTGCGCGAGCGGCCCGACGTCTACGCGGCCTATTACGCGGAGTTCTACGGGCCGCTGAACGACCGCAACTCGCACGCCTGGATCGACCGGGTCGGCGGGACCTCGCCCGAGGACTACGCGCGCTACTGGTACAAGGCCTACGGCGAAGCGAGCGGCTACACGCCCGGCGACGGCGCGGGTCTTGGAGCGCCGGCCGAGGACGGCGCGCCCGCCGGACGGACCACGGTCGACGGCATCCCGCTGGCGAAAATCCTGGCCGACCGGCCCGACGTCTTCCAGGCGTTCTTCACCGAGTACTACGGCCCCGGCAACGACCGGCACTCCCACGCCTGGGTCGACCGGGTGGGCGGGACCACCGTCGAGGACTACGCCAACTATTGGTACAATGCCTACGGCAGGGTCAGCGGCTACACGCCCAGCGTCGCCGCCGGCGCGTCGGAGGCTCCGGCGTCACCCGATCCTGAGCCTCCGTCGTCCCCCGATGTAACCACCTCCGGCCCGCCTGAGGTGGACCCGTCGCTGGACCCGTGGAACCACCCGGCGATCTATCCGGACTGGCAGCCGCCGTACCCGGGCTGGACACCACCCGCCGCGCCGGGGACGGGGGCCGTGGCCGACGACGGCGGCGCCGCGCCGGCGGACATCGCCCTGCCCCTGATCCTGCACGAGACCGCGGACGGCGGGTTCGAACTGGTGGCGATCTCCCACGAAGCCTACGTCGCCCTGCAGGCCCAGACCCTGTTCGACGACGCG
>CBHTUE010000308.1:0-5563 GCA_966096115.1 uncultured Phenylobacterium sp.
TGGCACAGATACCTCGCCGCCCTCATGGCCCTGGCGTTCGTGGCCAACGGGGTCGCCATGCTGGGCGTGCCGCTGACCTGGTACGACACGGTGCCGGGCGTGCCGACCACGGGGCCGTTCAATCCGCACTTCGTGCGGGACATCGGAGCCGTCTACCTGATGTGCGCCGCCGGGTTGGGCTGGTACGCCTGGCGGCCGGCGCAGGGCTGGCCGGCGCTGGCGGCGGCGGCCACTTGGCTGACCCTGCACGCCGCGGTGCACGTTTATGACGCGACCTGCGGCGCCTCCCCGCTGGCCGACGTGCAGCGCGACTTCGTGGGCGTCTACCTGTTCGCCGCGATCCCGCTGGCGCTCGCCCTCTTCCGCAAGCCGAAAGGAGCCTGATCCATGCTCAAGGCCATCTTCTCCCGCATCATCGACGGCTTCGAACGCCAGTGGGGCTACGACGCGACGTACATGCGCCATCTGCTGCGCGCGAACACGGCGTCGTTCTTCAAGTTCAGCCTCGTCACCAGCGTCGCTGACCGCAAGGCCGCCCCGGCCGAGGCGCTGGCCGCGGCCGGCATCGTCGGCACCCTGGCCGAGGACTGCGGGCCCTGCACCCAGATCGGCGTCGACATGGCCGTCGCGGGCGGCACGAACCCCGAGGTCTTGCGCGCCATCCTGGCCGGCGACGAGGCGGCCATGGGCGAGACCGCGGCCCTGGCCTGGCGCTTCGCCCGCGCCAGCTTGGCCCGCGACCTGGAGACGGTCGATCCGCTGCGCGACGAGATTGTCCGCCGCTGGGGCGACAAGGCGCTGGTGGCCATCAGCCTGACCCTGATGACCTCGCGGATGTATCCGACGCTGAAGTACGCCCTGGGCTACGGCAAGACCTGCTCCAGGGTCGTGGTGGCGGGGACGGCTGTTGCGCCCCACCCCATCGCGACGACCCCGCTGGCGGCGTAGGCTGGCGGCGATGGACGCGACGCTCACCGAGGCCTTCGAGCAGAACCGGCCGCGCCTGAAGCGGCTGGCCTACCGGATGCTGGGCTCGGTCTCCGAGGCCGAGGACGCGGTGCAGGACACCTGGCTGCGTTGGCAGCGGGCCGGCGCCGGCGTCACCGATCCCGCCGCCTGGCTGGTGCGCGCCACCACGCGGCTCTGCATCGACCGCCTGCGCGCGGCCAAGGTCGAGCGGGAGGCCTACAAGGGCCCCTGGCTGCCCGACCCGCTGATCGAGCCCCTCACCGACGACCCGGTAGAGCGGGCCGAGGACGTCTCGGTGGCCTTCCTGCTGGCGCTGGAGCGCCTGTCGCCGCTGGAGCGGGCGGTGTTCCTGCTGCACGACGTGTTCGAGACCGACTACGCCGAGGTCGCCAATACCCTGGACCGTTCGGAGGCCGCCGTCCGCCAGCTGGCCAGCCGCGCCCGCGAGCATGTGCGCGACGCCCGTCCGCGCTTCACGGTCGACCAGGATCACGCGCTGAAGCTGGCCGCCGCCTTTGCCGCGGCCGCCCACAACGCTGACGTCTCGGCCCTGTCGGAGCTGCTGGCCGAGGACGCCGTCATGGTCACCGACGGCGGCGGCAAGCGGAAGGCGGCGTTGCGCGTGCTGGTCGGCCGCGCCGACATCATCCGCCTGCTGGAGGGACTGCACTGGCGCCACGGCGGCGCGCCGCTGTATGAGCACTTCGAGGCCGTGCGCATCAACGGCCTGCCGGGCCTGGTCCTGCGCCTGGCCGACGGCCCGGAAACCCTGGCCTTCGAACCCGGCTCCGACGGCCGCATCGCCGCCATCTACGCCATGCGCAACCCCGACAAACTGGCCCACATCTGAAGAGCCTTCGCGCAAGCGGAGGCTCTCAGTTTCAAAACCACCGAAAACACTGAGGAGCCCGCGCTGCTGAGCCTTCAGTGCTTTCAGTGTTTTCAGTGGCTCAAAACAAGGATGGCGCCGCTCGCGCGGCGCCATCGGTGGAGATCTGCGGTGGTGCGGGCCTTACGGCATCAGCACCGTGTCGACGACGTGGATCACGCCATTGGACTGGAAGACGTTGGCGATGGTGACCTTGGACATGCCGCCCTTGGCGTCGGTCAGCCAGATGGCGCCGTTCTTGGAGGTGGCGGTCAGGTCCTCGCCCTGCACGGTCTTCAGCATGGCCTTGCCGCCACCGGCCTTGATCTTGGCGGCGATGTCGGCCGCCGACAGGCGCCCGGCGACCACGTGATAGGTCAGGACGGTGGTCAGCGTGCCCTTGTTCTCGGGCTTCACCAGGTTGTCGACCGTGCCGGGCGGCAGCTTGCCGAAGGCGGCGTTGGTCGGCGCGAACACCGTGAACGGGCCGGGGCTGGACAGCGTATCCACCAGGCCGGCGGCCTTCACGGCGGCGACCAGAGTGGTGTGGTCCTTCGAATTCACGGCGTTCTGGACGATGTTCTTGGACGGATACATGGCGGCGCCGCCGACCATCACCGTCTTCTCGCCCATGGCGGCCGACGCAAAGGTTCCGCCCGCCGTAGCCATGACAAAACCAGCCACGAGCGTGGCGATTACCTTACGGGACATTCGTCTGTATTCCTCGAGTTGCATCCGCCTCAACCGGCGATGCTGCATATACTGAGGGGCGACCCCGCTCAGATGCGGCGGTTCCCGGCTATTTCCGCAGACCAAACCCGCACATTCGCCGTGCATCCAAAAGGCGCTCTCGATCGGTTCGCGGCGCCGCGAAGGGCCATCAAGCGCAAACCGCGGAAAACGCGGAAAGCGGGCCCCCCCCCCCCCCCCCCTCCCGCCCCCGCCCCCCAACACACCCCCCGGGCGCCGCGGGCGCCCCCCCCGTCCGGTACTCTGGGAAGTTCGGTGGCTAGACCGGCGAGAACTTGCCGGCGCCCACCACGGGGCCTTGCGGACCGTTGGGGTCGGTCGAGCCGCCGGGCGCCTCGATCGAGACGGCCAGGGTCTGGTCCGGCGCCATCTGGCCGGCCAAGTCGACCTTCACCGGAATGACCTTCGACTTGCCGGGCTCCAGGAAGCCCACGGGCTTCGGATGGTCCTTGCCGGCGATCAGCCACAGTTCCTGCACCTTGCCCGGATGGGCGTCGGCCGGCAGCAGCGAGGTGACGATGATCGCCTTGCGGTCGGGATCGTAGGCGGCCACGAACAACGGCACCGCATTGCCCGACGTCGAGGTCAGGCTGGCGCTGATCAGCTGGCCCTGCGGCTGCACGGTCTGGATCTTGGTGACCACCTGCGGCGGCTGGGCGATCAGCACCAGGAGCGCCGCGACGCTGGCCGCGGCCAGTCCGTAGCCGCCCAGGGCGGAGTTGCGCCAGAAACGCACGCGGCCCTGGACCTGGCCGTTGTCGTTGGCCGGCAGACTGCGTTCGATACGGCGCCACAGGTCGTGCGGCACAGGCACGGCGGCGATGGACTCGACCATCGGCGCCAGGCGCTGTCGCCATGCTTCCACCTGGGCGGCGAAAGCAGGCTCACGCGCCATCCTGGCTTCCGCTTCACCGCGTTCCCGCGCGTTGAGCACACCCAGGGCGTGCTCGGCCGCGAAGGCCTCGGCTTCGGACAGGTCAGGGGCTTCGCTCATCCTTCAAGACATCCCTTGAGTTTCGCCAATCCTCTACGGATCCAACTCTTGACCGTCCCGAGCGGAGCATCCATCCGCCGAGCGAGCGCCTCATAGGTCACGCCCTCAAAGAAGGCGGTGCGAATAACCTTTTCGGTACGCTCATCGAGTTCCGAAAGGCAGCCGTGCAGTCTGTTCCGATCGTCGGCGGCTGACAGCAGCGTCTCTGCGCTGTCCGCACCGTCGGCGATCTCCAAGTCGTCCACCTGGTCGGCGTAAGCCATGGGTCCCCGGGCGCGCAGCCGGTCGATAGCCCGGTTGCGTGCGATCGTTGACAGCCATGTCATCACGCTCGCGCGGGCCGCATCAAAACGGTCCGCCCGACGCCAGATGGTGACGTAAACGTCCTGCAAGACGTCCTCACTTTCCTCGCGGTCGGAAAGGATACGCAGGCACACCCCAAAAAGCTTCGCCGAGGTGGCGTCGTAAAGTTGTCGCAGGGCCTCGCGGTCGCCCCCGGCGACGCGGGTCATGAGCGGGGTGAGGATGTCGGAGGTCGTCGCGGCGGCGGCCAAAGGTCGTCCCTAGGGTTGAGTCCGCGTTCAGCGAACCTGATGCCGGGAAGCTGCCCGTCTCGCGACCAAGACGCAAGTACGCGAACGTTATGCCTACCCTCGCCGCCACGGAGAGGGACAGCTCGCGGAAGGCGAGCAGGTTGGGGAAGCGCGGGGCAGAATCTCAGAGGTTGGGGATGATCGCGAGTCCCGCACCCGGACCGCTGCGCGGTCTGTCCCTCCCCGTGGCGGGGAGGAAATGAGGCCTACGCCGCTGCGGCGGCCTGCCGCAGGGTGGCCTTGCGGGTTGCAGCTCGCTTTTCCTTGGCGCGGTCCAGGCGGGCCTGGCGGCGCTCGGCGTCGGCCTCTTCCAGGGCCGGCAGCAGGCCCTCGGCGGCGACCCGCTGCTTCTCGTCGCCCTGCTCCAGAAGGCGGCGCGCATTGGCGAGCAGGTTGGCCACCTCCTCGTCGCTCAGCGTCGGGATTCTTTCCAGCAGGCTCATGGGCGCTCCGCAAAACTCCGGCGCCGCGGGTTCGACGCTCAGGGAGATAGCGTTCGGGCGGCCGGCTAGTTGCGTGATTCGGCTTGGAAATTTCTCGGAGCGGAAACCACGGCTGCGACTTCGCCGCCAGCGGCCTTGCGCGCACGGCCCCGCCCCTCTAAACGGCCCGCTTAACCTGCAGACCTGACCTTTGCGGCGGCGCCTCCTCCTGGAGTCGCGCCGACGCCCGCGCGCGAGACGTAATGCCCAAACGCACCGACATTTCCTCCATCCTGATCATCGGCGCGGGCCCGATCGTCATCGGTCAGGCCTGCGAGTTCGACTATTCCGGGGTGCAGGCTTGCAAGGCGCTGCGCGCCGAGGGCTACCGGATCGTGCTGGTGAATTCGAACCCGGCGACGATCATGACCGATCCCGACGTCGCCGACGCCACCTACATCGAGCCGATCACCCCGGAGATGGTCGAGAAGATCATCGCCAAGGAACGTCCCGACGCGCTGCTGCCGACCATGGGCGGCCAGACGGCCCTGAACACGGCGCTCGCCCTCGAAGCGTCCGGCGCGCTGAAGAAGTACGGCGTCGAGATGATCGGCGCGAAGGCCGAGGTGATCGACAAGGCCGAGGACCGCCAGAAGTTCCGCGACGCCATGGACAAGCTCGGGCTCGAGAGCCCCAAGTCCAAGGCCGCCCATTCGATGGACGAGGCCCTGGAGGGGCTGGAGTTCGTGGGCCTGCCGGCGATCGTCCGGCCCAGCTTCACCCTCGCCGGCACCGGCGGCGGCATCGCCTACAACGTCGAGGAGTTCCGCGAGATCGTGGAGCGCGGCCTGGACCTGTCGCCCACCACCGAGGTGCTGATCGAGGAGAGCGTGCTCGGCTGGAAAGAGTACGAGATGGAGGTCGTCCGCGATAAGGCCGACAACTGCATCATCGTCTGCTCGATCGA
>CBHTUE010000309.1:0-5549 GCA_966096115.1 uncultured Phenylobacterium sp.
CGCCTGGACGCGCCCAACGCCGCCATCGCCCTGGTGCGCGGGCCGCGGGTGAAGCCCGGCGCGCCGCGGCCGGTCACCGAGGACCAGGCCGCCGGCCTGCTGGCCGAACCGGGCCTCGATCCCGACCGGGAGGACTGGGAAGCGGCCCGCGACGAGGCGGTGCTGACCCTGCTTTACGGCTGCGGCCTGCGGATCTCGGAGGCGCTGTCGCTGCTACGCTCCGACGCGCCGATGGGCGACCTCCTGCGCATCACCGGCAAGGGCTCGAAGACGCGCATGGTGCCGGTGCTGCCCGCCGTCCGCGACGCCGTCGACGCCTATCTGGCCCAGGTCCCGTTCGCGATCATGCCCGGTGAACGCCTGTTCCGGGCCAAGCGAGGCGGGGTGCTGAGCCCTCGCCATGTCCAGGCCACCGTCCAGCTGCTACGCGGCCGCCTGGGCCTGCCGGCCAGCGCCACGCCGCATGCGTTGCGCCACTCGTTCGCCACCCACCTGCTGGGGGCGGGCGCGGACCTGCGCTCGATCCAGGAACTGCTGGGCCACGCCTCGCTGTCGACGACGCAGCGGTACACGGAGGTCGACGCCGCCGCCCTGCTCAGCGCCTATTCGGCGGCGCATCCGCACGCCTGACGATCAGTCGGCGGGCCGCAGGGGATTGGGCGCCTCGTAGCGCATCAGGAAGCACGGCCGGGCGCGGCGGTCGGGGAAATCGCGGGCCGTCAGCGGCACGCGGCTGCCCGTCACCATGATCCGCTCCACGACGGTCCGCTCGCCACGCTCGGCGACATAGTACGGCGCAGGCTTGCAGCGCATGGGCGTGCGGTCGTCGGCGACTTCCGCGGCGGCGGGCGCCGGCGCGGCGGCGACCGGAGCGCCGCCCAGGGCGGCGCCGAAGACGAATGCGGCGACAAGGCTCATCGGCTCTCGCCCCCCGGGCTATCGGCCTCGCCGACGAGGCAGTAGGCGCCGTTCGGCAGGTCGATCAGCCGGCGCGCCCGGGCATCGGGCTTGTCCTTGTCGCGGAACAGCAGCGCGGGCTCGAAGCCGGTCTGGTACCGGGCGGCGTCCTTGCAGTGCAGGCGCGCGGCAAGCTCCTCCGAACGGAAGCTGCGGAACACAGGCTTGAACGCGGCCGAAGGCGCGCCCAGCGGTCGCTCGGCGGCCGGCTCCGGCGTTGCGGCAGCCACGGTCATGGCGGCGATGAGTGCGAGCATGGCAGCCTCCCTTCTGCGCGAGCCTCACGAAGCTGCCATCAGCCTACGCGGCGGCCTAATTAAGCTTACGTCACCTAAGTTTCAGCGACGGCCGCACCGGTACGACGCGGTGCTGGCCGGGCGGCGGGTTCGGCTGATCCGGCGCCGCGGCCGTGTCGCCGCGCATCAGCGTGATCACCGGGCAGCCGTCCACCCGGCGATCCACCAGCAGCATCGGGCCGGCCTTTGGCAGGTCGCCCAGCCGTGTCGGCAGCGGTCGACCATAGCGGTCCACCACCTGGTAGGGCGCGTTCCTGCAGGCGGCCGGCGGCTGGTAGAGGTTTGGCATCCGCGAAACGTCTGAAGCGGGGCCGCCGGCGGCGACCGTGGCGGCGGCGAGAAGGACGAGCATGGCGGCCTCCCTTCGTGAGACGCAGAGCCTCTCACCTCAACCGCAAGTCGTCACGTGAAGTTTCAGGCGCGCACGAACCGCAGCCAGGCCACGCCGCCGTCCTCGCCCGCCTCGGTGCAGCGGAAGCCTTCGCGGATGTAGAAGGCCTGGGCGCCGGCGTTGGCCGCCTGGCACTTCAGCGACAGCGCCCCGCCGGCCTGTGCGACCACATGGTCCAGCAGGAGCTTGCCCACGCCGCGGCCGCGGTCGGTCACATAGAGCGAATGCAGGAACCGCTGCGGCCGGTAGAGCGCCGCCATGCCCAGCAACCTGGGCCCCTCGACGGCGACGTAGATCTCCTCCTCGCGGGCGGCGGCGAAGAAGTCCTCCTCGCGGTGCCGTTCGGGCGGGATCCAGGTGAAGGTGTCGGTGAGCACGCGCACATAGATGCGCGCACAGGCCGCCAGCTCGTCCGGCCGCGCGCGGCGGACGAGGATGCGACCGTTCAGGCCGGCCCCCTCTAGGCCTGCATCGTCCACCCTTCGACTCCCATGGCGGCCTGGCGCAGCGCCTCCGAGCGGGTCGGGTGCGGGTGGCAGGTGCGGGCGACGTCCTCGGACGCGGCGCGGAATTCCATGGCCACGCAATATTCGCCGACCATCTCCGACACCGACGGGCCGATCAGGTGCGCGCCCAGGACCTCGTCGGTCACGGCGTCGGCCAGGACCTTCACGAAGCCCTCGGTCTCGTGGTTGATCTTGGCGCGGCTGTTGGCGGTGAAGGGGAACTTGCCGGCCTTGTAGGCGCGGCCCTCGGCCTTCAGCTCTTCCTCGGTCTTCCCGACCCAGGCGACCTCCGGATAGGTGTAGATCACGCTGGGAATGATCCCGTAGTTCACGTGGCCCGCCTTGCCGGCGATGGTCTCGATGCAGGCGACGGCTTCGTCCTCGGCCTTGTGGGCCAGCATCGGGCCGTGGGTGACGTCGCCGATCGCCCAGACGCCCGCGGCGCTGGTCTTCCAGTGGTCGGTCTCGATGAAGCCGCGCTTGTCGGGCGTGATCCCGACGGTCTCCAGCCCGAGCCCTTGCGTGAAGGGCCGGCGGCCGATGGACAGCAGCACCACGTCGCACTCCAGCGTCTCGGCCGCGCCGCCGGCGACGGGTTCGACGGTGAGCGAGACGCCCTTCTTCGAGGTGGTCGCGCCGGTGACTTTGGCGCCCAGCTTGAAGACCATGCCCTGCTTGGTCAGCGACCGCTGGAAGGTCTTGGCCATCTCGGCGTCCATGCCGGGGGTGATGCGGTCGAGGAATTCCACGACGGTCACCTCGGCGCCCAGCCGGCGCCAGACCGAGCCCAACTCCAGGCCGATGATCCCGGCGCCGATCACCACCAGCTTCTTCGGCACGGCCGCCAGGGACAGGGCGCCGGTGGAGTCGACGATCTGCTTCTGGTCGACCGTCACGCCCGGCAGCGGCGAGGGCTCCGAACCGGTGGCGATGACGATGTCCTTGGCCTCGAGGGTGGTTTTGGACCCGTCGGCGGCGGTCACCTCGACCTTGCCGGCGCCGGCGATCGCGCCCGAGCCCTTCACCCAGTCGACCTTGTTCTTCTTGAACAGGAACTCGATGCCCTTGGTCAGCGCGCCGACCGACTCGGCCTTCTGGGCCATCATCTGCGTCAGGTTCAGCTTGGGCGAGACGTCGATGCCGAGGCTCGCGAAGTCCTTCGCCGCCATCTCAAACAGCTCGGAGGCGTGCAGCAGCGCCTTCGACGGCATGCAGCCGACGTTCAGGCACGTGCCGCCCAGGGTCGCGCCGCCGTCGATCCCCTTATCGACGCAGGCGACCTTCAGACCCAGCTGCCCGGCCCGGATCGCGGCGTTGTAGCCGCCGGGCCCGCCCCCGATGATGACGACGTCGTACTGAGCCATTCAGGCCCCCAATCCAAGAGTTGGCGGCGCGCCATCCGGCGGCCGGCGGTCAACGGATATATAGCGCCGCTAGACGTCCAGCAGCAGCCGCTGCGGATCCTCGATGGCCTCCTTCACGTGGACCAGGAAGGTCACCGCGCCCTGGCCGTCGACGACGCGGTGGTCGTAGCTGAGGGCCAGGTACATCATCGGCCGCACCACGATCTGGCCGCCGACCACCATCGGCCGCTCCTGGATCTTGTGCATGCCCAGGATCCCCGACTGCGGCGCGTTCAGGATGGGGGTCGACATCAGCGAGCCGTAGACCCCGCCGTTGGAGATCGTGAACGTGCCGCCCTGCAGGTCCTCCAGGGCCAGCTGGCCGTCGCGGGCCTTGCGGCCGAGCGCGCCGATCTCCTTCTCGATGCCGGCCAGCGTGAGCGCGTCGGAGTCGCGGACCACCGGGGTGACCAGGCCGCGCTCGGTGCCGACGGCGACCGAGATGTCGTAGTGGTTCTTGTAGATGATGTCCGTGCCGTCGATCTCGGCGTTGACCTCGGGCACCTGTTGCAGCGCGTGGACCACGGCCTTCACGAAGAAGGACATGAAGCCCAGCTTCACGCCGTGCTTCTTCTCGAACACGTCCTTGTACTGGTTGCGCAGCGCCATGACGCCGGACATGTCCACCTCGTTGAAGGTGGTCAGCATGGCCGCGGCGTTCTGGGCCTCCTTCAGCCGGCGCGCGATGGTCTGGCGCAGGCGGGTCATCTTGACCCGCTCCTCACGCTCGTGGATCTCGCGCGGGGCCGAGGGCGTGGGCGCCGGAGCCGGCGCCTTCGCGCGGGCCTCCAGGGCGGCGAGCGCATCGCCCTTGGTCACCCGGCCGTCCTTGCCGGTGCCGGCGATCGCGGCGGGGTCGAGATTGTTCTCGGCGGCGACGCGCTGGGCCGAGGGGGCCAGCACGGGTTCGGCGGCGGGTTTGGCGGCCGGCGCCGGCGCCGGCTTCGGCTCGGGCTTGGCTTCGGCCTTCGGAGCTTCGGCGGGCTTGGGCGCTTCGGCCTTGGCGCCGCCGTTGGCCTTGGGGGCGGCCGCAGCGCCTTCGGTGACCTTGCCCAGGATCGCGCCGGGCTCGACGGTGGCGCCTTCCTCGGCGGAGATTTCGGACAGCACGCCGTCGGACGGCGAGGCGACTTCCAGGCTGACCTTGTCGGTCTCCAGCTCCACCAGGATCTCGTCCTTGCGCACCGCGTCGCCGGCCTTCTTGGACCACTTGGCGACGGTGGCTTCGGTGACGGATTCACCCAGCGCCGGGGTCATGATGTCGGCCATCGGGGGGAAGGCTCCTTGGTGTCCAGTATACAAACAAGAGTAGGCCCGCCGCGGTTGTACAGGGCTTGTACATTTGTGCGGACGGGCGGGGTTTAGCCTAGGCGAACGCTTCCGTCAGGAAGTTCTCCAGCTCCTTGAGGTGGCGGCTCATCAGGCCGGCGGCGGTGGAGGCCGAGGCCGGGCGGCCGACGTAGCGGGCGCGCTTGGCCTTGATGCTCATGCGCTCCAGGGTCAGCTCCAGCCAGGGGTCGACGAACATCCAGCCGCCCATGTTCTTGGGCTCTTCCTGGCACCAGACCAGCTCGGCGTTCTTGAAGCGCTTCAGCTCGTTGGAGAGCGACTTCAGCGGCCACGGATAGAACTGCTCCAGGCGCAGGATGTAGACGTCGTCGCGGCCGGTCTTGGCCCGCTGTTCGACCAGGTCGAAGTAGACCTTGCCGGAGCAGACGATGACGCGGCTGATCTCGTCGTCGGGGCGCAGCTTGACGCCGCCCACTTCGCAATCGGCCTCGGCGCCGTCGATCATGACGCGGTGGAAGCCGGTGCCGGCCGCCATGTCGGCCAGGTTGGACACCGCCCGCTTGTGGCGCAGGAGCGACTTGGGCGTCATAACGATCAGCGGCTTGCGGAATTCGCGCAGCAGCTGGCGGCGCAGGGCGTGGAAGTAGTTGGCCGGGGTGGTGCAGTTGACCACCTGCATGTTGTCCTCGGCGCAGAGCTGCAGGTA
>CBHTUE010000310.1:0-5542 GCA_966096115.1 uncultured Phenylobacterium sp.
GTCTCGATCTACGACGCCAGCGACCGCAGCTCCGGCGCCGACGTCTCGGACTATCTGGTTTCGCACCTGCAGGAGCCGATCGGGCGGCTGGCGGGCGTCGGCGACGTCAGCGTGTTCGGCTCGCAGTACGCCATGCGCATCTGGCTGGACCCGTTCAAGCTGGCCGGCTTCAAACTGATGCCCAGCGACGTGATCGCCGCGATCCAGGCGCAGAACACCCAGGTCGCCGCCGGCCAGATCGGCGGCCAGCCGTCGCCCGACGCCCAAATGCTGAACGCCACGGTGACGGCCCGCTCGCGCCTGACCACGGCCGACCAGTTCAAGCAGATCCTGGTCAAGACCCAGACCGACGGCTCGCGCGTGCTGCTGCAGGACGTGGCGCGGGTGGAGCTGGGCAGCGAGAACTACACGACCGTCAGCCGCCTGAGCGGCCATCCCGGCGCGGGCATCGCCATCCAGCTCGCCCCCGGCGCCGACGCCCTGAAGACCGCCGAACTGGTCCGCAACGCCATCAAGGACCAGTCCAAGGACTTCCCGGCCGGCTACCAGTACGCCTTCCCGAACGACAGCACCGCCTTCATCAAGCTGTCGGTGGAGGAGGTGCTGCTGACCCTGGCCGAGGCGATCGTGCTGGTGGTGATCGTCATGTTCCTCTTCCTGCAGAACTGGCGCGCCACCCTGATCCCGGCGATCGCGGTGCCGGTCGTGCTGTTGGGCACGTTCGGGGTGCTGGCCGTGGCCGGGTTCAGCATCAATGTGCTGACGCTGTTCGGCCTGGTGCTGTCCATCGGCCTGCTGGTCGACGACGCCATCGTCGTGGTCGAGAACGTCGAGCGGGTGATGGACGAGGAGCCGGGGATCACCCCGCGCGAGGCCACCATCAAATCCATGGGCCAGGTGCAGACGGCGCTGATCGCCATCGGCCTGGTGCTGTCGGCGGTGTTCCTGCCGATGGCCTTCTTCGGCGGCTCGGTGGGCGTGATCTACCGGCAGTTCTCCATCACCATCGTCTCGTCGATGGCGCTGTCGGTCGTGGTGGCCCTGGTGCTGACGCCGGCGCTGGCTGCGACCTTGCTGAAGCGGCCCGAGGCCCATCAGGACGGCAACGCCCTGGACCGCATGCTGGGGCGCTTCGGGCGGCGCTTCAACGCCACCTTCGACTATCAGGCCGATAGGTACCGCCGCGCGGTCGGCCGGGTGATCGGCAAGCCGCGGCTGGCCCTCGTCATCTACGCCGGGATCCTGGCCCTGCTGGTCGGCCTGTTCGTCATCCTGCCCACCGGCTTCCTGCCGCAGGAGGACCAGGGCGTGGCCCAGCTGCAGTACACCCTGCCGCCCGGCGCGACCCAGGCCCGCACCATGGCCGCGGTGAAGGCGATCGAGCACTACTTCCTGTCGTCCGAGAAAGACAACGTCCGCGCTGTCTATACCGTCATAGGGCAGGGCCAGGCCGGCGCCGGCCAGAACGCCGGCCGCGGCTTCATCTCCTTCGCGCCGTGGTCGCAGCGGCACGGGTCCGAGAACACCGCCCAGGCCATCACCCGCCGCGCGACCCGCGCCCTGGCCAGCCTGCGGGACGTCCAGTTCTACGCGCTGAACCCGCCGCCGGTGCGCGGGCTGGGCCAGTCCAGCGGCTTCACCGCCGAACTGCTCAACACCGGCGGCCTCAGCCGGGAGACCTTCAAGGCGCGCATCGACCAGTTCCTCGACACCGCCCGCGCCGACCCGGTGCTGACCGGGGTGCGGCAGAACTCGCTGGAGGACAACCCGACCCTCGACGTCGACATGGACGAGGCCAAGATCGGCGCGCTTGGCCTGTCGCAGGCGCAGGTCGACCAGACCCTGTCGGCGGCCTGGGGCGGCGACTATGTCGACGACTTCGTCGACCGCGGCCGGGTGAAGCGGGTCTACGTTCAGGGCGACGCGCAGTACCGCAGCCGGCCGGAGGACCTGGCGGACTGGTTCGTGCGCTCGTCCAACGGCGAGATGGCGCCGTTCTCGTCCTTCGCCCACCTGCGGTGGGGCCAGGCGCCGGCCAGCCTGCTGCACTTCAACGGCGTGTCGTCCTACGAGATCCAGGGCGACGCGGCCCCGGGCAAGAGCACCGGCCAGGCGATGGCGCTAGTGACAGAGATCGCCGCGAAGCTGCCGGGCGTGTCGGTGGCCTGGAGCGGGCTGTCGTACCAGGAGCGGCTCTCCGGCGGCCAGGCGCCGCTGCTGTACGGGGTGTCGCTACTGGTCGTGTTCCTGTGCCTGGCGGGCCTCTACGAGAGCTGGTCGACGCCGTTCTCGGTGCTGCTGGTGATCCCGCTGGGCCTGGTGGGCGCGGCGCTGGCGGTGGCGGCGCGCGGCCTGACCAACGACGTCTACTTCCAGGTGGGCCTGCTCACGACCATGGGCCTGTCGGCGAAGAACGCCATCCTGATCGTCGAGTTCGCTGACGCCGCCGAGAAGCAAGGCAA
The DNA here is from genome assembly GCA_966096115.1 of uncultured Phenylobacterium sp. Classification (GTDB taxonomy): domain Bacteria; phylum Pseudomonadota; class Alphaproteobacteria; order Caulobacterales; family Caulobacteraceae; genus Phenylobacterium. The sequence goes on from CBHTUE010000310.1 coordinate 2,463, forward strand.
GAGCGCCGTCGAGGCCGCCCTGGACGCGGCGCGGCTGCGGCTGCGGCCGATCATCATGACCAGCCTGGCGCTGATCGTCGGCGTCCTGCCGCTGGCGATCTCCACCGGGGCCGGCGCGCAGAGCCGGATCGCGATCGGCACCTCGGTGATGGGCGGTATGCTGACCGCTACGGTGCTGGCGATCTTCTTCGTGCCGCTGTTCTACGTCCTGGTCCGCCGCCTGCTGCATCGCCGGGCCGTGCCCGAGCCCGCACTCCAGGCCATCGCCGGCGAGTGACGGCGCCTAGGCGCGCTTGCGGACGACGGTGTCGAGGCTCCACGGGCCCGGCCCGGCGAAGACCAGGTAGAGGAACACGAAGCAATAGAGCACGGCCGGCTCGCCCATGTTGAGGGCCGGATAGAAGCCCTGCGGGGCGTGGGCCATGAAGTATGCAACCGCCATTTGCCCGGAGCAGACGAAGGCGACGAGGCGGGTGAAGAGGCCCAGCGTGATCAGGACGCCGCCCGCCAGCTCGATCACTGCCGCCGCCAGCAGGATGGTCGGCAGCGGGTCGGTGACACCGGGCTGCGGGGCCGGGAAGTGGAACAGCTTCATCAGGCCGTGTTCCAGGAAGAGCAGGGCGGTGATGATCCGCAGCACACTGAGCACGCGCGGCGACCAGGCGGTGAGGTTTGGCATCCTTCAATCCCCCTCGGTGTTGGGCCTCACGCCGCGGACGCCATCTCCGAGTCGACGATCCGCTGCAGGGCGACGTAGTCGGTCTTGCCGGTGCCGAGGACCGGGATCTCCGGCACCCGGATGATCTTGCGGGGCACAGCCAGCTCCGGCGCGCCGATCTGCTGGGCGTAGGCCACCAGGGGCCCGGCCTCGGCGTCGCGGCGGTCGGTGACCAGGATCAGGCGCTCGCCCTTCTTCGGATCGGCCCTGGCGACGACCGCGTGGCGGCCCTCGGGCCAGACGGCCGCGGCCAGGTCCTCGGCGGCGGTCAGCGAAACCATCTCGCCGCCGATCTTGGCGAAGCGCTTCACGCGCCCGAGGATCTTGATCCAGTTGTCGTCGCTGAGCGACACCACGTCGCCGGTGTCGTGCCAACCGCCGGCCGGCGCATCGACCCCGCCCTGGGCGTTGAGGTAGCCGGACATGATGTTGGGCCCGCGGACCAGCAGCTTGCCGCCGCCAGGGATGCCCTCGACCGGTTCCAGCCGCGTCTCCATGCCGGGCAGCAGGCCGCCGACCGTGCCGCGGCGGTTGTCGGCCGGCTGGTTCACCGCGATCACCGGCGACGCCTCGGTGGCGCCGTAGCCCTCGAGGATCGGGATCGGGCCGAACTTGTCGGCGATCAGGTTGTGGGTCTCCTCGCGGACCTTCTCGGCGCCACAGACGACGAAGGTGAGGCCGGAGAGTTCGTCGGGGTCGGCCGAGCGGGCGTACTGGTTGAGGAAGGTGTCGGTGGCGAAGAGGACGTTGGCGCCGGTGTCCTTCACCAGCGGCGGGATCTGCTTGATGTGCAGCGGCGAGGGGTACTGGAAGGCCTTCAGCCCCTCCAGGATTGGCAGCAGCGCGCCGCCGGTCAGGCCGAAGCAGTGGAAGATCGGCAACGGGTTGAAGAAGACCCAGTTCTTGTCCAGCGCGATATGCGTGGCGATCTGGCGGGTGTTGGCGATCAGGTTCGACTGGCTCAGCACCACCCCGCGCGGCGCGCCGAAGCTGCCGGAGGTGAACAGGATGACGCCCGGGTCGGACGGCTGGGTCGCGATACGGAACTGGCGGGGCAGGGCGCCGGCGGCGGCGGCGTAGAGGCGGTCGGCGAGGCCGATCGTCTTCCGAACGTCCTCCAGGTAGACCACCTTGGTCAGGGTCTCGAGCGCATCGACCAGGTCGTGCAGCTTGCCCTGCTCGACGAAGCGGTGGGACGTCAGCACCGTCTTCACCCCGGCCAGCTCGCAGGCGGCCTTGAGGTTGCGGATGCCGGCCGTGAAGTTGAGCATCGTCGGCACGCGGCCGAAAGCGTGCAGGGCGAAGAACGTCACCACCCCGCCCGAGCTGGACGGCAGCATCGCCCCGACGCGCTCGCCCTTCTTCGTGAACCCCGCGATCTTGCGACCCAGCGCGAAGGCGGCCCGGATCAGGTCGAGATAGCTGAGCGGGTTCCGCTCCTGGTCCTCCAGGATCGGCTTCTTCACCCCGTACTTGCGGCTCGCCGCCACGAGGGCGTCGAAAACCGAGGACTGCGCCTGGCCGGCGTCGAACGCACGCAAGAGCGGCGTCTCCTTTTGTCGTTTCTTCCCGTTGGCCCAAGCCTATCCGGCAGGGGCTGCGGTGGAAAGGCGGCTTGATCCGGAGGCCTCGACAGCCGATCTAGGGGCATGGCCGTTGTCATCGACACCCTGAAGGCGCGCCCGCGCCACCCCGAGAAGGAAGGCCGGCCGGAGACGCCGCTGCTGCGCAAGCCGGAATGGCTGCGGGTGCGCGCGCCCGGCTCGCCCGGCTACAACGCCACCCGCGAGATCGTGAAGGGCCACGGGCTGGTCACGGTGTGCGAGGAGGCCGCCTGCCCGAACATCGGCGAATGCTGGTCCAAGAGCCACGCCACCATGATGATCATGGGCGAGATCTGCACGCGGGCCTGCTCGTTCTGCAACGTGGCGACCGGCAAGCCGAACCCGCTGGACCCGACCGAGCCCACGCGGGTCGCCGACGCCGTGGCCAAGATGGGCCTGAAGCACGTGGTCATCACGTCCGTCGACCGCGACGACCTGGCTGACGGCGGCGCGGCGCACTTCGCCGCCGTGGTCCGCGCGATCCGCGCTGTCTCTCCTGGAACGACCGTGGAGATCCTGACGCCCGACTTCCTGCGCCGGCCGCTCGAGGCGGTGCACGAGGTGATCGACGCGAAGCCCGACGTCTTCAACCACAACCTGGAGACCGTGCCGCGCCTCTACCTCTCGATCCGGCCGGGCGCGCGCTACTACAATTCGCTGCGCCTGCTGGAGCGGGTGAAGGAGCGGGACCCGACGCAGTTCACCAAGTCCGGCATCATGGTCGGCCTGGGCGAGGCGAAGGAGGAGGTGATGCAGGT
>CBHTUE010000311.1:0-5475 GCA_966096115.1 uncultured Phenylobacterium sp.
CGGGTGAACCGCTCGGTCAGCTTGCCCGCGGGCGACCAGGCGAAGCCGCCGCTCAGGGAGTCGACATAGGCCCTCGGGTTCATGTTGGTGGTCTCGACGACCAGGGTGTCGCCCTCCCACCAGCCGATCGAGTCGCCCATCCAGGGCTGGATCGGCTTGGGCAGGTGGGCCGGTGGCGGTTCGCCCTGGGCGGCCAGGCGGATGATGCGCACGTCGTGGTTCATCTCCACCAGGATGGCGACCTGGTCGCGGGTCTGGACGAGCTGGTAGTTGGCGTTAAAGCCGGTGTTCATCATCGGCGGGCCCTCGGGATTGCCGATGGCGGTGAGGCAGCGTTCCTCGAGCGGCCGCGCCTCGGGGCCGTCGTAGCCCTTGCCGCCGGTCGCCTTTTCGGCCGCGCGCCCGGCGGGGGTGAAGGGGATCTGGCCGTCGGCGGGGTCGACGATCCAGGACGAACGGGGCTGGCCGTCGATGCGGGCCAGGTGCAGGTCCATCTCCAGGAAGTCGGTCTGGGGCGCGCTCTTGACCACGGGCGGGGCCGGCTTGTTGGGGTCGATCGGGTCCGTGGAGATAATGTCGCCGGCCATCTGCTTGAAGCCGGCCAGCAGCATGGCCTCCTCCTGCGGCGTGGCGATCAGCGCCTTGAAGATCGGCGGACGCTGCAGGAACGTCAGCGAAGAGTTGGTCCAGATGCCCTGCAGATCGGGCTGGCCGTCGCGGGTGCGCGGGACCTTGTAGGGCTTGGCCGGCTTGACCTTGGCTGGAGCGGGGGCGTTGGCCGCGGCGGGCGCGGAGACGGCGTCGGCGGCTTGCGCGGCCGGGGCGGCGCCCGCGAGCAGCAGGGTGACGAGCAGGGTGACGAGAGCGCGCATGGGAACCTCCCGGTTCATGTTTGGCGGGTTCAGGCGGCGACGGGTTGTTGGGTGGGCCTGCGGCGGCGCGGGAGGCGCACGCGGACCAGCCAGAAGACGAGCAGGACCAGCACCGCGAGCGGCGGCGCGAAGTTGAGGCCGGTGGTCTTGAGGATCTCCGGGACGAACTTCGGCTGGCCCATGAAGTAGGAGCCGGTGGCCACGAACAGCGCCAGGCTGATGCGCCAGATGTGGCGCGCCGTGCGGGACGGGCCGGAAAGGCCGCCCCGGCGCAGCTGGTTTAGGTCGCCGGCAAGACCGACCGCCGACAGGACCGCGAAGGCGTAGACCGTGCCGAAGGTCCCGTCGCCCTTGCCGGCGTCGAGCAGCACGGCGCTCGCCACCGCGGCGATGACGCCGATCGGGATCAGCATCGCCCAGCGGTCCAGGGCCCCAGTCTGGCCGTCGCGGCGGCGCGCCGTCAGCCAGCCGGTCACCACCAGGTAGAAGGTGAAGGTCGCCGCCAGGGTGTTGGTCCACTGCGCCTCGTCGAGGAACGGGGCGACAGTGGCGCCGACCACGGTCATGGCCAGCATGCCGCCGAAGAAGACCTTGCCCGCCTGCCGGTGCAGGCGGCCCCCCTTGCGGGCGACCATGGCCACGCCGCCGGAGACGATGCCCGTGGCGCCGCCGCCGATGTGGGTGGCGAGCAGGAGGGCCGCGCCCGCATGCAGGATCCCGGGGGCGCCGTCTGGGGCCTGGAGGTTCATGGCCGCGTCTCCGGCCGGAGGCGCGCGACGCCGGCGGCCGTCACAGCCTTGGGGCGCTGGAGGCCGCCGGCGAAGGCGAACCGCGGGACCGGTGGGGCCGTGTCGCGGGCGCGCCGGGGACGCCTGGAGCCCCGATGAGCGGGGGCAGGCGAGTGGGCATGAGGGGGCATCGAGAGTCTCCTCCCTTCGAAAAATCGGATGGTGTGAAAGGTCAGGCCGCGGGGCGGCTCAGATCGGGTCGTTGCGCCGTCTGAGCCGGACGCAGAGGGCGAAGCAGGCGAGGCCGACGACCAGGCCGACATAGAGGCCGGGGTTGCCCAGCCAGCGCAGGGGCGTGACCTGCGACAGGGTCTGGATCGTGGTCTTGCCGTCGATCGTGAAGGCCAGCTCGAAGCCTCCGAAGAGGCGCGAGCCCAGGAGGTCGCGGACGTGGAAGGTCTGGAACCCCATCCACTCGAAGGCCATCAGGGCCAGCCAGGGGCCGATCGCCCAGACGAAGGCCGCCTTGCGCGCCCAGGCCGAGACCAGGATCAGCCAGCCGTAGAAGGGCGCGTCCCACAGCGCGTTGACGACCATGCCGTAGGGCAGCATCAGCCAGATCATCGGCAGGTGCGTGTGGCTGTAATAGTAGCCGAGGTCGCCGCCGCTGAGCGCCAGCACGATGGTGGCCCAGAACAGCATCAGCAGCTGGGTGGCGAACACGATGACGACGATGATCGCCGGTTGGACCACCAGCGGGATGACCGCCTTGGACGCGACCACGGTGAGATCGGAGACCGGCAGCGATTTCCAGAACAGCAGGCTGCGGTCGCGGCGCTCGTTGTGCAGCGCGCCCAGCGCATAGAAGATCGCCACGAAGACGCTGATCATCATCGCCGCCGCGGCGGCGACGGCGAAGGGGGTGTCCAGGGTAGACGAGCCCTTGGCCAGCTTGATCCCGGCGGCGGCGTTGGCGACGGCGCGCGGGAGGTGGAAGCTGGAGATGAAGTAGCCGAACAGCACCACCGCCTCGACGGCCAGCGGGGCGACCCACAGCGCCGGGTTCTCCCAGAGCTCGCGGCGGACGGACCAGTAGAAGGGGCGCACCTTGTTCATGCCGCGCGCTCCCCGGTTGCCGCGCCCGGGCCAGCGAGCGGCCCCATCACGGCTACGAAGACGTCGGCGAGGCTGGGGGTGCGCACCTCGCCCAGCTGGGCCAGGCGGGCGCGGTCGGCGCCGTCGAAGATGAAGATCGAGCGGCCGAACACCTGGCGCTCGTGGATCGGGTTGAAGGTGCGGGCCGTGGCGGCCTGGTCGGGGCCGGCCATGACCTCGGCGTAGCGCGCCTCGAACGCCTCCATGGTCGCGTCGAGCACGATGCGGCCGTGGTTGATGAACACCACGTCGGTGAGGATGTGCTGGATCTCTTCCACCTGGTGCGTGGTGACCAGGATCGTGCGCTCGCCGTCGAAGTAGTCGTTCAGCAGGCTGTCGTAGAAGGCCTTGCGGTAGAGGAGGTCGAGGCCGAGCGTCGGCTCGTCCAGCACCAGCAGCTTCGCGTCGATGGCCATGACCAGCGCCAGGTGCAGCTGGGCGACCATGCCCTTGGAGAGTTCGCGCACGCGGCTGGTGCGCTTGATCTCGGTCTTGGCCAGGAAGCCCTCGGCCTTGGCGCGGTCGAAGCGGGGGTGGACGCCCTCGACGTAGTCCAGCGCCTGCCAGACGCGCATCCAGCGCGGCATGACGGCGACGTCGGCGATGAAGCAGACCTGCGCCATCAGCGCGTCGCGGGCGGTCCACGGGTCGAGGTCCAGCACCTTCAGGTCGCCCTCGAAGGGCATCAGGCCCAGGATGGCCTGCAGGGCGGTCGACTTGCCGGCGCCGTTGGGGCCGATCAGGCCCACGATGCGGCCGGCCTCGACGGTGAGGTCGATCCCGTCCAGGGCGACGGTGGACTTGTAGGCCTTGCGCAGGCGGCGGGCTTCGATCACGGCCATCGGCTCAGCCCTCCTTCTTCGGTTTGCCGCCCAGCAGCTCGGGCCCCAGGCCCAGCCGCAGGATGGTGGCGTGGATCTCTGGCCACTGCTCGGTCAGGAACTTCTGCCGCTCGCCGGCGAGCAGCAGGTCGCGCGCCCCGGCGTTGATGAACATCCCCAGCCCCCGCCGCTTCTCGACCAGCTTCTCGTCCGCCAACTGCTGGTAGGCCTTCAGCACCGTCAGCGGGTTGACCCGCGAGTCCGTGGCCACGCTGCGCACGGACGGCAACGGGTCGCCCTCCTTGAGGACGCCGTCGAGGATCATCGCGATGACCCGGTCGCGGATCTGGCGGTAGATCGGCTGGCTGTCGTTCCACTCGGAATCCATGGGCTATTCGAACAGGTCCTTGCGCGGGTTGTCGTCATCTTATGCCCCACACTGGTGTTATACATAACTATAACACCATAGCGATGGCAAGGGATTTTTCCGGACGTCGTCGCCCTCCCCTTCTGGGGAGGGACAGATCGCGAAGCGATCAGGGCGGGGAAGTGCGGGTCGAAGTGGGGTTAGTCGGGATTGGCGAGCGGAGGGCGGGCCGTCTGGATATCAGCGCACGGTCGTGACTTCCCCACCCAGCGCGCGTGCCGCGCGCTGTCCCTCCCCAGAAGGGGCGGGCGACGGCGTCGGAGTATGCTCAAGCTGCGCCCGAAAAGGGCCCTGTTTCAACTTCGAAACGGCCAAGTTCGCCGCCCAAGAACGTACGTCAGTGAGCTTACCAAGCCGGGGGGGACAACCGGACGTAGGAGCTTGGGAATGATCCGAATGGGATCGAAATTGTTTGTGGCCGGCGCGATCGTGCTGGCGGCGGGTACCCTGGGTGGCTGCGCCACCAAGAAGTTCGTGCGCGAGCAGGCGTCGATCGTCGGCACGCAGGTCAACGGACGGGTCGACGCGACCGACACGCACGTCGCCGCGGTCGAAGGCACGGCCAAGGACGCGCTGGACCGCGCCGTGGCGGCCGGCAAGCTGGCGGAAGGCAAGTTCCTCTATTCGGAGGTGCTTTCCGACGACAGCATGAAGTTCAAGACGGCGAAGGCCGACCTGTCGCCCGAAGCGCAACAGCGCCTGGACGCCTTCGTCGAGAAGCTGAAGACCGACAACCGCAACGTCTATGTCGAGGTGCAGGGCCACACCGACACGACGGGTGCGAAGGACTTCAACTACAAGCTGGGCGAGGAGCGGGCCGAGGCGGTGCGCCGCTACCTGAACCAGCACGGCGTGGCGCTGAACCGCATCTCGACCATCTCGTACGGGCCTGACGCTCCGGTGGCGCCCAACACCGACAAGGTCGGCCGCCAGGCTAACCGTCGGGTCGTGCTGATCGTCCTGGCCTAAGAGCCGCCGATCGTCCGCGATCCCCGCCGGCGCCCGTCCGCCCTTCCCCGTTGCGGGAAGGGTCGGGGCGGCGCTGTGAAGGCGATGACGACGTATAGTCAGACACCCCTCCTCCACCGCGGAGGAGGGGCCGCTCATTCCGACGGCGGCGAACGATGACCGACGGCCCCAGACGTTCCGGACGGCGACGCCGCGCGCTGGTCGTGGCGGGCAGCCTGGCCGGGCATGCCCTGGTGGTGGCGGTGCTGCTCGGCGCCCAGCCGCGGACTGTCGAGCCCGCCGAGGCGCCGCCGATCGTGGTGTCGCTGGTGACCCCGCCGCCGCCCGAGCCACCGCCACCTCCGCCTCCGCCGGACCCCGAGCCTGCGAAGCCGGCCCCGCCGAAGCCGCCGGCGCCGAAGAAGGCCGCGCCGCCGAAGCCTGCGCCGCGCAAGCTGGCGCGGCCCGCGAAGACGCCCCCGACCATCGCCCCGATCCTGGCCATCGCCGGCAAGGCCAGCCGC